>NZ_JAXOJP010000055.1:0-18613 GCF_036663795.1 Parasphingomonas halimpatiens
GGAACGATCCATCGAAAGCTCGACCGCATGGGCAACCATCGCCAGCATCCGCATGATCACCCGCAGAATCGCAAGAGTCTCAATCAGTTGAGAAACTTTTGAATCAGGCTCTTAGAGGCGCGCGGGCTCTTTCAGACCATCGTGGCATCAGGTGGTAGGCAGTGATAGCGACCGCGGATGACTCGCAAATGGAGGCGATTGCGGGTGCTGTTAGTCCGATGGGAACCGGTCTCCACAGGATGCAGATCATTCTTTGAACTGACGGGTCTATCCCATGACCGATTGTGAACCGCGCCGACTTTGTCGGAGGCTCCAACTCCTGAAAAGTGTACCATACGACAAACTCGGGGGGTTCAGTTTTAAGCCTCGAACACCAGCTTAGTCTTAACTGAAACCATCTGAGCCAGCCGCGCTGCATCCCAGTTGGTCAGCCGCACGCAGCCATGGCTCTCCGCGCGCCCGATAGTCTCCGGATGTGGCGTTCCGCTGAGAGCCTTCGTTTCGGCCCGCGGGAGGTGATGCCGTCCCAAGGTTGTCGCGACAACACAGCTTATCGCAAAGTCAGAACACTTTATCTCATTGTCGCAAAATGTGCCTCCGAAGCCCATCGCAGCCTACGCTTTTCGCCCCGAATCTGTTGGCGACACGATTTGTTGTACTTCAAGATATACAAAAATAACAGTAAGATAGCAAAAAGTTTGGCGCGCCTGTCGCCCCGACCAATTTTACCGCACTATTTCAATAGGTTGTGCGGGCATCGAAAGGTGCCCGTTTCCGTGTGCGCTCGCCGTGTAAGGGCAGTGTAAGAAGTGCCGAGGGGAATCGCCACCCCCTCCATAACGCCCCGCAGCGACGACGCGAGCGCTGCACGGTGTTTGAAGAAGGTACGCTCGCTGGCCTAATTCTCTTCGGCCGATATAATTCCGAATTCCGGTGACAGTGCATTTATCATTCGCCGCATGCCCCGAGGCGGCCGGGGTGATGCGCACTGTGACCGCGATCACCGTGATCCGCCGTCGTCATTTCTTCGTATAGGCGATCGTTTCACATGTCTCGAATGCCGGTTGCATAACGGACTCACGCCAGACGGCGTCGAAGCCGGGTAGTTGCTCGACATATTCGAGAAGCGCGTCCCACCCCGATGCCTCCTCATGGAAGAACCATGCCTGCCCGGCCGCCTCGATCTCGCAGCAGATCAGGTCCGTGGTAAGTTCATCCCGCTTGAAAAAGGTCACTTTCTCAATGTCAGCAAGCCGCAGGCGTTGCCGAATGTCAGATGGTATTTTGTCGCGCCGGGAGCCGCGATTCGCCCACCAACTTCGCAATCTGGTCGTTCGGTTTTGGGCGTTTGCCATTCGATATACTGGTTCGTGAGTTCCCCGGACACAATATTTAATTGTTGGGCTTCGCCGTCTTGATGCACTCCACCGAATTATCCTGCTTCAGGTCGGCGGGGGCGGCGTTCGTCGTCGTGTCGATCACCTCGATCCGGCACGAATCCCACACTACGGATCGTTGCAGCACGGTATAGGCGTGGCCCGCGAGCGGCGTGAAGATCACATTATTCTGGCACACCCCTTGCGCGAAAGCGTTGCCACGCTCGACCGCGGCATAGATGTTGATCGGCGCCCCGGCCGGCACCGGCTTGGTGGTGCTCGCGCCCGTCATCATGTTGAACACCGCCAGCCGTTTCTGCCGCCTGCAGTTCGCGTCGTCGGGCAGCAGATAATATTGCTGAACGGTGGCGACGCCAAAGCCCGCGCCCCTGTCATAGCCCTTGGCCATCGTGACGGTCGCCGTCTCCATCTCGCCCGCCGCGCCCAGCATCGCAAGGCCAAGCACCGCGCTGCCGGCCGCCCTGATCCATCGCCGCATCGACCTTCCTCCCCCAAGGACCATCACGATTCCATGCCGCACCCGGCGCGTATCCGGTATCCCGGCCCGCAACCCCGCCGGTTCAGCGCGCGTTGTTCACGAACCGCGCCTCGCCAATTTCCCCGGCATGCACCGTCGCGAACCGCCAGACCAGCGCGGCACTGACGAGCGTGCCCACCATGATCGCGGACGCGGCGACATAGCTGGTTGAGATCGACGATCGCGCGACGAAGATCGCGCCGGCAACGCCCGTCGCAACGACGACGAAAGCGCCGCTCCACCGCGGCGCCGGATATTTGAGGCTGCGGCTGGCCGCTTTCGGACGGAAGAAGGAGCCGAGCATCCAGAAAGACCAGATTGCCAGCAGCAAATTCGACCTGACATCCTGCAAGACATGTTCGAGCGGCGGATTCGCGTAAGCGAGATACACCGCCAACAGTCACGCGCCCGCGACCATCAGCGCCGCCGCGTCGCATAGCTTGCCGAGACCCCGCACCAGGCGCCCACCTTTCGTCATGGACGCGAACCTAGTTGCATCCGGCCGCGCGTCAATGCGCGCACGGGCGGGCCGCATGCGCAGCGATCGCGACGCCCGCACGCCGTGCCACCTCCGCGCGGTGAAGGAGCAACCATGGCGGGATTCGGCTGGGCTTGCGATAGCTGCCGGCACCACCGGCCGGCGCGCGCAAGCGGCGCAGCACGCCCACGACATCGCTTCCAGCAATGAAAGCGCATCCGCCTGTCGTCCGCTGTTGCGCGCCGCCGGCTAATCGGGCAGTTTTCCCCGCAATGTCGGGGGGCTGCGTTGATTATCGGAATCGATCTGGGGACGACGAACAGCGCCGTCAGCGTCTGGCGTGACGGGCGCGCCGAGCTGGTGCGCAACAGTCTGGGCGATGTGCTGACGCCTTCCGCGGTGAGCATCGATGACAAGGGCAATGTGCTGGTCGGCCTCGCCGCGCGCGATCGCCAGGCGAGCCATCCCCACGCGACCGCCGTCACCTTCAAGCGGTTGATGGGCGCGTCGAAACAGGTCATGCTCGATCACCGCCCGTTCGACGCCGAGCAGCTTTCGGCGCTCGTGCTCGGCAGCCTGGCGGCCGATGTCGCGGCGCTGCTCGGCGAGCCGGTCAGCGAGGCGGTGATCACCGTGCCGGCCTATTTCAACGATCGCCAGCGCAAGGCGACGCAGCGCGCCGGCGAGCTTGCCGGCCTGAAGGTGCGTCGCCTGCTCAACGAACCGACCGCCGCCGCGCTGGCTTACGGCCTGCAGGATCGCGGCGAGAAGGAGCCGTTCCTGATCTTCGATCTGGGCGGCGGGACGTTCGACGTTTCGATCGTCGAGATCTTCGACGGCATCATCGAGGTGCGCGCCTCGGCGGGCGACAATCGCCTCGGCGGCGAGGATTTCAACGATATCGTGATCGATCTCGCCCGGCAGCAACTCGATGACGCGCTGCTCCGCTCGATCGATGCCTTGCGCCGCCAGGAATTGCTGCGCGGCGCGGCCGAGCGCGCGCGGCGCGCACTGACCGATGCCGACAGCGCCACCTTCACCATTACCGCCGGCGAGGAGCAGACCAGCGCGGTGATCACCGCCGACGCGTTCGAGCAAGCCGCCGAGCCGCTTCTCACGCGGCTGCGCGACCCGGTGCTGCGCTCGCTGCGCGACAGCAACATCCGCGCCGAGGACCTCAGCGAGATCGTGCTGGTGGGCGGTTCGACGCGCATGCCGGTGGTGCGCCGCGCCATCACGCGCATGTTCGGCCGTTTTCCCAACATGACGGTCAATCCCGACGAGGCGGTCGCGCTCGGCGCCGGCGTGCAGGCCGGCCTGCTGTCGCGCGACGCGGCGCTCGACGAGATCCGGCTGAGCGACGTCTGTCCGTTCACACTCGGCGTCGAGGTCAACGAGCAGGATGCGCGCGGCGTGGTGCGCGGCGGCATCTTCTCGCCGATCATCGAGCGCAATACGCCGATCCCGGCCAGCCGGGTACGGCGCTATTCCAACGCGCAGGACAATCAGACGACGATCACGCTCAACATCTTCCAGGGCGAGGCGCGCCTCGTCGAAGGCAATGTCCGGCTCGGCTCGCTGCCGATGGCGGTGCCGCCCCGGCCGCGCGGCCATGTCGCGGTGGATTGTCGCTTCAGCTACGACACCAGCGGTCTGCTCGAGGTCGATGTCGAGATCGTCGGCACGGGCATGAAGCAGAACCTCGTCATCGTCGACGAGGTCTATGCACCAAGCGAGATCGAACTCGCCGAGCGGCGCGCGGCGCTGGCGGCGCTCAAGGTCCATCCGCGCGACGAGAGCGCCAACGCCGCGCTGATGGCGCGGGCGACGCGCTGTTATGAAAGCTTCGTCGGCGAGCGGCGCGAGATGATCGGCCACTGGATCGGCACCTTCGAAAGCGCGCTCGACCAGCAGGAACCGCGTGCGATCGCCAAATTGCGCGACGAGCTGACCGCGGCGCTCGATCAGCTCGAGGGCGAGCGCTACCTGTGACGCATTGGGTGTGGGCAATGCTCGGCATCGCGCCGACCGACGATGTCCGCGCGATCCGCTCGGCCTATGCGGCGATGCTCAAGAGCTTCGATCCGGACGCGGACCTCGAGCGCTTCGCCCGACTGCGCGAGGCGCGCGAACTGGCGGTGCGCCTCGCACGCTCGGCCACGGCGCCGCCGCCCGAGGTCGCCGCCGACGCGGAAGGGCCGGCGGACGACGCGTTTGCGCCGGCGTCCGCCTACCCGGCCGATCCGCCGCCCGCCGCGCTCTCATCGCCGTCGCCCGAAGACCGCATCGACGCTCATTATGCGACGCTGGTCGCGATGCTTTCGGCACCGGGGGACGGGAGACCGCCCGATGCCGACACCGCGGCGCGGATGCTCGAACATTTCGAAGCGATCCTCGCCGATCCGCGCATGCAGCAGCTCACCTTCCGCGCTGCGGCGGAAGACCGTTGGCTCCACGTGCTGAGCACGACGACACCGCACTCCGACCCGCTGCTGCCGCGCGCGATCGAAGAGTTCGGCTGGCGCAATCGCGGTGGGCAGCTCAGCCAGCCCCAGGTCATCGACGCGCTGGTCCATTATGCCGACGATTCGCGCCGGCGCCACCATGTGCTCGACAGCGTCGCGCAGTTCCGTGCCGATCTGCAGAACCCGGCGCACGAACATCATCGCGCCTGGCGCGACCTGACCGGCACCGGCGACACAGACACGCCGCGCGGGCTGTTGACCGTGCCGCGCGTCAACGCGCTGATCGAGGCGCTGCGGGAATATTTTCCGCCCTTGCTGAACGAGTTGAACGAGGGCCGGGTGCGTTACTGGCAAGTCCAGGCGCAGCGGCGCGAACAGCGCAAACAATGGATCATCGGCCCGATTGCCGTGCTCGTCGTCGCGGCGTTCTTCGGTCTCGTCATGCTCGCGCCGCCCGACCCGCAGCAGCCGCCGCGACGGCCCGGCGTCGTCGACTTCCTTCCCGACAGCGTTTCGCTGCGCAACGTCGATCTGGACCTTGCCCCGGCGCTGAAGCAGGTCCTGCCCGATACCAGCGCGGCCGATGTCGCGCGGTGGAATCCCACCCTCTATGCCGCGCTCAAGCAGCGCTGGAATGACGCGCGTCGCGATGACACCACGCCCGGCTATTTCACCACCATGACGGTCGAATGGCTGCACGCGGTGTTCGCCGCCAATCTCGACCGGGCGCCACGCGACGACCTCGAGGAATATCGCCAGATCGAGGCGCATCGCCTCAAAGCGCTCGACGAACGCGGCGGCACGGCGTGCGCCGATTATATGGATGGCAAGACGCCGCCGCCGGCACTCGACCATGATTATCAGGAGCGGATGACCACGCTGGAAGGGCGCGTGATCCTCGACATGCCGTATCGCGGTCTGCCGGCGGCACCGCCCGCGCGCAGCTTCATTATCCCCGGCGCGGTGATGGCACAGATCGGCAAGCGCACCGGCCTGCCGCGCGCGCGCTTGTCGGACGCGCTCGACCGCCACGGGCCCGCCCATGCGCAATGCGCGGCGCGCATCGCGCTGATCGACGCGGTGCTGCATCTGCAAACGAGCGCGGGCCTGACGCTGTTGCGCGATATGTAAGGCTGGGCGGGTGTTTGTACCGGCGGCCCGCCCGCCCGCCCGCCCGCTCGCGCTATTGCGAAACGTAGCGCGAGGGCGCCGCCGCATTGTCGGCGCGGGTCTGATCGCGCACGCGCGGCAGTACGCAGACATGGTCGCTGGGTGTCGCCTCGCGCCAGACATAGCCGTTGCGGCACGTGTCCGGGCCCGAATGGTGGATCGTCGCGCTGACGCGGTAGCGCGCCTGCGCATTGTCGGCGCGTGCTTCGGCGCGTACCGCCGGGGTGACGCAGACATGGTCGTCGGGCACCGCCTCGCGCCAGACATAGCCGGAAATGCAGGTGTCGGGGCCATAGGCCTGGGCGGCGGCGAGGGTGAGCAACAGCGAGAGTATCACGATGTCCTCCTTGCGGGTGGCGGCACGGCCGCCGGTGAAAAGGCCGCGCGACAGGTGCACGCCCCTCCCGCCCGCGAGATGCCGTGAATCCGCGCCAGACGTATAGGACGATGGCGACACCGCGCGTCTTTGCCGGCGTTCGGTCACCGGTCGCAGCCACCCGACCGGCCCGCGCTGCGCCCGCCGCGATCGACGCCTCGCGGGTCTTGCCGCCATGAGGTTACGTTGACACCGCCCATGGTGATGAAAGAGCGACACCAACTTCCGCGTCATTCTCGGCGGTAGACGATCTCGCGCGGGACGGGGGGGGGGGGGGCGGACAGAGCAAGCCCACGCCACGCCCCGATTCAACCCTTTGCCGCATCCTGCTACGGCGCCTGACCGCGCCCGTCGCGCCGCTACTTCTCATCGTCGTCCACAAACATGATCGTCGCCCGCGGGCGAACCCGCGCCGCGCGCCCCTGCTCGCGCCCGGAACAGGTCCTGTTTCGCCCTGTTCCCGCCTGTTCCGTTGTCCTGATCGGTACCTGATAAGTTGGACATAAGTCGCCATCATCACCCGGTGCCATGGCATTGCAAAACCACGACATTGCCGCGCGCGCTGTCCAACGGAACAGAGCAAAAAAAATGCGAGCAGGAGGAACAGGAGGAACAGGAGGAACAGGAGGAACAGGCCGGGCGCCGCCAGTATCGTCTTCCGCCGCCTCATCTCTTCCGGTAACCTCGTCGCAACGGGGAGGAGGCGGATGATGCCCAACAGGCGCGATGGCAGGGCTGGAGGCGCGCGCGCCGCGCTCGCCGCGCTGCTGCTCGCAACCACCGCCGGCGTGCCGGCGGCGGCCGCCGCCGATCCGCTCACCCCGACCGGCCGCTGGAGCGCCGATCCCGGCGGCAGCGCGCCGCTCCCGCCGATGGGCTGGAGCAGCTGGAACGCCTTCAACAGCGACATCGACGAGGAAAAGATCCTCGGTTCGGCCCAGGCCTTGGTCGATAGCGGGTTGGCACGGCTGGGTTATCGTTATGTCGATATCGATGATGGCTGGTGGCTCCGCCGGCGTCAGCCCGACGGTCGCCTCGTCGTCCGCGCCGATCGCTTCCCCTCCGCCGCGCTGCCCGGTGGCGACACCAGCTTCCGCCCGCTGGTCGATCGGCTCCATGCCATGGGGCTCAAGGCGGGGATCTATTCCGATATCGGGCGCAATTCCTGCGGTCAGATCTACACCCCTGATTTCCGCAACCAGCCCGAGGGCAGCCTCGCCGAGCGCGAGGTCGGCCTGTACGGCCATGTCGAGCAGGATATCCGCGTCTATATGGTCGACTGGGGTTTCGACCTGATCAAGGTCGATGGCTGCGGCATTCGCGGCCTGGGGCAGGACAGCGCGCGCGTCCGCGCCGGCGTCTATCGCGCTTTGCCGCCGCTGGTCGACATGCAGTCGCTCGCCCGCACCGACATCGCGGCGACGCGGCGGCTCTTCGAGGCGGTCGGCGCCGCGCTGCGGCGCTATCGCCCGCTAGGCGATTATCACTATGCGCTGTGCCTGTGGGGCGCGGCGGATGTCCGCGCCTGGGGCAAGCAAGTCGGCAACAGCTCGCGCACCAGCGACGATATCCAGCCGAGCTGGTCGCGCATGCTGACCAACCTCGACGCGGTGTCGCGCCGCCCGCTTTATGCCCATCCCGGTTCGTGGAACGACCCCGACATGCTGTTCGTCGGCACCGGCGATTTCGATGCCGCGCACCTTGTCGAGGCGCGGTCGCATTTCGCGCTATGGGCGATGGTCAATGCGCCGCTGATCATCGGTTACGACCTGCGCCACGCCGCGCCCGCATTGCTCGCGCTGCTCGGCAATGCCGACATCGTCGCGCTCAACCAGGACCCCGCCGGCAACCAGGCGGTGCTGACGTTCGATTCCGACGAGGTGCAGACTTTCGTCAAGACGCTGGCGTCGGGCGAGAAGGCCGTGGCGATCGTCAATCGCGGCGCCACCCCCGTTTCCGCCGTGCTGACCGCCGCGCAACTCAAGTTTCGCGACGACGCGTCGGTCGCGCTGACCGATCTGTGGCGCGGCGAGCGCACGCGCTTCACCAGGGAGACCGCCGTCACCCTCGCCCCGCACGAGACGTTGGTGTTCCGCGCGGCCGGCACGCGCCGGCTGGCGAACGGCCTCTATCTGTCGGAACAGACCGGCCGCGTGAACCCGGCGGTCGACGGTGTCGTCGTGCCACAGCCCGATCCGACGATCCATCGCTCGATCCTGCCCTGGGTCGGTACGCGCGGCGCGGGCGAGTTCCCGCAATATGGCGGTTGGGGCGGGGCGCAGGCCGACCGCGCGCCTTATGGCCAGCCGATCCGCATCGCCGGCACGCCTTTTGACAGCGGCATCGGCGTGCTCGCCAATGCCCGGCTGGAGGTGCGCAACGCCGGGTTCGCTCATTTCTCAGCGCTGGTCGGCGTCGACGATTCCGCGCCGGGCGGCGCGGCACGCGTGTCGTTCGCGGTCTATGGCGACGGCCGGCTGCTCGCTCGCTCGCCGGTCCGCGCCGCCGGGCAGGCCGGCTGGCGCATCGACGCCGACGTCCGGGGCGTGCGCATCGTCGAGCTGGTCGCCCGCACTGCGCCCGGCCGCGCCGCCGCGCCTGCCACGCCGGTCGCCTGGGCGGAGGCGGCCCTGACGCGCGCGGATCGTTGATGTCGGTGCGAGCGATCGCACGCAGGGGAGGGAGCCTTGGCGAACCATCGTATCTATGCCGTAAGCGTCGCGAGCGTCTATCCGCTCTATGTCGCCAAGGCCGAGAAGAAGGGCCGCAGCCGCGCCGATGTCGACGCGGTCATCTGCTGGCTGACCGGGCACAGCGCGGCATCGCTGGCCGATCAGCTCGCGCAACAAACCAGCTTCGCCGACTTCTTCGCCCAGGCGCCGCACATGAACCCCGCGCGCGTCCAGATCACCGGCACCGTCTGCGGCGTGCGCGTGGAAGATGTGGCGGACCCGGTGATGCGCGAGATCCGCTATCTCGACAAACTGATCGACGAACTCGCCAAGGGCCGCGCGCTTGAGCGGATCCTGCGGCACTAGCGAGGTGCTGCTCGCCGGCGCTACGGCGGTTCGTGGAATCGCTCCAGTCTCGGATGCAAAAAAGCTCTTCAGATTCAATGTATTATGGGCGCCCACGGAGACCGGGGGCGCCCATATGTCATGCGAGCGGAAGCTCAGTTGCAGGTGTTGGTGGCAAGGCTGAGCTGCTTGAGGTTGTTCGACGACTGGCTTGCGGCACCGTCGCCGCCGGTCTTGCGCGCCGACAGCTTGGCGTTGGGAAGGCCGGAGGACTGCGCCGCGCCGTCGCCATTGATGTCACCGGTCGCCACGCGAACGCCGCCCGTCGTGGTTGCGGTGGCGCCGTCGAAAACCTTCACATGGCCTTTCAAGCCGGTGCCGTCGCCCGGCGCAGGGCGTACCGTATCCACGCCCTGCGGCGCGGACTGGCATTGCGTGCCGGCCGGCGTCTGCGCGGCCAGTGGCGTGGTGGACAGCGCCAGCAGGCACAGGCCGGCGGCGGCGATCGTCTGTTTCAACATGAGAATTCCCTTGCTCCCGGTCGCCGGTCTGAAGGTGCCGGCGCGACGCCGTGGCCATTAGCCGGCACCCCACAGCGGCGGGAGGTGCAACGGCGCACGCCGTGATGCACCGCGTTGTGCAACCGTTGCAGGCAAACGTTGCGTTCGCGGCGATTTCATGGACTACTCGCCACCCATGAAGCGGGAAGAGTTCGCCGAGCGGCTCCGGCTGGTGCTCAAGGCGCTGTCGATCAGCGGCGGTCGGCTCGCGGCCGATGCGTGCGTCGACAAGTCGCTGGTCAGTCGCTGGTGCTCGGGCGCGGTGACCCCGTCCGACCATAATCTCGCCCGCCTGACCCAGACCATCGCTGCGCGCCATCCCGGTTTCACCATGCTCGACTGGGAGCTCGATCTGCCCGCACTCGCCGCGCGCTTCGGCGTGACGGTGCCGGTGCCCGCGGCCGAGGCGGAAAGCGGCGTGCCGGGTGGCTTTGCCGAATGGCTCGCCTTGCCCAAGCTGCGCGAGGCGGCCTTTGCCAGCGGCGGCGCCAGCGCCGCGCTCGCCGGCTTCTGGCGCACGACGCGGCCCAGCCCGGAATTCCCCGGCAAGTTCGTCCACGATCACGTCGTCATGGAGCCAACCGCCGACGGCCCGCTGCGCTTCCGCATGGGGCTTTTCTCCAGCCGCGTATCGGGCTGGTCGATGGCGGTCGGCGACCAGATGTTCTGCTGCGCGACCAACATGGTCGTGGGCTCGTCGATCTTCGCGATCTTCAACCGTGTCCACCGCCCGCGCATCGACGTGCTCGACGGCGTGACCCTGGCCTGCATGGCGGATGCCGGCGGCGTGCCGGTCGCGGCCGCCTGCCTGCTCGAACGCGTCGGCCAATTGTCGGGCGATCCGGCGGCAGATGAGGCGCGTTACGAGGAACTGCTTGCGACCCATCCGATCGCGCCCGAAGGATCGGTGCCGGAGGCGATCCGGCGCCACCTGCTGTTCGACGTCGGCCCCGCCGCGCTGGCTGCCGGTGGCGATCCGGTGCTGATGATGCGATCGATGACCTCGCTGGCGCGTGGCTCTGCAGGGTAAGGCGTGGCTAGCGGAAAGGGGTGGTTTCGCGTGCGGTCGGCGTGATCCAGTGTCGCCCTATTCCGCCCTCGCCCGGCGTCGTTCTCGGCGGCTTGCCAGCGCCTGTGCCTTCGACACGGCCTCCGCCAGTCGTCCGGCGGTCAGCCGCGCGGCATAGCCGGGCCCGTCGTTCCAGCGCACGCCGGTCGGCACGTCGGGCACGATGCCGCCGACCTCGTTGCTGCCATCCTTGCGAAAACGGGCGCAGTTGGGCATTTCGAGTTTCGCCCCGCTATGGACCAGCGTGATCGGTTCGTCGAAGTCGAGATGGCCGCAACCGGCGCCACCGGTGCGCGTGCCCATCACGATCGCGGCATCATTGTCCTGCAACAGCGCGGTGAATTGCTCCGCCGCCGACCATGTTTCGTCATCGACCAGCACGATCACTGGCCCTTGCCACACGCTGTCGCGATACGGGAATTTGGCGGCGTTGAAAGCGCCCGCCGCCCAGGTCCGGCCGGCGAGCCGACCCGCCGGCAACGTCGCGAGCGGGCCGGTCGCGAAGCCGGCCTTGGCCAGCGGCGAGCATGAAGGCGCGGCACAGGGCGCCAGTCCGTCCGCTATCCCGTCCGCCTGTCGCGCAACGTCGATCAACAAGGCACGATCCGCCGGCGATGCGTGCCGCGCCTCCTTGCGCAACCATGCCGCGCGTTGCCGCCAGCTATCGACCCAGCGGGTGCCCCGGATCACCCCGATCGGGGCCGAGCGCAACGGCACCGGCGACACGATCCGCGCCGCGGCTTCGGCCCATTCCATCCCGCCGCCGTTGCGCGTCAGGTCGACGAGCAGGACCTGCGCGCCGGCGGCGCGCAGCCGTTCGACCGTCTGCATCAAGCCACGCGTCATCAGGCCATGGGCGTCGCTCGACAGCCGCTCCTCGCACCCGGCATCGCAAGGCTTGTCGAGCGCGATACGCGCACTGGCCACGACCTGTTCGCACAGCGCGGGATAGCCTTGCGGCGAGAACACCCCGACCCGGATTACCCTGATGCTCGCCCCGGCGCGCGAAGCGTCGGTGCCGACGAGACCCGCGCGAAACGGCCCGCCACCGTCAATGCCACGGTATCCAGGCAAGGCTGCGGCAGTCCCCGCCGAGACCTGTCCGGCATCAAAGCCGCGTGCGGCGCAGAATGCCGATACGCTCATCGGCGTCGCGGGCGCCGCGTTCGTCAGTGGGGGGGTGACGTCCGGGGCGGCCGGCCAGTGCAGCGCGAGATGGCCGTCCTTGAAACGCTCGATCAACCGGTCCAGCGCGCGGCGCGCGTCCGCGTCGTTGCGACTTGCCCGGATCGCGCCGGCCGCACGATCGAACCAGCGATCGAGCGAAACCTCACGCTCGACGGTCAGCCAGTCGCGATTGGGATAATCGCGGTCGATCGCGGTGCGGATTTGCCCGAGATCGGCGAGCCAGGGCGCCGGGTCCCATGCCGGCGCAGCCGCAAGCAGCAGCGGAAGCAGCGCGCATGAAACAACAGCCCTCGCGAATCGCCGCATATGACTCCCGCCGGTCGTCCGCCCGTTGAATGAAACGAGGCACGGTTTGGAGCAAGAGCGATGCGGGCCGGAAGCCGGCTATGGCGTGTCCCCGGCATGCGGCGATGCAGGCAAACCGCACCGCCGCCCGCCGTCACGCGTTCTTCGGCTTGCCGCCCTTGCTGTCGGCATCGCCCTCGGTGTTGCTCTGCTGGTTGGTCGAGGGATCGACCGGTGGCTGCACGACCGGGTCGAGCCGATCGTTCGCGGTCGCGCCCTGCGTGCTGCCCTTGGTTTCGGGTGTGCCCTGGTTGTTCGAGCTGTTGGTCATCGTCCATCTCCCGTTTTTCGATGAGATAACAACGCCGCACCCGGCAATCCGATCCACCATGAAACGTCGGCGGGCGTTACGTCCCCACCAGCGCCTGCCGAAACGCCGCCAGCCGCCGCGCGCCCTCGTCGATCACCGCATCCGCCTTCGCGAAGCACAGCCGCACGACGTTGCTTGGCGCATCCTCGGCGTAGAAGGCCGAGACGGGGATCGCCGCGATGCCCGCCTCTTCCACCGCGCGCAGGCAGAAGTTGCGGTCGTCGAGATCGATGCCCGAAGCGGCGAGGTCGACGCACAGGAAATAGGTGCTTTCGCTCGGCAGCACGACGAACCCGGCATCGCGCAGCGCCGCCGCGAGCCGGTCGCGCGAGCGCTGATAGCCGGCGCGCATCTCGGTGAACCAGGCATCCGGCTTGCCCAGGCCATAGGCGACCCCGGACTGCAGCGCGGGCGGTGTGGTGAAGGTCAGGAACTGGTGCGCGCGGGCGATCGGCTGGAGCAGGGCAGGGGCGGCGATGACGAAACCGACCTTCCACCCCGTCATCGAGAAGATCTTGCCCGCCGAGCCGATCTTGATCGCCTGTTCGGCCATGCCAGGTTCGGCGATCAGCGGATGGTGCGGGCGGTCGTCGAAGCGGACATGCTCCCACACCTCGTCGCACAGCGCGATCGTGCCGTGGCGGCGGCACGCCGCAGCGAGCAGTGCGACCTCCTGCGTGTCGAACGCACGCCCCGCCGGGTTGAGCGGGTTGTTGAAGATCACCACTTTGGGCGACGACGCAAACGCCGCTGCCACCGCCGCCTCGGTCAGCCGCCATGCCGGCGGTGCGAGCGACAGGAAGCGCGCCACCCCGCCGGCGCGCCGCACGAGCGGCAGATAGGCGTCGTAGCTCGGCTGGATCAGCAACACCTCGTCGCCGTCCGACACCAGCGCGAGGATCGCCGCCGCCAGCGCTTCGGTCGCGCCCGAGGTCACCAGTACGTCGTCGGCGCCGAACGGCAGCGCCTGGTAATGCGCATAATGCGTCGCCACCGCCGCGCGCAGCTCGGCCAGCCCCATCATCGGCGGATACTGGTTCGAGCCCGAGAGCAGCGCGTCCGCCGCGGCCTGCCGCACATCACGCGGCCCGTCGCCATCGGGAAAGCCCTGGCCGAGATTGATCGCCCCATGCGCCCGAGCCAGGCCGGACATTTCCTCGAAGATCGTCGTGCCGAGGCCGGCATAGACCGGGTTCATGGGTATTCCTCGCTGCGCGCCCGCTGGCGCCGTCGCGACCGCGCTACCGAGAAATCGGTCGCAAGGCCATCCACGCGTCGCCACGGTTGGGGCCATCAGCCGCCGCACAACGCATCCGCGCCACGCGCCGTCGCGAAGGGCAACTCTGTCTAGCTGGTGTTCATCACCGAGTCTTCATCAGATGCCACCGACCTTGCACCACAGGCCCATGCCGGAGATCGACGATGGATATGCGCAACGAGGACCCCGACTTCCTGCTCCGTCGCGCCGAGCAGGAAGCGATCCAGGCGATCCGCACCGACCACCCGGTGGCTGCCGCGGCACATTTCGACCTGTCGCTGATGTACGGCGCGCGTGCCCGCGAAGCGCTGACCGGCGAGAGCGACGCGTCGCGCGCCGCCGACGTCGCTCCGCTACGCCACGGCTAAGTCAATCCAATAGCAGCGCGCTGAAAAGCGGCTCCCGGATCTGAGCGCGAAGCGGTCCGCGAAAGATTCGTCAGAGCAGCGTCACCGATCCCGATGTCAGGCACGCCGTTCCAGCGGCACGAAATCATCCTTTCGGGATGTCGAGCATCTCCTTGATCCACCCCGTCACGCCGGGTGTCAGTTTGCAGTGCTGGGTATTTTCGGGTGACAGATAGACCGCCTTGAACGGCTTGCCCGGCTCCGGCTTGGGTTCACGATAGAGGTCGCCGGTCTGCATCGGTATGGCCAGCGCGCTCAGCGTTGGCACGAAACAGGTGTTCGACGTCTTGAGGTCAGAGTCGGTCCACGAGCCGCGCTCCTTGAACTGCCTTACCGCATCGTACCAACCGCCGGGGCAACTGTCCCATGGCTGGGTGTTGCGCACCATTGCGCTCTTCGGATCCCAGAGCACGCGTCCGGCATGAAGGATCTTGAAGCCCGCCGGCTCGCTCGGCGGCGACTTGGGCATGGCCCAAAACCGCGCGTCCGCCTTCCAGGAGCCGCCATCGCCGCGCTTGACGAACAACATCTCGTCCCCGGGGTTCAGCGGCTTGCCAGCATCGTTGCGCTGGCCGACGCCCTTGCTCGAGCCGCTGGTCGCGGCGAAACATTCGGTCTTTTGCGGCCAGTCGCCAAGCGTGTGGAACAGGCTTTGCAGCGCCCCGAAGGCGCGGTCAGGTTTGGGCACATGGGTGTGATGCCAGCCAGCGGCATATTTCTGCACCAGCATCTGGCGCGCCGATGCGGCATCGAGATATTTGTCGCGTCGTTCGCGCGCGCCCTCGTCGGTACCGGCGAAATAGTCGAGCGCGCACTGCACCGCCATCGGGATCACCGCGCCGGTAAACGGGCTGTCGAAGAAGATCGCCTTGCCGATATGGTGCGGCGATCCGCCGCTCCGCTCCTTCAATTCGATGTCGAGCAGCGCGAGGCGCGCCACGAGGCCGCCCATCGAACCGGTCAGGATCGCGCCGGGCGCGCGTTGGCGCGCCAGGCCGTTGATGAAATGGATCGACGCCGCGACCATCGCGGCATTGGCCTCGATCGGTTTGCCGGTATCGGCAAACTCGATGATGACGATGTCGTAGCCGGCCTTGCTGCGCGCCGCCTCGAGCAGTGCTGCGATATCCGGATCGGCGAGAAAATCCTCGGCGGTTGCCGACCACTGCCCGATCAGCGATTCGCCGCCGAGCATCGTCGCACCGGTGTCGAAACCGGTCCACATGAACAGCGGCCGGGCGATATGCTGGCGGCCCGGCGCATAATAGACCTTCATCGTGCCGATAGCGGCGACACGGCCGTGATAGCCGAGCATCTCCCTGCTCCAGTCGGGCGGGGGGAGCGCCAGCGCCTTGACATGGAGCGTGGCAAGCGTGGTCCGCTCATGCCCATCGGCAAAGCGCAACGTCGTGGTGATGCGCTTGTCGCCCGCCGAGGCGTAGCTGACATGGGCAGTGGCGCCGGCGGGCAGCGAGCGCGGCCCGTGCCCGTCATCGGCGTCGAGCACGATCTCGACCGGGTCGGCGCCGCTGTTGGTGGCGTGCCATGCGTGCGCGAAGCTGAAGGTCAGCGCGGCGCCGTCCGGCACCGTCTCGATCAATGGGCGGCAGAAGGTTACGCGCCGCGCTTCGAGCAGTTTCGCCCTGTCGATCTCGCCAAGATCCAGCGTGTCACCCTTGCGGATGCCGACCCGGTAATGTTCGAGCGCCGCCGGCGTGACCGCCTCGAAGCGATAGTCGACCAGCGCCAGCGGCACCACGCCCGACCACGCGGCTTTGCCGACGGCGCGGTCGAGTGCCGGCAGCGCGACCGGCGCCGGCCCATGCAGCGCGCCCTGCGCCAGTTCCCACAGGATCTGCCGGAGTTCGCCGAGCGAGACGCTCGCCGGCGCGGCCGAGGCGAAGCTGGCATCGTCGAGCGTGTGGAACAGCGGATTGTAGACGATACCGCTGGGTGCCTCGTCGGGCGCGGTCGCGCGGATCGCGGCGGCGATCGTCGCTACCGCGTCGCTCTCTTCATGTCTCTTGCTCACTTTCATATGATGCTCTCCACCGAACACGAAAAATATCCATAATGGATAGAATGTGAGAAGCGTTACAAGACAAAGACAGCCACAGTGCGGCGCCGTGGCACGCAACATTGCTGTAATGCGGTACTATAATGATGGCTCGCTAGCTTTTGTCGAGGCGGTAATTCCGACGCTGCGCCGCAGAAGCGTGGCGAATTAGCCCGGTGACATCCTCGCGGGCGTTATAATACTGCTATCTGCAGGCAGACCGTCGCGATGTTCAGGCGGTCGGTGCGCGCCGACGGGCGCCTTCCGCATGCGAGCATATCCTCGCAAGATCATGAAATTCGCGCTGGCGGCCGGGTCCTATTCGGTCGATGATGGATGTCCGTTCCCCGCCGCCGAAAGCCCGTCCATGATCGCCATCATTGCCACCATCACCGTCCAGCCCGGCAAGCAGGCCGATTTCGAGCCGATCTTCGCCGACCTTGCGGCGAAGGTCCGCGCGGACGAGCCCGGCAACGTCTTCTACCAGCTGTGCCGCAGCCGCGAAAACGACACGACCTACAAGGTGCTCGAACTCTATCAGGATCAGGCCGCGGTCGAGGCGCACCGCGTCAGCGCGCATTTCCGCGCCGCCGGCCCGCTGCTCGGCGCCGTCCTTGCCGGCCCGCCGGTCGTCGAGCTGCTCGACGCGGTGTAGAGCGGCCTGCACCAAGTCTGACCGATCGCGCCTCGCGCCACGTTTCTCCTCACTTCCCCGGCGAAGGCCGGGGTCAGTCGGGATGGCGGAACTGGTGAGCGGCAACGTCCGTCGCAGCGTCTCCCAACTGGGCCCCGGCCTTCGCCGGGGAAGTCAGGGAGAGAATGGCTAGCGGTTCAGATTTCACCAAGGCCGTTCCCGCTCGCCGAAGCGGCCGATCGGCACGGTAGGCAAGGCGGGCGCGCGACGTGTAAGGGCAGCGGTCCGATGTCTCGGGAGAGCATGGATCGTGGGGGAGCGAAGTCCTTTTGCTATGGTAGCTTGAGACCCGCCTCGCATGCTTTCGCGCGCCGGGTTTCGCGGCTTGGTTGCCCGCGGCAACCTCCGCGTCACCCTGTGCCTCGTCGGCGCCTTGCTGCTGGTGCTGGCGGCGAATGCGTGGGCGGTTGGTTATGTGTCGGCCGAGCGCTTCATCCATGCCTGGGACTGGGCCGCCTATTGGCTGCAATCTCAGGAGCTCGGCGCGCTGCTGCGGTCCGATAGCCTCGCCGGGCTGAGCGAGATCAGGCGCTCGATCGCAGTGAGCGAATATACCCCCGTGCCGGTGCTGCCACTGATGCCGTTCGCGCTCGCCTTCGGCCTGTTCACGCATGTGCAGACATTGCTCAGCGTGCAGCATTATTATCTGCTGGTGCCCGCCGCGGGAATCGGGCTTGCGGCGGTCATCGCGGCGTTATGGGGGGCGGTATGGCATCCCGGCTGGCGTGCGGTGGGCATCGCGGCGGTTCTCGCGATCGTCGTTGCGAGTTCGCTGACCTTATTCTCGTCTTCGCAAGCTGGGCGCCGGCCCGCTGCTGCCGCGGGCGCGCTTCGCGCCGCTTGTCCGCCCGGATCTCGACATGCTGCGCCGGCTGCTCGCGACACTGGCGGCGCTCAAGCCCGACCAAGTCTATGTTGCCGCCAGCTCCCAGCTGATCAACTCGAGCATCCTCGCCATGGGCTGCCGCGACATGCAGCCCGAGCTCTGCCCGCACATCGCCGTGACGCAGGACATCGACCGGCGCGACGGCTTCCCGCGTGGCATGCTCGATGCCGATTACGTGGTCCTGGCCACGCCGACGCAATATCATGTCAGACCCGAGGATCAGCGCGTCGTCGGCGTGGTTGCGCGCGACATTCGCGCGGGGCGCGGCCTCGGCCTGTTCTTCGTGCGACTGCCGGGCACCTTCGCGCTAGAGCGCGATGCGTTTAATCTGACGCATATCCTGCATGTTTGAGGAAGTTCCAGCATTCCTCGGGTGTGTAGAGATCGCAGATGTTGCCGACGGCGCGCCATAGATCGTCG
>NZ_JAXOJP010000056.1:0-18487 GCF_036663795.1 Parasphingomonas halimpatiens
TCGAAGGCAAGACCGAGCGTCAGAAAAACCCTCATCCCAAGGGCTCGCTCGCTTATGCCGCATGGGTCTGCGCTCGCCTCGGCGGATGGACCGGCTACTACGGAAAACCCGGCCCGGCCGTCATGCTCAACGGATGGCTCGAAATCCAGGCCGCTAAACGTGCAATCCAAACCCTCGGATACCAGACCAATGTGTGAATCTGGTAGCCCTGAAGGGGAGGGGCTTAAGAAGCACCCGGCGGCGCGACCGAGCCGCGCCGGATCAGCGTCGAGAGGAAGACCGAGGGTTCCTCGACCTTGTCCTCGCCCTCGTCGCCATCGATGCCCGACAGCAGCTTGAGCGCGGCCGAGCGCGCCATCGAGGCGATCGGCCAGCGCACCGTGGTGAGCGGCGGCCAGACATGCGCGGCGATCGGGGTGTCGTCGAAGCCGATGATCGACAGGTCGCGCGGAATGTCGAGACCGCGCTGCCGCGCGGCGTGGATCACGCCGGCCGCCATCTCGTCGTTGCACGACAGGATCGCGGTCGGGCGCGGCATCACGTCGAGCAGGCGCTCGGCGGCGACCAGCCCCGAATCGAACGTATAGTTGCCGTCGGCGACCATGCTGCGCGGCAGCGCGATGCCGGCGGCGGCGAGTGCATCCTCGAAACCGAGCCGGCGTTCGAGCGCCGAGCGGAAGCCGTGCGGCCCGGCGACGAGGCCGATGCGGCGATGGCCCTGGGCGATGAGGTGTTCGGTCGCCTCGCGTACCGCCTCGCGATCGTTCGAGGTGACCATATTCTCCGGCTTGTCGAGCGGCGCCGAGCCCATGCGGACATAGCGGCAGCCGATATCGGCGCAGAGTTTGGCGACACTGTCATTCTCGCTGATCGGTGGCATCAGCAGCACGCCGAACAGTCGCTGGCGTTCGAGGAAATGGCGCAAATCGTCGAGCATCGTCGCCGAGCCGCGATCGACCGGGCGCACGACCATCTCGAATTCGGTGCCGCGCAGCGCCTCGAGCATGCCCTGCTGGACGTTCATCACCGTCTGGGCGTTGGGATTGTCGTGGACCAGCCCGATCAGGAAGTTGCGGCGCAGCGCTAGCCCGCGCGCCTGCGGGTTGGGGATGTAGGACAGCCCCTCGATCACTTCCTCTACCTTGCGGCGGGTTTCCTCGTTGAGCAGCGGCGAGCGGTTGATCACCCGGCTGACGGTCTTCTTGGAGACGCCCGCGATGCGGGCCACATCGTTGATCGTCGGCTGGCCGGTCTTGCGCATCGCGCAGGCATAGCGACGTGGTGGCCCTGCGACCAGTCTTGCGATATCGCTCGATCCGGCGCAGGGAATGATACCGGTTACCATGATTGGGCGAGGATGACGGCCAGGGCATTGCGGATCGACGCGGCGGACAATGTCGCGACGCTGCTCGACGACGGGTATGACGGCGAGCGCGTGACGGTCGGCGACGCCGAGGTGGCGTTGCGCGGCGATGTCGCGCGCGGCCACAAGGTCGCGCTGGCGGCGGTCGCGGCGGGCGAAGCGCTGATCAAATATGGCGCGCCGATCGGCCGCGCGACGCGTGCGATTCAGCCGGGCGAGCATGTCCATTCGGACAATCTCGCCACCGCGCTGACCGGGACGCTCGCTTATCGCTATCAGCCCGCGCTACCCGCTGCGGCGCCAATCGCGCGCCCCGGGGCGGCACCGCAGTTCCTCGGCTACCGCCGCGCCGACGGTCGGGTCGGCACGCGCAACGAGATCTGGATCCTGCCGACGGTCGGCTGCGTCGCGCGCACCGCCGAACGCATCGCCGCCCGCGCCGCCGCGACGCTGGGCGACGCGGTCGACGGCGTGCATGCCTTCACCCACCCGTTCGGCTGTTCGCAGCTCGGCCATGATCTCGACGGCACGCGCGCGATCCTCGCGTCGCTCGCCTGCCACCCCAATGCCGGTGGCGTACTGATCGTCGGGCTGGGCTGCGAGAACAACCAGATCGAGGCACTGCTCGAGGCCGTGCCCGCATGGCGCCGACCGGCGATCCGCACGCTGGTGACGCAACTGAGCGGCGACGAGGTGGCGGAAGGTGCCGCGCTGGTCGCCGAACTGGCCGAGGCAGCGCGCTGCGAGCGTAGCGCGGTCGGGCTCGACGCGCTGGTGCTCGGTGTGAAATGCGGCGGGTCGGACGGGCTGTCGGGGCTGACCGCCAACCCGCTGGTCGGGCGGATCAGCGACCGCGTTGCGAAGGCCGGCGGTCAGGTGATTCTGACCGAGATTCCCGAGATCTTCGGTGCCGAGCAACTGCTGATGAACCGCGCGGCGAACGAAGGCGTGTTCGATTCCATCGTCGGGCTGGTCAACGATTTCAAACAGTACTTCATCGACCATGGCGAGCCGGTGTCGGACAATCCCTCGCCCGGCAACGTCGCCGGCGGCATCACCACGCTGGAGGAAAAGTCGCTCGGCGCAGTGCAGAAGGCGGGCAGGGCGGCGGTTGCCGATGTGATCGGTTATGGCGAGCGGATCGCCGTCGCGGGGCTGACGCTGCTCGAGGCGCCGGGCAATGATGCGGTGTCGTCGACCGCGCTGGCGGCGGCGGGGGCGACCGCCATCCTGTTCACCACCGGGCGCGGCACGCCGCTCGGCTTTCCGGTGCCGACGATCAAGATATCGTCGAACAGCGACCTTGCGCGGCGCAAGCCCGGCTGGATCGATTTCGACGCCGGCAGCGTGCTCGACCAGGGTTTCGATGCTGCCGAGGGCGCCCTGCTCGAACGGATATCGGCGATCGCATCGGGTGCCGAGACCGCGGCGGAGCGCAATGGCGAACGCGAGATCGCGATCTGGAAGCGTGGGGTGACGCTGTGACCTTGTTGACGCGTGCCACGCTTGCCGGGGTGCCCGCCGGAATCGCCGCGCCGCGCGGCCGCGCTGTCGGCGGGGTGGGCATCGTCCATTTCGGCCCCGGCGCCTTTCACCGCGCGCACCAGGCCGCCTATGTCGACAGCCTGCTCGATCATGACCCACGCTGGGGCATCGCGGCGGTATCGATGCGCAGCCGCGGCACGATCGACGCGCTGGCCGCGCAGGACGGGCTCTACACTTTGGCGATCCGCGATGCCGAACCGGGGATGCGCGTGATCGACGCGCATCGCCGCTTTCTCGGCTCCGAGGACGGTGCCGCGACGCGCGCGCTGCTCGCCGATCCGGCGACGCGGGTGGTGACCAGCACGGTGACCGAGAAGGGTTATTGCCTCGCCGCCGACGGCACGCTCGACCTTGCCCATGCCGATATCGTCCATGATCTCGCCCGGCCGGTGGTGCCGCGCAGCGTCGTCGGCTGGATCGCCGCCGGGCTGGCGGTGCGACGCGGCGCCGGGGTCGCGCCATTCGTGCCGATGCCGTGCGACAACCTCGCCAACAACGGCGCCAAGCTGCGTGCCGCGCTGGTCGCCTTTGCGCGCGCCACCGACCCGGCGCTGGCCGACTGGATCGCGGGTGAGGTGCGCGTGCCCTCAACGATGGTCGATTCGATCACGCCGGCGGCCGACGACGTGTTATACGCCGATGTCGCGGCGGCGCTCGGCGTGACGGACCGCGCACCGGTGCAGCGCGAGGCGTTCGTGCAATGGGTGATCGAGGATGTCGGTGTTGCCGACTTCCCCGATCTCGCTGCGGTCGGCGCGACGCTGACCAGCGATGTCGCGGGCTATGAAAAGGCCAAGCTGCGCATCCTCAACGGCGCGCATTCGACCTTGGCCTATGCCGGGCTGCTGCGCGGCCATGTCAGCGTCGCCGACGCGATGCGCGACGCCGAACTCGCCGGCTTCGTTGACGCGATGATTCGCCGCGACATCATGCCGATGCTCCCGGCGGTGCCGGGGTTCGATCTCGACGGCTATCGTGCGGCGGTGCTGCGGCGCTTCACCAACCCGGCGATCGTCCACCGGCTCGACCAGATCGCGCAGGACGGCTCGCAGAAGCTGCCCTACCGGCTCGGCGACACGCTGCTCGCCAACCGCCGCGCCGGGCGTATGCCGCGGCATGTCGTGATGGCGCTGGGTTGCTGGGTCGCGTTCCTGATCAAACGCAGCGCGGCGGGCATCGCGATCGTCGATCCGGCCGCCGAGTCGCTGGTAGCGGCGGTGGCGGGCGCCACGCCGCGCGCGGCGATGGCGCGGCTGATCGCGGCCGGCTTGGGAATTCCCCATGCGCTGCAACAGGATGATGAAGCCTGTGTGGCACTGGAGAAGGCCGCCGAAGCGGCATTCAACGGGGATATCGCGGTGGATGGCGCGGCGTGATCGTTACGGCGCTTGTCAATGACACCGGTTTCCCATACGCAACGCGCAACGACGCTGATTAGCGCGAGGGAGGGGTCTTGGCGGTGCAGCCAATCGAGAACAACCATGGCAACGACAATATCGCGCGGATCGCGCGCTCGTTCGTCGACGCACGCCGCGACGGGACGACGCTGCTCGATTATCCCGGCGACATGCCCGCCGGACTGGCCGACGCCTATGCCGTGCAGGATGCCGCGATCGGCCTGGCACGCGGTGAGATCGCCGGCTGGAAGGTCGGGCGGATCAACCCGCCGCTCGGCGAGATCGATCGGCTCGCCGGGCCGATTTTCGCCGACCATGTCTTTATCGCTGACGGCGCCGATCTGGCGATGCCGGTGTTCGCCGGCGGGTTCGCCGCGGCCGAGGCCGAGTTCCTGCTGCGCATCGCCGCGGCACCCGATCCCGCCAAGACCAGCTATACGATGGCCGAGGCGCGCGCGCTGATCGACGCGGTGCATATCGGCATCGAGATCGCCAGCTCGCCCTTTCCCGGCATCAACGACCATGGTCCGACGGTGACGATTTCGGATTTCGGCAACAATAACGGCCTGATCGTCGGCCCGGCAATTGTCGAATGGCGCGACACCGACCTCAATCACTGGCCGGTCGAACTGTGGATCGACGGTGCGCGGATCGGCGCGGCGACGGCGGCGACGATGCTCGACGGGCCGTTCGGCGCGGCACGCTTCCTGTTCGAACTGATGGCACAGCGCGGCATCGCGCTCGCCGCCGGACAATGGATTTCCACCGGCGCGGTAACCGGCGTACATCCGGTGGTGCCCGGCAACCATGTCGCGGCGCGGTTCGACGACCGGCTGTCGGTCGAAAGCACGATCAAGGCCCGTTAGAGGCCGATACTCAGGAGAGAGACGATGGCGACGAACGGGACCAGCGGAGTTAGCGCCGCCGCGGCACGGGTCGGCCGCTATCGCTGGGTCATTTGCGGCCTGTTGTTCGCGGCAACCGCGATCAACTATGTCGATCGCCAGATGATCGGTCTGTTGAAGCCGTTGCTCTCGCAGGATCTGCACTGGTCGGAAAACGACTATGCCGCGATCGTCTTCTGGTTCCAGACCGCCTATGCGATCGGTTATCTCGGCTTCGGCAAGGTCGTCGACCTGATCGGCGCGCGCTTCGGTTACGCCATCGCGGTGGTGATCTGGACGATCGCGCATGTCGCGCATGGCGGGGTCTATTCGGTCACCCAGTTCGCCATGGCGCGCTTCGGGCTCGGCATCGGCGAATCGGGCAATTTCCCCGGCGGCATCAAGGCGGTGACCAGCTGGTTCCCGGCACGCGAGCGCGCGTTCGCGATCGGCATCTTCAACGCCGGGTCTAATGTCGGAGCGATCGCCGCGCCGTTGCTGGTGTGGCTGCTCGTGCCGATGATCGGCTGGCGCGGGACCTTTGTCGCGACCGGCATTCTCGGCGTCGTCTGGGTCATCGCCTGGCTGGTGTTCTTCCGCGACGACCCGCGCGAGCACCGCGCCGTCACCGCGGCGGAAGTCGATTTCATCGAACAGGACCCGAAGGACCCGGTGATCAAGGTCAGCTGGTGGACGTTGTTCAAGCAGCGCGAAACCTGGGCATTCGCGCTGGCCAAGTTCTTCATCGACCCGATCTGGTGGTTCTATCTGTTCTGGCTGCCCGATTATCTCGGCAAGCAATATGGCCTCGACCTCCTTCACTGGAGCAGCCCGACCGCGGTGATCGCACTGGCGGGGATCTACATCATCTCCGATTTCGGCAGCGTCGCCGGAGGCTGGATGTCGGGGCGGATGATCGCGGCCGGCGCCTCGATCAACCGCGCGCGCAAGCTGACCATGCTGATCTGCGCGATCTGCGTGCTTCCGGTGCTGTTCGCCACCTCGATCAGCAATTTGTGGGTTAGTGTCGGTATCATCGGTCTCGCCGCCGCCGCGCACCAGGCCTTTTCGGCCAATGTCTATGCGCTGCCGGCCGACCTGTTCCCGCGCTATGCCGTCGGGTCGGTGATCGGCATCGGCGGCACGCTCGGCGCGCTTGGCGGGATGCTGTTCTCGCTGCACGCCGGTGACGTGCTGCAGCGGCTGGGCACCTATACGCCGCTGTTCGCGCTGGCCGGTGCGGCCTATTTCCTGGCGTTGCTCAGCGTGCACCTGTTGTCGCCGCGCCTCGCGCGTGTCCACAGCGACCTTTGAGGGCTTGCCAATGACCGGTACCGCCGCCCGCCGCTTGTTGGCCGCGAGCGCGGTGCTGGCGCTCGTCATCGCGTCGCCGGCCGTCGCGCAGGATGGTACCGGGCTGCTGTTCCGCGTTTCGGCCGACAAGAGCCTGACCGCCGATCTCGCCATGGGCGATCCGCTGCCCAACTTCCGCAGCGGCGTCGATGTGGTGCCGGATGGCGCGATCGGCGGCGCGGCGCGGTGGCAGGATGATGGCTATGTCGCGTGGAAGGCGCCGGGCAATATTCGCGCGGCACGCGGTACCTTGGCCTTCTTTTGGCGGCCGCGCACCCCGGTCGGCGAGGCGCCGTTCAACATCTTCCGCGTCGGCTTTGCCGATCACAGCAGCTGGGACATGGCGTTCCTGCGCATCGACTGGAACGGGCACGGCTTCGACGCCTTCGTCACCGATGCCAATCTTTCGCGCATCCGTGTGTCGTGGCGGATCGACGTGCCGCCCGCGCCTGATGCCTGGCGCCACATTGCCTTTGCGTGGGACGAGACCAAGGGCGTGCAGCTGTTCGTCGACGGCAAGCCGGTCGCGCGCAAGGAGCAGAAGGCCGACCTCGATTCCGGGCTCGACCAGTTCGGCCTCGCCGGGCGTGTGCTCTCGCCGCATCAGGTGCAGAGCCGCTATCACTTCATGCGCGGCAGCGATCTCGATGAGATCCGCGTCTATGATCATATGCTCGGCGAAGGCGACATCCTGGCGCTCGCCGACAAACGCGAGCCCGGTACTGCGCCGGCGCCCGACGGAGCGGCGCGGCGTCAGGCTTGGCTGCACCGTTATGGCTGGGATCGTGCCGCACCGCCGCCGCTCGACGCACCCGTCACGCGCATCCGCAAGGTCGAGTTCGCCGATGCGAAGGACCTCAAGCAATGGATGTGGAAGGGCGTCGACGGCATTGCCGAGACGACCTGGCCGGGCGTCTACAACCGCTCGCGGCTGCCCGGGCGCGACGATTATTTCGAGCTGCCCGACTGGAATGTCTATGTCGAAGGCGGCAAGCGCTACGACCTGACGGTGCCGCCGGGCGAGCGCTTCAACCGCGTCGAACTGCGCGGCGCGGCCTATGGCAATTTGCTGTGGAGCGATGGCGGCAAGCCGGTGACGCTCGGACAGCGGCCGCCGGGCGTGGTGCGCAGCGTCGACGGTTTTGCCGAGCGACAGGGCGGCACGCTGAGCTTCGTCAACACGATGCAGGAGCAGCCGATCCAGGAGCTCTGGGCCTATGATGTCGGCGCGGGCGCGGAGCCGGCGGGCAGCTTCAAGCTGTCCTACACGGTCGACGCCAATGTTTCACCGCGCATCGCGGCGCTCGATCCGCTCAACGCCTTCATCGCCGGGCGTTATGCGCCCGACGAGCGTGCGACCGTCGTCGCGATGCCGTCGTCGGGCGTCAAGGCGGCGGTCGGCGCCGGCGCGGCGGGCGGGGCGGGCAATGTCGTGCGCGCGGCCGGCGACCAGCCGATCGTCCATGTCTTGATCCCGGCGAGCTTCGGCGACGCCTATCCCGACAAGCCGCTGGCGCGCGCCTGGGATTATGGCTGGCAGAACCTCCATGACGGGCTCGACGGCATCGCCATCGACCTGCCAGCGCTGACCGCGACGCCCGACGCGCACGGGCTGATCGCGCTTAACATCCAGGTCAAGGACCCGATCTGGCCGCAGCGCGACATGATCGACGTCTCGGTGTCGGTGAAGCCGGGCGAGAAGCGCAGCTTGTGGCTCGACCTGCGCGATCGGATCCTGTCGAACGACAGCCTCTATCTGACGATCGCCTCGGCCGCGCCCGATTTCGCCGCGCAGAGCCTCAACGGCGCGAAGATCCGGCTGGTGTTCAAGCCGCGCGACGCGGCGCTCGGCGAGCATGTCGCCGACCGCTTCAACCAGGTGAAGGACAATTGGGGCTTCCTTGTCGAGGAGCATACCGCCTCGAAGCGCGCGGCGCTCTATGCGCGGGTCCATGCCGACATCACCGACCTGCTGCGCGTCGACCCCGACAATGCGCTGGCGCGCAGCTATTGGGCCGACATCAATTATCGGCCGGAGAATATGCCGGCTTTCGTTCAGCCGGTGGCCCCACCGGGTATGCCGCTATGGGCGTTTCGTCAGCTCGAGGATCTGAAGCTCGCGCGGCGCTTCGTCGACTGGTGGATCGACACCCGCCAGGTGCCCTATGGCGATTTCGGCGGCGGCATTTCCGACGATGTCGACCTGACCGAGCAATGGCCTGGGCTCGCGCTGATGGGGGTGCAGCCGGACAGGATCAACGCCTCGCTGCGCGCGCTCGACGACGCGGTCTACAAGAACGGCATGATCGTGAACGGCCTCGGCTATGTCACGACCGACGAGCTCCACGCCTATGAGGAGGGGCTCAACGTCAATGCCGAGCGGCTCTATCTCAACTGGGGCGAGCCGCGCGCGATCGAGCGGCTGATGGACAATGTCCGCGGGTTGCAGCGCGTCATCCTGCCCAATGCGCAGGGCCACATGCACTTCGCGAGCAACTGGTATGGCGGGCGCAAGATCTACCGCGAGGGGGCGTGGGAATGGCAGAAGCCGTACAGCTTCACCGTGCTGCACGGACCGATGCTGGTCGGGCTGTACAATGGCAACGCCGCAGCGCGCGGCATGGTCACCGGCGTGATCGACGGCTGGCTGGCGCACGGCAAGCAAGGCAAGGACGGCGTCTGGAGCTATCCCAACGAGATCAACTGGCGCAGCGATGCCGAGCGTGCCGGCGATGGCGGCGGCATCTCGACGCCGTTGCAGGCGGCCTGGGCGTCGTATCGCTTCACCGGCGACGTCAAATATCTCCGGCCGATCGAGGGGCGGGTCG
This sequence comes from Parasphingomonas halimpatiens, assembly GCF_036663795.1. Classification (NCBI taxonomy): domain Bacteria; kingdom Pseudomonadati; phylum Pseudomonadota; class Alphaproteobacteria; order Sphingomonadales; family Sphingomonadaceae; genus Parasphingomonas; species Parasphingomonas halimpatiens. The sequence continues at coordinate 9,371 of NZ_JAXOJP010000056.1, forward strand.
CGAAGTCCGGGCCGGGCGCGCTGAGCGAGATGAACGAGAATGTCTTCGACGTTGCGCCGCAGGGGGCCGCGTGGCGCAAGGCGTTGCTCGCCAAGGCGTCCGACGAACCCTTTGCGCGCTACACCGCCTGGGCCGCGACCGGGAATGTCGCGCCGCTCGAACAGCTGCATGCCGATGCCATCGCGACCAAGGCGCAGCGGCTGTACATGATGACCGAAGGCCATTGGTGGTCCGACCGCGTCGAATCGGCGATGGACATTCTCCAGCGCGAGCGGCTTGGCGGTGTGGCGCTGGTGCGCAACCAGGGCTGGCCGGGGAACACCGTCAGCTGGCGCTTCGACCATGACGACGCGGCGGAAAAGGTCGCAATCCTGCTGCCCGGTGCGACGCCCGAGCATTTCCGCGTGATGGCCTATAATGGCAGCGACCAGACCGAGGCCGCGACGATGACGAGCTGGAACGTCACGGCCGGCCAATGGCGGATGACGCGCGGAGACGGCACGACCGAGCCGGTGACACTGGAGCGCAGTGGTGCCGTTCGCGTGAGCTTCGCGCCGCACACGACGACGAGCTATGAGTTCACGCTGGTCAAGGCGGCGGGCGATGTCGCCGACCGGCCCGATCTCGGTATCGGCCGCGACGACGTGTCGGTGAAGGGACGTGCCGTAACCGTCACGGTCCACAGCCTCGGCGCGAAGCCGGCGGTCGGCGGCACGGTGACGCTGTTCGGGCGCGACGGCTATGTGCTTGCCAGTGCGAAGGTTCCGAATCTCGCTGCGCCGGTCGATCTGCTGCCCAGGGTCGCGACGGTGCGGCTGAACCTGCCGGCCGGGATCGCGCCGCAGGATGTCGATGTGCGCGTGGCGCTGCCCGGCGACGCGGCGGAGGTCACACGCCTCAACAATGTCGTGCCGCTGGTCGCGCCGACGCCGTGACGATGCTGGCGTCGCGACGCGCGGTGATCGTCGGGGGCGCAGCGGTGGTTGCGCTCCCCTCGGCGGCCTGGGCGATAAGCGATGACATGCGGCTGCGCGCCGCGCTCGATGGTTTGCCCAAAGGCGGCGACCCGGCGGCGAAGCTGGCGGCGTTGCGGGACTTCGATCCCGCGCGGCTGTCACTGCCTGCCCGGCTTGATCTGACGGCGGTGCGCGAAGGGCTGGCGATCGACGCCGCGATCATGCGCCGCTTCGCGGTGGCCGATCCGGTCAAGGGCTATGCCGCCGCGTCCCCGGCGGATCGCCCGGCATGGTTTGCGCTGCTGCTCCAGCGGCGGCTCGGCATGGTTGATCTCGCTATTGCTCGGCGCCGTCTGGAAGCCGAGCGCGTTCGGTTGTTGAGCCGCGCCGATCGCCTGCTGCGCAAGATCGGCCATGACAGCGGAACGACTGGCGCGCGCTTCACCGCGCTCTTCGCCGATCCGCGCTGGCTCTACAGCGACGACGAGGCCGGCCGCGATCGCGCGGTCGCCGATATGAACCGCGCACTGGCCGATCGGCGCCGGCAGGTGCCGCTGGCCTTTGATGCGGTCCCGCGCTGGTGCCTCGACGTCAGTGCCGCGCGCGTGTCGCGCGCCGACGAGATCGCCGGCAAATCGGGCCGGCGCGAACTGCCGGTGCCGGGTAAGGGCGGCGCCTATTATGTCGACCTGAAGGAAATCCGTCGCCGGCCGAGCTGGACCTTGCCGTCGGTCGTCGCGCACGAGTTGCTGCCCGGCCACATGATCCAGCTGCCGATCGAGGCGGCCCCCCGGCCGCACCCGCTGCGGCTCGATTATACGCCCGCGTTCGCGGAAGGGTGGGGCATCTATGCCGAGCAGCTTGCCGCCGCCCAAGGGGCGTTCGCCGATCCGATGGCCGAGCTCGGCCATCTCCACTGGCTGCTGTTTCGCATCGGGCGCGGCCTCGTCGATATCGCGATCCATGGCGACGGCTGGCCGGTCGAGCGCGCCCGCGCGCAGCTCGTCGACTGGCAAGGTGAACCGGCCTATTTCGCGCCGTTCGACACCGATCTCGCGCGGATCGTCGCCGAGCCGGCGAGCCGCGCCGCCGAGGCACTGGCCTGGCTGACCATCGCCGATCGCGCCCCGCGCGCGGTGGCGGCGCGCAAACCCTTCCACCGCGCGCTGCTGGCCGGCGGGCGCAAACGGATGACGTTCCCATGAGTTTCACACGACGCGACGCCTTCGGCATCGCCGGGTTAGCCGGCGCCGCGCTGCTGCCCGGTGAGAGCGCGGCGAAGACGAGCGCGGCGCCGCCGCCGCGCTGGCGGCGCGGCATCGACAATCAGCGCATCGCCGATCTCGGCAATGGCACCTTCCTCAACCCGGTGATGGCCGGCGACCATCCCGATCCGGCGATCCTCAAGGACGGCGCCGACTATTACCTGACCTTTTCCAGCTTCGATTCCTATCCGGGCCTCGTCATCTGGCATTCGCGCGATCTGGTGAACTGGCAGCCGGTCGGGCCGGCGCTGACGCGCAACATCGGCTCGGTCTGGGCGGTGTCGCTGGTCAAGCATGACGGGCGCTTCTTCCTCTACATCCCGACCAAGAGTTCACCCAATTCGATCTGGGTGATCCATGCCGAGCAGATCGCGGGGCCGTGGAGCGAGCCGGTCGATCTCGGCCTGCACAAACATATCGACCCGTGCCACGCGGTCGGCGAGGATGGCAGCCGCTGGCTGTTCCTGTCGGGCGGCGACCGCGTGCGCCTTGCCGAGGACGGGTTGTCGACGGTCGGTGCGGTCGAGCATGTCTACGACCCGTGGCATTATCCGGCCGACTGGGTGGTCGAGGGTTTCTCGCCCGAAGGCCCCAAGATCGCGCGGCACGGCGGCTGGTTCTACCTGATCACCGCGGTCGGCGGCACCGCCGGCCCGCCGACCGGACATATGGTGATAGCCGCGCGGTCGCGCTCGATCCACGGGCCGTGGGAGAATTGCCCGGCCAACCCGCTGGTCCGCACCGAAAGCGATGCCGAAGCGTGGTGGTCGCGCGGCCATGCCTCGCTGGTCGAGGGGCCGGCGGGCGATTGGTGGACGCTCTATCACGGCTTCGAGAAAGGGTTGTGGACGCTCGGCCGCCAGACGCTGCTCGACCGCATCGAATGGACCGCCGATGGCTGGTTCCGCATGACCGGCGGCGACCTGTCGCAACCGATCGCCAAGCCCAAGGGCGGCAGTGCTGTCCCGCACGGCATGGCGCTGTCGGATCGCTTCGATCGTTTCGCAATCGGCACGCGGTGGAGCTTCTTTCGCCCGGGCGTCGATGACGGCAAGCGGGTACGTACCGCTGACAATATTCTCCACCTCGCGGCCCGCGGCACCGCGCCGGTCGACTCCTCGCCGCTGCTGCTGATAGCGGGCGATCCGGCCTATCGCTTCGAATGCGATGTCGAGATCGATCCCGGCACCACTGCCGGGCTGGTACTGTTCTACGACGACCGGCTCTATTGCGGGCTCGGCTTCGACGCGCAGCGTTTCGTCACCCACCAATATGGCCAGGAACGCGGCCGCCCGGCCAATCCGCATGGTCGCCGGATGACGATCCGCGTCACCAACGACCGCCACATCGTCACCTTCGACACCAGCGGCGATGGCGGGCGCAGCTGGACGCGCTTCGACCGCGGCATGGAGGTGTCGGGATACCACCACAATGTGAGGGGCGGGTTCTTGATGCTGCGCCCCGGCCTCTATGCAGCCGGCGCCGGCGAGGCGCGGTTCAGAGACCTCCGCTTTTCGGCGCTGTGATATCGGCGCGTGCCGGCAGGCTGTGCCTCGGTGGCCCGGAAACTGGCTTTGCGCCGATATGCCACGATGATGGCGGGCTGTCGGAGGAGGCCGCGGCCGCGAACACATCGGCAAAGGCGCGCCGCTCTGGCAGCACATAGACGACACCGTTCTCCGGCCGGAACAAGGGCGCGACGATCGCCTCGTAAAAGGCTGCAGGTACGTTGATGCAGCCATAGGAAATGCGGTTGTCGCTGGCCGAGGCGGTCGCGAGGCGCGCCAGCCGGCGTTCGGCCGGTTTATTGGTGACCACCCGGTGCAACGATATCGCCGCGTCGTAATCGACCCACAGGACATCATGGGTCAGATCTCGGCCCATCTCTGCCTCGAAGCGTCCGGCCGGCGTAATTCGGTCGGCCGGGCCGATATCGGCGAGCTTGCGGTCGCCGATACCGGGCGGCGAGATATCGCCCCGCGTCAGGCCGAGCAGCGCTGGTGCCTCGCCCCGCAGCGACCCGTCGGACCTGAAGGCGAAGACACGCGCGGCGACCTTGTCGACGATGATGAAGGGCCGGCCATGCGCGTCGTTGCTGCGTACCACCCAATGGGCGAGTCGCCGCATGTCGCTCGATGCGGCGACGTCGGACCTGGCGGCAAGGCCAGGGGGTGCGACCGGCTCGGCCTGTCCCGCTCCCGCCGCCACAAGGGCGAACGGGAGGCCGAGCGTGACTCGCCAGGCAGGGCCGACACGGCGCATCCTAGTTGCGATCCGGCTTGGCCGGGCGATGCGGACGGTGCGTCAGCGGTGGCGTCGGTGGGTGCTCGACGACCACGACCGGAACCTCGGGCAGCTCCGGCGTGGGGGGGTGTTCGACGATAACGACCGGGACCTCGGGTTGCGGCGGCATGAGCGTGACCAGTTCCTCCGGCGGCTGCGGCGTGGTGATCACGACGCCCGGGAAGGTCGGCTGACCGGGCTGCCCGGGAGTGCCTGGCGGCGTCACGACGGGAGTCGTGACGGGCGGCGAAACCGGTGTCGTGACGGGTGGCGTCGTGACCGGCGGTGTCACGACGGGTGGTGTCACGACGGGTGGTGTCACGACGGGCGGCGTCACGACGGCAGCTGTGATCGTGCCCGTCGTCCGGAAGCCCGACACGCAGCACGAGCCTGCCAGCGCATATTGCCCGGCATTGGCGCCGGCGAGACTATAGCCGGTATAGCTGATGCCGACATTGGTGCCGACGGCCGCACTGTCGAACACCGCGCTGGCGCCGGCACCGGCGACCAGCGTGACGCCGACAGGGAGGCCCGAGGTCGCGGTGGTGTTGAAGCCGGTCAGCACCGTTGCAGTGGTGCCGTCGGCGGCTCGGCCGCCATTGGGGAAGAGCAGCATGCGCTGCACCACCGACGCGCCGAGGCTCAGCGTAAAGAAGCCCGAGAAATCTGTCGGGGCGGCGTAGGAGATCGGGTTGTAGTTGATGACTACCGCCGCATTGGGGCCCGTCACCGTGACCGGCGGGGTCAGCGGTGCGAACACCAAAGTGCCGCCGGCGACACCCGGGCCCGTGCCGTCCGCGCCGGCGATGATCAGCAGGCCTGGCTGGAGGCCGAGGCTCTGCGACGGGATCGTGCTGCCTCGTGTGAGCGTCACGGCGGCAGCAATCGTCACATCGTGACCGGCGCACAGCGCGATGTTGCCGTCGGTCGTCGTCATGGCGTGGAACACCGTCACATTGCGGCCGGCGTTGAGCAGGATGCTGCCATTGGTGGTGGTCAGCGCCGCATTGACGATGACGTCACGGCCGCAGCACGCCACGATATTGCCGTTGGTCGCGGTGACGGCGGCATTGAACACCACGTCGCGGAAGGCGTTGAGCCGCAGCGTCGTGGTGCTCGGCGTTGCCGTCCAGGCGACCGCGTCGTTGACGATGATGTCGCCATTGCCCGCCAGGGTGGTGCCCAGCGTCGTCGTCGGCGGGGTGCCCGGCACAGTCGCGTCGGGGCCGGGCAGCGTGGTGATCGTCACATTGTTGGTGACGAGTAGCGCCGAGAGCGTCGCGCCCGAGATGTTGCCGCCGGCGCCGATGATGAAGTCCTGCGGGTCGATCAGCCAGGTGCCCGTCACCCCCCGCGCTGCGAACGTCGAGACCTGCGAGCTGGCGGCGATGTTCACATGCGCGGCGGAGGTTTCGATGAAACCGCCATTGCCGCCATTGGGGGCGCTGGCGTCGATCGTACCGGTCAGGTTGACGGTGCCGTTTTCCATGTCGCCGAGCAGGCGGACCACGCCGGCATGGCTGTCGATCGTGCGCGCCTCGATCACGCCGGTGTTGTTGACGACGGTGCCGAGCAGCTGGCCCGCGCCCTGCGCGGTCAGCAAGACATTGCCGCCATCGGCGCGGATCAGTCCGCCGTTGCGCACCAGCGCGCCAACCGCGCCCTTGTCGACCACGATGTTGAGCAGGCCGTCACCCGCGACGTCGAGCGTGATCGCCTCGCCGCCGGCGAGCGCGACGCTGCCGAAGCGCGCCGCGATCGTACCGTCATTGGCGACATGCGCGCCGAGCAGCGCGACGAACCCGCCATCGGCCGCGGTGATCGTGCCTTGGTTGAGCACGGCGCCGCCGCCACTGCCGGCGAAGCGATAATTGCCGGCCATGAAGTCGGCATCGGTGATGTTCAGCGTCGAGGCGACGAGGCCGCCGACATTGACCTGCGAACTGGCGCCGAACAGCACGCCATTGGGGTTGACGAGGAACACCTTGCCGTTGGCGGTGAGGTTGCCGAAGATCTGCGAGGCATCGGGGCCGAGCACGCGGTTGAGCGCGACCGAATTGCTGTTCGGCTGGACGAAGGTGACGCTGTTGCCCTGGGCGATGTTGAAGCTGTCCCAGTTGATCGCGGCAGCACCGGTCGTCTGGTTGATCGTGACGCTGTTGGCGCCGCCGGTGATGGTGGCGGCGCCAGCGACGACGCTGCCGCCGGTCGGAAGCGATTGCGCCTGGGCCTGGCCACCCAGGGCGAGCGAGCCGGCGAGGCCGATCAGCGCGAGGCGGACGAGGGCGGTCGAGCCGAGCAATGGCCGGCGGGTGTTGGAGACGGAGGCGGCTGTGGTTGGATTACGGCGTACGGTCATGCTGACATTCCTTGAAGGAGAGAAGCGCGGCGCGGGGGCGCGGTGTCGCGCTGTCGTCAGAAGGTCTTGGTGATCTGGAACCAGAAGCGGCCGTCCCGATCGGGTGCCGAGGTTGCCGGGGAGGTGCCGAGCTTGCGGGCATAGGTCCCCCGGAACGTGAAATTCTCCGGCGCCATCCACGCCAGCCCGGCGCCATAGCCGCTGCGCGTCGTATGGTTCTGTGTCGTAAACCAGGGGTGCTTGGCGTAATCGACCTCGCCCGTTTCGACGAAACCGATCAATTGCAGATGCCCGGGGAATTTCGCTATCCCGTCGCTGAGCATCAGGCGCGCCTCGGCGGTGGCGATATAGCCCTGGTCGCCATAGGATTCGCCTTCGGGATAGGCGCGCACGCCATAGGCGCCGCCCAGCTCCATCTTTTCCGAGCTGTCGAGATTGTCGAACGCCAGCTGTCCGCGGACCGCACCGTAGAGCGACAGCGGCCCGGCGATCGCCTGCAGCCGCGCTACGCTGAACTGCACCTTGTTGAAGGTGCCCGCGCTATGCGCGGTGAGCGCGTCGGCCACGCGATCCAGCGGGCTGCGCAGGTCGAGATCGCCGATCGTCCAGCCGAGCGAAAAGGCCGTCCAGCCGCCGCCGCCGATCGAATCGCGGATGTTGCCGTTGAAGCCCAGCGTCACCGCCTGGCTGGCGCGGCGCGATTGCGTCGCGGCCAGGTCGGCACGGTCGTCGAACCATTTCGCGCTGACATCGGCCACCGCATAGAGGTTGGCGCGGCGCGATCGGATCAGGGGATAGCTGGCATAGAGGCTGGCGATATCGGCCGTGCCATGCGCCCTGAGCGCCTCGAACTCATGGCTGAGATCGTAGCGGAAGTGCGCATAGGCGACGCCGACGGTAAGATTGCCGAGCGGCACCTGCCATGCCGCGCGGCCATAAGCGAGACCCTCGGTCGAGGCGAGGACGCGCAGGCTGAGCATGTCGCCAAGGCCGGTGGCATCGTTGAGGTTGACCGTGCCGCCGGCGCGATAGGCACCGGTGTAGCGGTTGCCGGCATTGTCGGCTTCGATGCTGCCGGTAACACGGTGCCCGGGCGTGATCGCGACCGTCAGGTCCGACGAACCCTGGCTCGCGCCGGGCGAGAGTGTCGAACTGACGGCAATGCCCGGGATGTCGGACAGCAGCAGCAAGCGGCGCTCGAGCGGGGCGCTGGCGACGACATCGCCCGCGTCGAGGCCGCCCAGCACGCCCAGCGCGACGCCGTCGTGCAGGTTGCTCGAATTGGTAATGCTGACCTTGCCGTAGCGCCCTTCGATCACGTCGATCGTCACGGTGCCGTCCTTGACGTCCTGCGGCGGCAGATAGGCACGGGCGAGAAAATAGCCGCGCCGGTTATAGAAGGTCGCGATCCGCGCGGCGGCGGTGCGCAGCCCGGCGAGGTCGAGTTCGCTTCCGACGACGATGCCGCTGGCGGCGATCAATGTGCTCTCCGGGTACAAGGTTGCCCCGGATACATGCAGCACGTCGATGCGGATACGCGGCCCGCCCGGCGCGACCGCCGTGGCGGCGGGGGTGCTCGGGAGGGTCAATGGCGGTTCGTGCGGCGCGGTGACCGGCGCGGGCGGGATTTGCTGAATCTGGGTCCCGGCGCCGGGAAGCTGTTGCGCAAAAGCGGGTGGCGCCATCATCAAAGCGGCAACCGTTACTGTTCCTAAATGTCGCATAAAACCTCATGTCCGTCGCAAATATCAATTTGGACTGCGCCAGATATTGCAGGCAGCGTTACAATTCTCGATCGACGATTTAGTTCATTATTATCTTTGACAATTTTCAAATTTATTTTTTGAGACAGAAACATAATTTTAACTTGTTATGCGCTGGTGCAGGTATTTCAAATAATCTTATTACGTATAATATCTCATAGACGGCGGGATATTTGAGAAAGTCGCCATGCCACCGTGCCAGATGTGTGCACCGCGCAAGGCCGGCGCTGAACCTGCGGCAATGCTCTGGCCGTCACCCGGCAAAGTCGCACTTCGCAGCGGTCGGGCAGGTCCGAGGCTTGCTTCGTGCGTATCGTTGCGGGCGCCGACTTCGACGCCGGCGCCACACACGGACACTTTCTTCAAGGGTTTAGCCTAGGCCGTGTTGACAAAGGGGATTCCCAATAGCGGCAGTATCTGATTCAGGGTGGCTTTTGGGAGGCTGCCTTGATCCGTGGTTTGATGAGCGACGAAGAATGGAGCTGCCTTAA
>NZ_JAXOJP010000057.1:0-17464 GCF_036663795.1 Parasphingomonas halimpatiens
GGGAACGATCCATCGAAAGCTCGACCGCATGGGCAACCATCGCCAGCATCCGCATGATCACCCGCAGAATCGCAAGAGTCTCAATCAGTTGAGAAACTTTTGAATCAGGCTCTTACAGGCAGAAACTAAGCGGCAACAATGCGACCCGCGTACGACCGAAGCGAGCGAAGCACGGACACAGCGCCACTTCCGCATCCTCAAACCGCCACGGAGCGTATCGAAAGATACAATAGAACTTGCACGAAACCGTATCGCCAGATACAAATTCGCTTGGGAGGGAAGACGGCATGATTCTAGCCGACATCGTTGGCTATCGGCTCGACATGGTGCGCTGCGCGGCGTTGCGCAGCCTTTACCGGCGCCTCGCCGGCAATCCGCTGCGCCCGGCGGACACGACCGCGCTGCTTCTCCTCCGGGATTCGCCGGGATGCGATCAAAGCGCACTGGGCCGGGCCCTGGCGGGCAATCGATCGGTCGGGATGAAGGTCGCCAGCCGGCTCGAGGCACGTGGCTACGTCCAGCGGCGCGAGGGCCGCGACCGCCGCAGCAAGGGCCTCTACCTGACCCCGGTGGGGGAAACGGCGCTGGCGGAGGTACTTCGCCACCATGAGCGGGCCGAGTTACTACTCGCAACCTACCTCACCCCGCGCGAACGCACCGTACTGCTCACCCTGTTGGACAAGGTCGAGCGCGCCGTCCTCGAAGAGGAAAACACCCTGGCGGGCCAGGCCAGGGCAGCACACGCCGCCTTGCCAGTCGTCGCGCCCGCCGGAAGCGGATCGGCCTAACCTACGTCGCACCACCCAATCTGAACCGACAAAAAAAAGAATAGTTTCCAGGAGGATAATAGAAGTGATCATCAAATCGGCACTGAAAAGTTCATCGGCGCTCGCCATCGCCTTGTCGTTTCCGGTGGCAGCGCTAGCGCAGTCCGCGCCAGCGAACGGCCCTGCCAGCCAGACGCCCCCGGCCGCGCCAGGCGCCGCTGCGCCGGATAGCGGCATCGGCGATATCGTCGTCACCGCCCAGAAGCGCGAAGAAACATTGCAGCGTACCGCAGCCGCCGTTCAGGTGATCAGCAGCGCGTCACTGGTCGATCGCGGCGTGACCGACATCGTCCGCCTGCAATCGCAGGTTACCGGCCTGATCATCCAGCCATCGCGCCAGAGCGTCTACATGTTTTCGCGCGGCCTCGGGCAGGCCGATGCGCAGTACCAGACCTCGCCGGCAATCGAGATGCAGGCGGACGGCCTGACCCTGCCGCGCTCAGGGCAGCAATTCGCCCTGTTCGACATCGGCAATATCCAGGTCCTCAAGGGGCCGCAGGGGATTCTCTACGGGCGCTACGGGATCGGTGGCGCGGTGCTGGTCGGTTCCAAGCGTCCGACGTTCGATCGCATGAAGTTCGAGGGCAGCTTCGAGACCGGCAATTACGGCCTGCTTCATGGCTTTGCCGCAGCCAACCTGCCGGTCAGCGACAGCGCCGGCTTCCGCGTGGCGGTCGATTACAACAAGCATGATGGCTACGTCACCAATGGCGAGAACGATCTCGACCAGATTTCGGGCCGCATCAGCTTCCAGGCAAATGCGACCGACCGGCTGTCGATCTTCCTTTCCGCGACCGGCATGCACCGCAGCGGCCACGGCTTCGCCCAGGTCAATTTTCCGCGGCCGACCGAGGCGAATGGCGATCCCTATGTCGTCCTGCCGGTGCCACAGAGCGGCACCGTGGGCGCCGCCAATTTCGACGACTGGCACAATCGCGGCTTCAATCGCGAGAAGTCGTACCTGTTCAACGGCGAGCTGATCTACGACCTGACCGACGACCTGAAACTGTCCTACGTCACCGGCTATTTCAGCCACAAGGGCGCGCAGGTGAACGCCTTCCAGAACAAGCCGGGCGCGACCTTCGTCAACTATGCCTCGACCTATTATGTCGAGGATTCGTGGGATCTGCAAAACGAGCTGCGGCTGAACTTCGACCGCGACGGCTTCAACGTCGTGGTCGGCGCGCTGCAGCACCGGTTCGAGGCGCAGGACAATGTCGTGCAGGCGGCGTACAAGGCCGGGCCGCTGATCAACGGGCCGCACAGCCCGACCGAGAGCAACTACGCGATCTTCGGCGACATCATCGTGCCGGCCGGCGAGTCGCTGCGCTTCGAGCTCGGCGCGCGCCAGTCATGGGACATCAAGCACGACAGCGGCTTTCTCAGCGGACAGCCGGTCGACATCAACGGCTCCAACTTCGCGGACTTCACCAACTTCTCGTGGAAGGTTGGCGCCGAGTTCGATGCCGCCAAGCATGTGATGATCTATGCCAATGTCCAGACCGGCTATCTTCCCGGCGCCTATCAGACCGCGACCCAGGCGGTGCTCAACAATCTCGGGCTGAGCCGGCGCTACGACTCGCAAAAGGTCACCGCCTATCAGCTGGGCGTCAAGTCGCGCTTCCTCGACAATCGCGTGCAGCTGAACGTCGAGGGCTTCTATTACAAGTACAACAACTTCCAGGTCACCCAGCGCGTGCCCGATCCGGTCGTTCCCGGCGGCTTCCAGTCGCCCTACGCCAATATCCGCCGGTCGCGCATCTACGGCGCCGATATCGACCTCAATGCCCAGGTGATCCCGGGCGGCACCGTCACGGTCGGGCTCAGCCTGCTCAACACCCGGATCCTCGACAGCGGCTTCACCCAGCTCGCCGTGCTGCAACCCAATGGCACCTTCCAGCTCGTCGCCGATCCCAGCCTGCGCGGCTACGACCTGCCCTTCTCGCCGAAGGTGACGCTCAATCTCGGCTATGAGCAGATCATTCCGCTCGGCAATGACGGGAAGCTGGTAGGCAATGTCGGCACGCATCACGAGAGCGGCAAATATCTCGACTATACCCGCTCGGCGGTGTTCCCGGGCCGCCACCCCGCCTTCTGGAAGACCGATGTCTCGCTGACCTACAAGGCGCCCGGCGATCGCTGGACGCTCAGCATCTGGGGCCGCAACCTCGAAAATTCGGCGACCTTTTCAGCCTTCACCCCCGCCCAGCTGAAAAGTGCCGGCGTGGTGATCGGCTCCTATGCCAATGTCTATATCGACTCGCCGCGCACCTATGGCGCTCGCGTCGGGGTGAGTTTCTGAGCCCTTAGACGCGCAAATCATCGGGGCCTGGGGCGTGCTGCCTCAGGCCCTCGACCCGAACGTCACATCGCCACAGGCGGCCCGGCGCGCGCCGATTGACACCGCGCCCCCCTGCCGCACACCATGCGCTCGTCCCGGTCAGGAGAGTTCATGCGATATCTTCATCTCGGCTGCGCGGTCGCCGCGCTCTGCGCCCTTGCCGCGCCGCTCTCGGCCGGCCGACCGCAGGCCGCCCCCGCCACCCCGGCCGCCGAACAATCGCCCTATCTTTTCGAGGAGGTGATGGTGCCGATGCGCGACGGTGCGCGAATGCAGACCGTCATCATCCGCCCCCGCAACCAGATCGGCCCGCTGCCGATCCTGTTCCAGCGCACGCCCTATGGCGTCCCCGGCAGCCCGCCAAAATCGGTGCCGCGCAGCTGGGCGGCACTCGACAAGGATGGCTATATTTTCGTCTTCCAGTCGATGCGTGGGCGCTTCAAGTCCGACGGCGTCTTCACCCTTTCCACCGCCGTTCACCCCAATGACCCCAAGGCAGTCGACGAGGCGACCGACGCGTTCGATTCGATCGCCTGGCTGGTCAAGCATGTCCCGCAGAACAGCGGCAAGGTCGGCATGTGGGGCATCTCCTATCCCGGCTTCGCCGCCGCCATCGCGCTTGCCCATCCCCACCCTGCGCTGAAGGCCGTCAGCCCGCAGGCGGCGTGGATCGACTATTGGCAATCGGACGATCTCCACCGCAACGGCGCGCTGCGACTGAGCTACGCGACCGACTGGGTTTCTTCGCTCCAACTCGACAAGACGCAGAACAAGGACTTCGAATATAACGATTTCGACACTTACAACTGGTTCTTAAGAGCGGGTTCGGCGGGCGATATCGAGGCGCGCTATTTCAAGGGCAAGGTGCCGATGTTCACCGCCCTGCTCGACCACCCCAATCATGATGCTTTCTACACCGGCCAGCGCTGGAGCGACCTGCTCGGCAAGGTAACGGTGCCGACGCTCAACGTCGCGGGTTACTGGGACCAGGAGGACCCGTGGGGCTCGTGGCAGATCTATTTCAAACAACAGCAGAACGATCCCGACCAGCTCGCCTCGATGGTCGCCGGCCCCTGGGCGCATGGTTGGTGGAGCCGCCCCGGCACCGATGCGCTCGGCCGCGTGCCGTACGGCGTCGACAGCGCGACGCAGTTCCTCGAACAGGTCCAGGCGCCGTTCTTCGCCTATTGGCTGCACGACAAGGGCAGCAAGCCCGACGCCGAGATCCGCAGCTTCCAGAGCGGCTCCTGGGCGTGGAAGAGCTACGTCGCCTGGCCGCCCGCCAGCGCCGCGAGCACCAGCCTATACCTTCGCGCCGACGGCACCCTGTCGTTCGCTGCTCCTGCCACCGGCGAGGGGTGCCGCGACTTCATCTCCGACCCCGCCAACCCGGTCCCGTTCCGGCCGCGCCCGATCTCGCCGACCTATCCCGGCCCGGAATGGTCATGGTGGGAAACCGAGGACCAGCGCTTCGTCGATCACCGCCCCGACGTGCTGAGCTATGAAACCGCGCCGCTGGCGCAGGACCTGACGATCACCGGCCATGTCGCGGCGCAGCTGATGGCGACGACCACCGGCACCGACAGCGACTTCGTCGTCAAGCTGATCGACGTCTATCCCGACGATGCCGAAAAAATCCCCGACCAGCGCAAGCAGGGCGATTATTATCGCTCGTTGAACGGTTACCAGCTGCCGATCGCGATGGACGTCCGGCGCGGCCGCTTCCTCGCCAGCGACATCGCGCCGCAGCCCCTGGTGCCCGGCAAGGTGATCAGCTGGGACGTGCCGCTTCGCGAGCACGACCATGTCTTCCTCAAGGGCCACCGCGTCATGGTGCAGATCCAGTCGAGCTGGTTCCCGATGATCGACCGCAACCCGCAGAGCTTCGTCCCCAACATCGCACGCGCGAAACCGGCGGATTATGTGAAGGCGACACAGCAGGTGTGTGCCGGCTCGAAGGTGATGCTGCCGGTCGTCAAGTGATCCTCCCTCTCCCCTTAATGGGGAGAGGGTCGGGGAGAGCGGTGGCCACAGGCGATGGCGTTTGTGGCAGCCCCTCTCCCCAACCAGCATCGGGTGAACGGCGCCCCGCGCCGTTCAGGTCATGCCGGGGGCATGACCGACCCGATGCTCCCCACCGGGGAGAGGGAGAAGAGCTCAGTTCTTCAGCCGCCACCCGGTGCGGAAAATCCACCCGACAATCCCGAGACACAGCACGAGAAAGAACGCCGTCACGCCGAGGCTGATCCCGACGCTGACATCGCCCTTGTCGAAGAACGCCCAGCGGAATCCGCTGACCAAATAGACCACCGGGTTGAACAGGCTCACCGTCCGCCATGGCTGGGGCAGCATGTCGATCGAGTAGAACGCCCCGCCGAGAAAGGTCAGCGGCGTGATCAGCAGTGCCGGTACGAACGACAATTGCTCGAAGCCCTTGGCCCAGATGCCGATGATGAAGCCGAACAGGCTGAAGGCGAGGCTGGTCAGCACGAGGAAGGCCAGCATCGCAAAGGGATGCGCGATGTGCAGCGGCACGAAGAAGCCCGAGGTGGCAAGGATGATCAGCCCGAGCACGACCGACTTGGTCGCCGCCGCGCCGACGAAGCCGACGACCATCTCCATCGCCGTCACCGGTGCCGACAGCAGCTCGAACATCGTGCCGGTGAATTTCGGAAAATAGATGCCGAGCGAAGCATTGGATATGCTCTGCGTCAGCAGCGACAGCATCACCAGCCCGGGCACGATGAAACTGCCATAGCCCACCCCGCCGACCTGCTGCATCCGCGATCCGATCGCCCCGCCGAACACGATGAAATAGAGCGCTGTGGTGATCACCGGTGTGACCAAACTCTGCCAGATGGTCCGCAGCGCGCGCGCCATCTCGAAGCGATATATCGCCCAGACGCCGTTATAGTTGATCCCGCTCATGCCGCATGCTCCGCCCGGTCGTTCGCGACGAGATCGACGAAGATATCCTCGAGCGAACTCTTCGAGGTCTCCAGATCCTTGAAGCCGATGTGCAACTCGCCCAGCTTGCGCAGCAGCGACGGGATGCCGGTGCGCTCGGCCTGCGCGTCGAACAGATAAAGCAATTGCCGGCCCTCATCCGTCAGTTCGAGATGCCACTCGGCCAGCTCGGCGGGCACCGCCGCCATCGGCTCCTGCAGGCTGACGAGCATGCGCCGCTTGCCCAGCTTGCGCATCAGCGCCGCCTTGTCCTCGACCAGGATCAGTCGGCCCTTGTCGATCACCCCGACGCGGTCGGCCATTTCCTCGGCCTCCTCGATATAATGCGTCGTCAGGATGATCGTCGTGCCCTTCTCGCGCAGCCGGTGGACCAGCTTCCACATGTCGCGGCGCAGCGCGACGTCGACGCCGGCGGTCGGCTCGTCGAGGAACAGAATCTCGGGCTCATGGCTCAGCGCCTTGGCGATCAATACGCGGCGCTTCATCCCGCCCGACAGCTCGGCGACCTTGCTCTTGCGCTTGTCCCACAGCGACAGGTCCTTGAGCACCTGTTCGATATAGGCGTCGTCGGCCGCCTTGCCGAACAGCCGCCGGCTGAACTTGACCGTCGCAAGCACCGTTTCGAACATGTCGACCGACAGTTCCTGCGGCACCAGGCCGATCAGCCGCCGCGCGGCGCGGAAATCGCCGATCGCGTCATGCCCCATGACCGTGATGGTGCCGGCGGACGGGCGGACGATGCCGCAGATGATCGAGATGAGCGTCGTCTTGCCCGCGCCGTTCGGCCCGAGCAGCGCGAAAATCTCGCCCTTGCGGATGTCGAGATCGACCGGGTCGAGCGCGCGAAAGCCGGTGTCATAGGTCTTGGCGACCCCGGCGACCGAGATGATGCTGTCCATGAAATCCCCTTGTCGCGCTTAAATGGGGAGCGGCCGCGCTGCTCGCAAGCGCAGCAATCAGCGGCCGGCGCGCGCCTCGGCGATCGCCGCCTGCAGCGTTTCGAGCGGCATCGCCGCGGAAATCACCTTGTCGCCGATCACCCAGGTCGGCGTACCGCTCGCGCCGATTTCGCGCGCGACGTGCATGTTGCGCGCGAGCTCGGCATCGGCCCGCGCCGCGCCCGCCGGAAGCTTGGCGGTATCGACCCCGGCTGATTTCGCCGCGGCCGCCATGCTCGCGGGCGTCACGGGACCGCCGTCATAGAGTGCGGTATGGAAGGCCATGAACTTGCCCTGCTCGGCCGCCGCGAGACTGAGCTTGGCCGCGTCGCCGCTCTCCGCGCTCAGAATCGGCCACTCACGGTACACCACGCGCAGCTTCGGGTCGCTCGCCAGCAGTTTCGCGACGATCGGCAGGGTGGCGCGGCAATAGCCGCAATTATAATCGAAATATTCGACGATCGTCAGGTCGCCCTTGGGGTTCCCGGCCCATGCCCCGGCATAGGGCTCGAAGATCGCCTTGCGGTTCGCCGCGACCGCCGCCGCGCTCATCCGCACGCGCGCGCTGTCGATCAGCCCGCTCAGCATCTCGGGATGATCGAGCACATAGCCGCGCGCCTGCGCCTCGCTGATCGGCGCGCTCGTGCCGGTCAGCCGCGCGCCGCCCCGCATCGCCCCCGCCCCGACCAGCGCCGAGGCCGCCGCGACCAGCGCCAGCGTCCTGCGTGACACCGCCATCATCAGCGCCGGCGCTTATATTTGTCGGGGTTGTCGTCGATCTCGTTCTGCGCGGTCAGCGCAATGTCCTGCGCGCGGATCCAGTCGCTCGAATTGGGCGGCAGCCCCTGCATCGCGTTGCGCGCGGTGAAAGCAGCGGTGCGCACATCGCCGTTGAGGCTCGCGGTCTCGGCGGTCGCCAGCATCGCGCGCGGCTGATCGCCGGTCAGCTCATAGACGGTGCCGAGCTGATACCAGGCGAAGGGATTGTCGTCGTCGCGCGCGACCGCGCTGCGCAACACCTTCACCGCTTCGGGGTAATTGGCCTTGTCCTCGGTCGCGATCAACGCATGGCCGAAGGTCGTCGCGATCAGCGGCGCGTTGCGCGACTTTTCGGTCGCCGCGCGGAGCGGCGCCAGCGCCTCCTTCGGCCTGCCCGCCTCGAGCAGGATCTGCCCCTTGATTTCGAGGAAATAAGGGTCCTCGGGGTCGGCCTTGACCAGCGCATTGGCCTCGGCATCGGCACGGTCCGGGTAGCCAGCCTTGTGCCACGCATAAGCGCGGGCATAATGGCCGTAGATCGTCTGATCGGTATCGGGATAGGCGTTGAGCGTCTGCTGATAGGGCGCGACATAACCCATCAGCTTGGCCTTCACCCGCAACAGCCGCACGTCGAGCGACGGGTCGGGCGCCTTGTTATAGGCCGGCGAGTTGACCACATCGGCGGTCAGTGCGGCAACGCGGTCGCCGGACAGCGGATGGCTCTGTGCATAGGGGTCGATGTTCGACAGGCCATAAGCATATTCCTCATTCTGCAGCTTCTTGAAGAAGGTCAGCATGCCCTTGCCGGTAATGCCGGACTCACGCAGGAACTTGGCGCCCGTCGCGTCGGCGGTGGCCTCCTGCACGCGGCTGAAGGCGAGATATTTATATTGCGCGGCAGTCTGGCCGGCGGCGAGGATGCCTGCCCCTGCATCGCCCGCCCCGGCCGCGATCGCCGCGATGCCGAGCACCAGCGAAAGGATCGAGATGCCCAGCGCCGGCTTCGCCCCGGCATCGCCCAGCACGACATGGCCGTCGGCGATATGGCCGAGTTCGTGGGCAATCACGCCCTGCACCTGGTTGGCATTGTCGGCGACCTTGAGCAGGCCGGAATGGACATA
The DNA here is from genome assembly GCF_036663795.1 of Parasphingomonas halimpatiens. Lineage (NCBI taxonomy): Bacteria > Pseudomonadati > Pseudomonadota > Alphaproteobacteria > Sphingomonadales > Sphingomonadaceae > Parasphingomonas > Parasphingomonas halimpatiens. The sequence goes on from NZ_JAXOJP010000057.1 coordinate 8,954, forward strand.
GACGGTCTGCCCGCCGACGACGAAGGCATTGATCGAATCGTCGTTGATCAGCACGACCTTGACGTTGTTGGGTGAGAGGCCCGCCGCCAGGATCAGCGGCCGCGACATGTCGGCGAACAGCGATTCGGTCTCGGCGTCGCGCAGGATCGACTGCGCCGCGGCGGGCTGCACCCACAACATCATGGCGGCGGCGAGAGCCGAGATGAACCGATTCAGCCTGCGCATGTCGCCCGCCTTATCCTGTTTGTCGCGTTCATCGCCACCATCCCTCGCCCGGTCGGGCTGAACCGGGGGTGAAGGGGCGCGACGGGCGCGCCCCTTCCCTGCCCTTTACGCGCCGAAGGTGCGCTGCCACCAGCCCCGGCGCGGCGAGCCCGCCTCGCCCGGATCGGCATTCTCGTCGGCATCTGCCTCGGCATCCGAAGCCAGCGCGGCAGGCTTCTGCACGGCCGGCGTCGGCGCGGATTCGATCGGTGCCAGCGCCGGCGCCTCTTCGGCCGCGACATCGGCAACGGCTTCTAGCGCGGCCTCGGCCGCCTTGCGACGCGGTGCGCGGCGCTTCGGCTTGGCTTCTTCCGTCGGGGCTTCCGCGACCGGTGCTTCCTCGGCGACCGGCTCAGGCGACACCGCGACAACCTCGACCGGAGCGGCCTCGGGCGCGGCCTTTTTGCGCGAGCGCTTCGGTTTGGCGGCCGGCTCGGGCGCTGCTTCGACGGCTTCGGCAACCTCGACCGGCGCAGCGACGGGTGCCGCCACGGCGGCTACCGCATCGGCAGCCCGGGCGCGCGGACGGCGACGGCCCTTTTTGGGCGCCTCCTCCTCGACGACCGGCTCCGGTGCGACTTCGGCCGGGGTCTCGGCCTCAGCTTCCGCCTGCACGACATCTTCGCCCGACGCTTCGCCGGCTTCGCCTTCGGCCCGCTCGCCCTCCGGGCGACGGCCACCGCGACGACCGCGACGACCGCGACGACGACGGCCTTCACCGCGCTCGCCGCCCTCGCCTTCGGCACCGGCCTCGCGCGGGGCTTCTTCACCCTCGGCCTCGACCTCGACGTCGCTCTCGACACCCTCGTCATCTTCGGCAGCGTGGGTTGCATCGCCCTCGGCGTCGCCCGAGCGGACATCGCCTTCCTCGCGATTGCGACCGCGACGGCCGCGACGGCGGCGGCGCTTGCGTCCCTCGGCGCGCTCGGCCTCGGTGCCCTCGCCCCGTTCCTCACGCGGCGGACGCGCGGCGCGCGGTGCCTCGACCTCCTCCTCTTCTTCTTCCTCGATCTCGTCCTCGATATCCTCGGGCAGATCGTCGTCGATCTCCTCGATCGGCGCGTCGAAGCGCGGCGCGTGCGCCGGCGGCGGTCCGGAGACCTCGACCGACATGCGCGCGCCTTCCTGCTCGCCATCGGGCACGATCTCGACGAACACGCCGTAACGGTCCTCGATCTCGGCCAGTTCGGCGCGCTTGCGGTTGAGCACGTAAACCGCCGCTTCGGTGCTGGCGCGCAGCAACAGCTGCGACCCGCGCCCCTGCGCCGCCTCGTCCTCGATCATGCGCAGCGCCGACAGCCCCGCCGACGAGGCGGTGCGGACCAGGCCGGTACCCTCGCAATGCGGGCACTGGCGCGTCGATGCCTCGAGCACGCCGGTGCGCAGCCGCTGGCGGCTCATCTCCATCAGCCCGAAGCTCGAGATGCGGCCGACCTGGATGCGGGCGCGATCGTTCTTGAGCGCCTCCTTCATCGCCTTCTCGACCTTCCGGACATTGGAATTGTTGTCCATGTCGATGAAGTCGATGACGACGAGGCCGGCCATGTCGCGCAGCCGCAGCTGGCGGGCGATCTCATGCGTCGCTTCGAGGTTGGTCGCGGTCGCGGTCTGCTCGATATTATGCTCGCGCGTCGAACGCCCCGAGTTGATGTCGATCGACACCAGCGCCTCGGTCGGGTTGATCACCAGGTAACCGCCCGACTTTAGCTGCACCACCGGGTGGTACATCGCCGACAGCTGGTCCTCGACATGCGCGCGCTGGAACAGCGGCACGGGGTCGGAATAATGCTTCACCCGCCGTGCATGGCTGGGCATCAGCAGCTTCATGAAGTCCTTGGCCTGGCGATAGCCTTCCTCGCCCTCGACGATCACCTCGTCGATCTCGCGATTATAGATGTCGCGAATCGCACGCTTGATCAGGTCGCTGTCGCCATAGACCAGCGCCGGCGCCGACGATGACAGCGTCGTCTCGCGAATGCCGTCCCACAGCCGCGCGAGATAGTCGAAGTCGCGCTTGATCTCGACCTTGGTGCGCTGCAGCCCGGCGGTGCGCACGATGCAGCCCATCGACGCGGGCAGCTTCATGTCGGCCATGATCGACTTCAAACGCTTGCGGTCGCCCGCGTTCGAAATCTTGCGGCTGATCCCGCCGCCATGCGACGTGTTGGGCATCAGCACGCAATAACGGCCGGCGAGGCTCAGATAGGTGGTCAGCGCAGCGCCCTTGTTGCCGCGCTCTTCCTTGACGACCTGGACCAGCAGCACCTGGCGGCGCCGGATGACGTCCTGGATCTTGTAGCGACGGCGCAGGTTCATGCGACGCTCGCGCAGATCCTCCACCGCTTCGTCGGAGCCGCCACGGCGACGGCCGCGTCCGCGACCACGGCCGCCCTTGCCGCCATTTTCCTGCTCGGCGGCGATATCGGGATCGAGCCCGCCATCGTCCTCGAAACGCTCGACCGTCTCCTCATCGGGGTCGCGATCGTCGTCATGGCCGTCATCGCCGTGATAGTCGTCGTCGGCGAATTCCTCGCCGTGCAGCTCGTCATCCGCGTCCTGCTCGGCGCGCAGCGCGGCCTCCTCGGCGGCGTGCTCGGCCTCTTCGCGCAGCAGCGCCTCGCGATCCTCCTTGGGGATCTGATAGTAATCGGGATGGATTTCGCTGAACGCCAGGAACCCGTGGCGATTGCCACCATAATCGATGAACGCCGCCTGCAGCGACGGTTCGACACGGGTTACCTTGGCGAGATAGATATTGCCCTTGAGCTGCTTGCGCTCGGCAGATTCGAAATCAAACTCCTCGATCCGGTTCCCTTTGACGACGGCCACGCGGGTTTCTTCCCGGTGGCGTGCGTCGATCAGCATACGCATGGTCATGTAATAGTCTCCGGGCGCGCGGTCCGGACGCTGTCAGCGCTAGCCGCGCGCGATGTGGGTGCAGCCTCCCGTCGGCGAACGCGCCGGCCGGAAGGATGAAGTTGGTGAACGCCTCTGCTCGCACCGCACGTCCGGGCCGGTGGCCCAGGACACCTCGCACGCCCGCGTCCCGATCGGCGAGTGCCGAACGGTGTGCGGGTGCGAGGAAATACGGCATGCGAACGTCAACCTGGATAAACCGCGACGGAGAAAGCCGGGGCGGCCGTTGGTGTCGAACGGCGAAAAACAGTCGCTTGTTCGAGCATTTTGATGACTAGCACCCAATGAGCGGCGCAGCAACCGGCACGTTTTTGCCGCCTTGCCGGCAATTTCATGCCTACTTGCCGGTTAACCCCGTCGTTTCACCGTGAGGTCACGGCCGCCCGGCTAACCCGGCCGCTGTTATTGAATCCAAGCGGGAACATCTCGCCCATGCCTTTTCTCTGGACCCGCGCCCCCTCGGCACGGCATTGTAGCCCTGTGTCATTCCTTCTCGCCCTGCTGGCCTGCTGGTTTGCCGGCACGCCCGGATGGGCCGCTACCGTGCAGCATGTCGACATCAAGAGCGACCGTATCGTCGTGCGCTTCGATCAGAGCGTCGCCGATGCGTCGGCGTTCCTGCTCGCCGGGCCGACGCGAATCGCGCTCGATGTCGATGGCGCCACGCCGGGGCGCGATGCGGAAGGGTCGGGGCTTGTCGCCGGGGTACGCCAGGGCTGGCATGGCGGCGGCGCACGCATCGTGTTCGATCTCGCCCGCCCCGCGATCGTGACCGAGGGCGTGTTCGGCCGCGACGGTCGCGAGCTGACGCTCGAATTGCGCACCGTCGACGATGCCGGCTTCGCCCGCGCCGCGGCCGAAGGGCGGCTGCGCTTCCTGCCGCCGTTCAGCTTCGGCGGCGAGGCGCCGGCGCGACAATATGAGGTGACCCAGGCCGTCCCGACGCCGAGCCGCACGCTGGCGCTGCCGCGCATCTATGGCGACGATGACAGCCGACCGCTGGTGGTGATCGACGCCGGGCATGGCGGCGTCGATCCCGGCGCGATCTCGCCGCTCGACGGGCGCCGCGAAAAGGACGTCACCTTGCGCATCGCCCGCGCGATCCGCGACGAGCTCGTCGCCTCGGGCCGGGTGCGCGTCGCGCTGACGCGTGAGGACGATCGCTTCCTCGTGCTGCAGGAACGCTACGGCATCGCGCGCAAGCTCCACGCCGACCTGTTCATCTCGGTCCACTGCGACAGCGTCGGCGCCGGCACCGCCTCGGGCGCCTCGGTCTACACCCTGTCCGAAGTCGCCTCCGACAAGGAAGCCGCGCGGCTCGCGGCGCGCGAGAACAAGGCCGACATCATCTCGGGCGTCAACCTCGCCTCGACCACCGCCGACATCTCGTCGATCCTGATCGACCTGACGCAGCGTGAGACGATGAACAACTCGGCGAGCTTCGCCCGCCTGCTCGGCCGCGAGGCGCAGCCGCTGATCCCGGTCAAGCCCAACTTCCACCGCATGGCCTCGCTGATGGTGCTGAAGGCACCCGACATGCCATCGATCCTGTTCGAGACCGGCTATATCTCCAACCCGACCGACGCGGCGTTCATCGACTCAGCCGACGGCCGCAAGCGCATCGCCGAAAGCATCCTGCGCGCGGTCGAAGTGCACTTCGCGCGGCGGCTGGCATCTAACGACGGCGGCAGTCCGACGAACTAGGCTTGGTACCTGTAACCTGAGGATAGCATTGCGTTGCCCTTGGCACCGATGTCGTTGTCACCGCCGACGGCGATCAGGTAGATCGGCGCCATGACAATCGTTTATGATCTTTGGTTCGAGCGCGAATATCCCGATCATGAGGATACCGAGCTGCACATCGGCATCTACGCAACCGAAGCCGAAGCGGCGGAAGCAGTCGATCGTTTGCGCGATCAGCCAGGATTTCGCGACTTTCCCGAAGGCTTCAACATCCACCCCGTAACACTCGGCGTGACCGGGTGGCGGGAAGGCTTTGTGACCGAGTTCATACCGGCAAAGGAGTTCGACGCGACAGATCGACCCGCGTAATCGCAATCCGCGTCACAGTTACGGTGACGCAATACTAAACTACCCTATGAACCACAGATCGTCACGTTCACGTCGTCCCCACCCGGGCTTGCGTCGAACGGACCATCGCCACCGCAACAACCCTCAGTTCAACCCGCAGCACTTCTTGTACTTCTTTCCCGATCCGCACGGGCACGGGTCGTTGCGCCCGGTCTTGCCGCGCGTTACCGGGCCGGCGGCCGGCGCGGCGAGCGGCCCCTGATCGAGGCGCAGCCGCGCATCGTACAGCGTCTCGACCAGTCCCGGAATCAGGCCGGGCGCGCTTTGCGTCATTTCCTCGCTCGTCTCCGCCGAAAGGTCGCTTTCCCCCCGGGCGATCTCGATCAGGACGACCAGGCACGAAAATGCCGCGGCGGCGTCCTCGTCGAAGCCCCGGACCATCGCGGTCCAGCTTTCCGGCCGTAGTTCGATCGCCGCCGCGAAACCCTCGACCCATATTTCCCACAGGGTCTCGTCATGCCGCGTGTCGACGTCGTAGATCGCGGCATAGTCGCCCTGCCGGCGGTGCAACGTCGTCGCCACGTCATTGTAGTGATCGGTCACCATCGCGATCAGCCTGCGCGCATCGGCCAGGTCGTCGAACACCGGTTCGCCGCCCTCTTCCTCGCCCCATACCCATGACAGCCATTCCCCGGGCATGACGAGGTCGGGGCAGACCAGCAGGCCGGCGCAAAACCCGTCGAACTCGCTGAGCCCCATCGCCTCGTCGGACGGGAGATCGAGCAATGCCGCATCGAGCTTGCGCAGCTTGGAAGACAATTTCGCCATCGTACGTCACGTCCCGTTCCGAGTCACCGAACGCCGTCAGATTGAATCTTCGCGACCGATTATCAAACCGTTGAGTGTCAGAGCAATCATCGAAAGGACGAATCCAACCACGAAGCCAACACCAGATAGATAATGCGCCACCACGCCCACAAGAGCTGAAACAACGACCCAAATCAGCAGATATTTCAGCCTTTCCATTTCGGTGGCATCCGCAGTCTTTCTGCAATAGGTTGAATTTACATTGTCCCTCGTAACAAGCCCGGTATCAGTGCCGCTGCATCCGGTTTGACGAATCTCGAATCGAGGGAATCTTACCGCATCTAACCCGAAATGCCGCTATCAACCGGCAACAGCCACCAAGCTCATCCGCTTCCGCTGGAACCGCAGCATCCGCCACCCCGCAAGCGAGCGCCATGCCCACTCCACCGGCGCGACCTCGAACCGCACCACCCACCAGTTCGCCACCACCAGCAACAGCGCGTCGATCGCCAGCGCGGTCAGCATGAAGCCGGCCCAGCCCATCTTGCCGTACAGCCCCAGCGCGAAGGGCGGATAGAGCAGCCACAGCCCGATCAACGACTGGCAGATATAGAGCGACAGCGCGGTGCGCCCGGCGGCGGTGAAGGGCGACAGCAGCGCCCGCCCGCGCGCCGTGCCGAGCAGCAGGTGGATCAGCGCGACATGCCCGAGCGTCATCGCCACCCGGGCGAGCTCGTTCGTCGACCATTCGATCGAGATGCCGTCGCCGAACTGGCTGGTCTGCCACGCGCCAATCGCGCGCAAGGGGATTGCGAGGCCATAGCCGACGATCAGCATCCCGCCGTAGAAGCGTGCGCTGCGCTGCCCCGACAATATCCCCATCCGGAACAACGCGGTGCCGATCAGCATCGTCGCGCCGGCCTCCCACAACCACATCAGCGGCGCACCGCGGCCGAGCAGCATGGTGTAGATGCCGATCAGCGCCGCGCGCCATGACGCGAAGCTACCCGAACGCGCGTCATTTTCGACCGCGATCATGTGCTTCTGCTCCGCAACCTTCGCATGCCATTTATCGTTGCTCTTGACCGCCTTTGCCTCGTCGGCGGTCACCGGCTGTCCGGCGGCGCGATGCTGCGCGGCGCTGGCGACCAGGGCATTTTCCTGCGCCACGCTGCGCACTTCGCCCGCACCCGTCACCAGACTGTAGACCATGAAGGTCACGCCGAGCAGCAACTGCCAGCGCGGCCGCAGCCGCCGCAGCGGAAAGACGATCAGCGCAGTCAGGCCATAGATGTGCAGGATGTCGCCCGGCCACAGCAGGATAAAGATATGCACCATGCCGAAGGCGGACAGGATGAGATTGCGCACATAATAACGCCGCACCCCGGCCCAGCGGCCCGCCGCCGCGGCGGTCCGGTCGGTCAGGATCACCATGCCGGCGCCGAACAGCATTTCGAGCATGCAGCGTGCCGTGCCGTCGGCGACGATCTGGCGCAGGAACCAGGCAATCTGGTCCGGCACGGTCCAGCCGAGCAGCAGCGCCCAGCCATGCCCGGCGTTCATCGAACCACCCATGCCGTCGATGTTCATGAACAGGATGCCGAGAATGGCGATGCCGCGCATGATGTCGAGGCTGGCAATACGCGGCGCGCCGTCGGGCTCGCGCGCGTCGGCGATGGCATGTTCGGTCACGTCGGTGGCTCCCCCCAGAGTCGCGACAAGTATAGCGGGGGCCCTCCACACTACAACTGCCCGGAAAAATCGCCGCGACAGACGATATTTGTCATCCGTACAGTCGTTTGACGCCCTACTTGCTCTCCGGTCGTTTTTTGGCGAAATTGGCGCTCGGGGAAGCGATATTGGCGATCGGGGGATGACGGGATGGCCGAAGAACAGAAATCGCGACTGACCAATATCATCGGGCTCGTCACGGCACTCAGCGGCCTGGTCGCCGGGCTTATTGCGCTTTCCGGCGCGATCAAGCCCATCTTCTTCAGCGCGAACGCAAGCGCATCCACCGCCGGCCCGGCCACGCTGCCCGCCACGGCCAACGCCGCCGCGCCCGCGCCGCAAGCGTTCGTCGCGGGCGCGCCGGGCGTGGCGCGGCCTCAGGCGGCGCTACGGCGGACGGGCGGCGGCGCGACGATTACCGGCAACACCGATGTCGGCGGCGCGGCCGATCATGGTGACCACGCCGCCACGTCGGGCAGCGAGGAACCCGCCACCCACCACGAGGAACCGGCAACCGAGCCGGCCAGCACCGACTCGCACAAGGCGCAGGACACGGAGGAATAAGGATCGGGTATCGGCAGGATCACCCGCCGCTGTCGGCCGGTGATTCAAACATGGTATTTCGGGGACGCAAGGTATTTCGGTATTTCGGGGACGTGGCGTAATTGAGGTAGCCATCCTCCTGCATGATACGGAGTCGCCTGGCAGGTGCTCCAAGGCAGGAGGATGACCGATGTCGATTTATGCTGGATTGGATGTGAG
>NZ_JAXOJP010000058.1:0-15561 GCF_036663795.1 Parasphingomonas halimpatiens
CCGCAGGACACCCGATCACGTCTACTTCAACCGGCCGCTTCTCGCAGCGGCATGAAACCGGCAGACGCTCCACTTAGCAATTGCGCCGAGCTGTTCAAATGAACCGAGCCACCTCTGATGCCAAGTATAAGGGCAATTTTGCGAGGCGATGGGGGTCCGTTTTCGGGGGCGGCTCGTTGTGGCGTGCCCAGCTATACGCCAAGACATGGGGCCCATATCCAACGCCGCACCGCCGCGCCTGTTCGGTGGGCCGGGCGCGGCTTTGGCCCGGATGGACTGGCGTTCCATTGCACCCATTATGCGAATAGCCTCGCGCAATATTGTCGTTCATCTTCATTCTCCGCCGGGCGCGGCGCCGCGAATCCAACCGCGGCGGCTGTGCGCCGCCGATGTCGTACCCGACCATGCACGATGGTCGCCGACGGCTGAATCATCACTTGACCGGGCGTTTCCGGCTGACCCTCGCCGTCGCGGCATTCGCTGGTCAGGACGGAAGAAGAGTGGTTCGCGCGGAGGCGCGAGGATGTGTCGCTCGCGGCTGCGGTTCGCGTCAGCAATATCCTGTCGATTGCCGTAGCGCGTGCGTTTGGCGCGCGGCCCGGAACGTCTGCGCCTTCGCGCCTTCGCGCCCTCGCGTGAACAATGCTCCTCTTTCGTGACGTAGATCGACGCCCGGATTTGCACATGCGGCAAAATCGCGCGATTGCCCCACGGCATGATTCAACTGTGGATTGCAGTGCCTAGTCCCGATCCGCCCGCATCTGGCGCGGCGAGCAAGGATGATGGTGATCCTGCCTCTGGCTCCCTCGATCGCGCAACTCACTTTTCATGGGGACCGCTGTTATGCGCCGACGGCACCACTCACCAAACCACGGATCAAGGCAGCCCCCAAAAGCCACCCTGAATCAGATACTGCCGCTATTGGGAACCCCCTTTGCCAACACGACCTAGATTAAAGTCCGCGATCACCGTCGGCGCAGCTATACCTTCTTGTAGAAGCGTTATTGCCGGACTTTTCTATAACAGATAAATTGATCCATTCCGGACTTAAATAGCGCTATACTTGTCGTTGTATTCCGGTGCAGCATTGCGACTCGGGTGGATGATTTCGCGGGGGTGCTGCGAGTGTCGAAAAAGTATTCAACGCAGGTGCAGGGACCGCCGTCGGCGCATTTCCTGCGAGTCATGTTTCACGCCGACGGCGCCGTCGAAATGCAGGTGAAGGTTTCGGACAAGTCCGGCATCCAAGCCTACGGCTTTGCTTACGGCGGTGTCGCCGTTCCGATGAAAAGCGGCTCGGGCAAATTCTTCGCTTCAGCCGCCGACCAGAAAAACCTGCTCGAATGGGTGATGATCGGTGACTCCGGCGGGACAATGAAGGTGGTGGTCACGCGGGTCAGTGACGGAGGCGCCGTTGCCGAACGAGAAGCCTCGACGATCACACCGCCCAAAACCAAGGGATATGATGCGCTGCAGATTGTCGTTGCCGATGCGTAGGCTGCTTGCCTTTTGCCTGGCTTCGACGGCGCTCATGACGGCGCCGGCTGGCTTTGCGCAAACGCTTTCCGCTGACCGCGTCGCTGCACTTGCCGCAGCCGAGCGCGCCGCAGACGACGCGGAGCGAGCCGCCGACGAAGCCGAAAGGGCTACGGCGGCGGCGCGCCGGGCCGCGACCGCTGCGCGGGAGGCCGCCAACCAGGCCCGTGTCGCGATGGGGCTTCCCGCCATCCCCGCTGCGCCCGCAGCGCGACGCGAGGTTGCGTCCAACACGTCTCCCGGCCAAGCCCCCGATCCGAATGAAAACCTCGCCGTAACGCACGAAAACGGCGCCCCGCGGAGGATGGCTGGTTCGGAAGGAAACGGCGCCTTTGCCGACGCGCTCGCTTCGTCCGTTGCCAATGGTGCAAACGGCTCGCCGCTGAAATCCACGCCGACGCCGGACCTTCAGTTTGTCGCGTCGGCGAAAGACAAGGTTGGAAGCCTTGCCTACACGCTCGACCTGAGCCGTTCGTCGAACGGCCGCTATCTGTCGGCGGATCAGCTATCGATCACCGCTTCGACGGCGCTTGACGATGACGGCAATAGCGAACTCGTCGCACTGGACGGATTTTCGAACGGGACAGAGGTCAAGCTGTCCTACACCCATTTCGGCAGCCGCATGGACCTCAATGGTGAAGAAAAAAGCGAGGTCGCGGAAGCCCGGCGGCGCTGTCTGGAGATACCGGGAAACTCTGCGACGGTCTGCAATCCCTACGCCTACAAGACAGGCGTCAGCTCTTTCGTCGCCAAATATTATCCTGGCGGGCTGGACAGCCTGCTCGACCATGTCCTCCCCGGGTCGGTCTGGTTCGCTGGACTCGCCTTCACCGGCAACCAGGCGAGCTATAAATATCTCGATCGGACGAGCTTCGCCGCCCTGAAGACCAGCCATTTCGGCTATGGCGGTACCCTTTTCGGCGGCTTGTTGTTCGGCCACGGTCAGACGTCGTTGATCGGGTCGTTCGACTACCGTCGCAAGTATAAGGCGGCCGATCCGGTCGAGGTCTGCCAGCCTGTGACCGGCACGGTCCAGACCCAGTGCATCACACTGGCCGACGGTGCGCCGATCCGTTCAACCCATGAGATTTTTGGTCTGGAATTTCGTCACGCCTTTCCGGTCTCGATCGGCAGTTTCGCCCGACTGGCCATCGGACCGCGCGTCCTCACCGACGTGTCGAACCACTCCTACTCGGTCGAATTCCCAATCTACTTCGTCGGTGACGGCACGGGAAAACTGCGTGGGGGCATTCGCGCGGTGTATCTGAATGAGAAGGCCAAGACGGGCGGACGAGAAGATAGCCTGGCCGCTGGCGTCTTTGTCGGTGTGCCGTTCAGTGCTTTTCGGGGCAATTAAAAGCCACCCCGAATCAGATACTGCGGCTATTGGGAATCACCTTTGCCAACACGGCCTAGATTATCGGAGATTCGCAAGATCGCGACCCAGACGCGGGAGCGTGCTCGGCTGATCGCCAGGAGCGCGACCGACGCGCCGCGCCATGTGCCACGCCGCCGTTCAGCTACTGCAACCGCCGCATCCCCCGCCCCCACCACCGCCGCAACCGCCGTCGCCGCTGCTGCCGGAACCGCCATCGACGCCGCCGCCGTCGCTCGCCCGGCGCATGCTGTGATAGTCGGACCAGGCCGAGCCGAGCAGCACGCCGGTGCCGAACAGGGCGACACCGAGCGCGGCCTCGTCGCGTGTAGGGGCACGACGCAAGCGGTCGCTGTGGTCGCGTGCGCCGTCGAGCAGGGCCTTGCCCGCGCGCGTCCGGCGGTCGGCGGTCGTGAACCTGAGCAGCGCGGCGATCGCCGTCACGAACAGCAGCGCGATCAGAAAGCCGACCGGCCGGTCGCGCCCCACGCCGATCCACAGCTTGGTCATGCCGAACAGGAGCAGCAGCAGGTACGGCGAGGTCTGCCAGAAGCGGAGCTGCATGGTCACGTCGCGATCGATCAGCAGCCCGGCGTCGACCAGGTCGCTTTCGGTCGCGGTCGCATGGGGTTGCAGCACGCTTTCGACGCTTTTCAAGCTGGCCGGCGCGCGCCTCGCCAGTGCAAGCACCTCCTGGTCGGGCTCGCTACGCCCCGTGGCACCGGGCGCCGCGAGAAAGTCCTTGCCGCCGATCAGCTTGAGCGCGTCCGCCGCGAGCAGTCGCGTCAGGATCGCGTCGTAGAAGCGCTGCCGTCCCCCGGCCAGCAGGGCGAGTTGCCCCGGGTCGGTGGCGCGGCCCGATCGACCTTCCGGGCGGAGCCAGGGGGGAATGAGGAAACCGGCGATCACCGTCGGGACCAGCAGGATGACGTACAATGTCAGGAACGGCCCGCCGGCGAGGTCGAAGGGTCCGAGAGACATGGGCTATTGCTCCTCTACCATGACAGGAAATACGCCGCCGATATGGCCGCGGCGGCAGCCGCCAGCAGCCACAGGGCGATACGGGGAAGGAAGATGCCGTCGCGCGGATGGACGCGCCGGGCGCGGGGATCGTCGATCAGCCGCCGCGCCGCCGTCGGCCAGAGATCGGCGGGCGGCGACATGCCGAACGCCTGCTCGTAACTGCGCAGCGTGCGGGCATATTGCTCGAAATAGCGGCTTTGCTCGTCGGTGCCGCCCGCCGTCGGCCCATGGTGCAGCGGCCGCCTTAATATATCGGGGCAGAAGCGTTCCCAATAATCGCGCGTATAGGTGAGATGGAGGTGCCAGGCCTGATCGACCGCGTCCGACGGGGTCACCTGATGCCCCGCGGTCACCGCGAGGAAGCAGAAGCGGCGATATTCCTCCAGCACCCGCTCGGCCTGTACCGGCCGCCAGCCATTTTCACGCGCCAGCCGCGCGGCGAAGGTCAGTTCGGCGTCCGCGGGGCCGATGCTATAGCGGGAAAGCGCCTCCCAGACCGGATGACCGGTAGCGGGCGGAGCCGGATGATGCGTGTCGCTCATCTATATTCCTACTAACATAGTGGGAATTAAAGGTCAAGGGCGATCCGGCACGGTCAGCTCCCCCATGACACGTGAACGATGACAGTAGCGCAAAGGCCTGTCACGATCATCGTGGGGAAACGACGGCGGGAGGGTATGCCATGACATATTGGCGCTGGGCGGCGCTTGCCGCGCTGGGGGTGATCGGCTGCACGATCGGCTTTGCGCAGATACCGGACATTGCCGCCTGCGGTCATCGCGACGCGATCCTGGCGTTCGAATTCGTCACCAGCCCGGGCGACGTCGCGCGGTTGTTCCCGGCATCGTGCCGCGCGGCGCATGTCGCGGCGCAATATCGCGGGCTGGCGCTCGACTCGTTCGGCTTCATCCCGATCTACAGCAGCTTCCTGATCCTGTCCCTGCTGGCACTGCGCAACGACGGTCGCGCTGCTGGACGCGGCGTCGTGCGCGCGGCGATCGCCATGACGCTGCTGGCGGCGGCCTGCGACCAGTTCGAGGGCGTGCAACTCTATCGCCTGCTCGGTCATCTGCCCGGCGATCAGCACATCATCGACCTGCTGATGCCGGCCGTGCGCATCAAGTTTGCGCTGCTCGCGCTGGTGGTGATCGTGATCGGCGGGCTGTTGTTCCGGCGCGGCGGCTGGCACGCGCTGGCGGCCGTGCTGCTGATGGCCGGATCGGTGGTGTCGCTGGCCGGGCTGTTCGGCAACCGCGCGCTGGTGATGCAGGGCAGCAGCCTCGCCTGGCTGGTGCTGATCATGGTGGTGCTGATCAAGGCCGTGCGCCCCGAACAGGCGAGATAGCGCGGCGGGCTGCGCCGCCATAACGGGCGATTTCAGTAGTTTTTCGAGGCATGACGCAGCGCGCGCATGCTGACGGCTGGATCAGTTTGCGTAACTATGTTAGCGCTCCCACAACGACCGGGCGGCAAGGCCCGGCGATACGGAGGGGTTGGCCATGGAGCGCAGCCGGACAGGACTGGTCGCCGATATCGGGCGGCAATCGGTGCGGTTCGCGCTGAGCGACGGCGATGGCGATTTCGCCCCGCGCGAGATGCGCAGCTTCCTTGCCAGCGAACATTCGACGTTCACCGCCGCGCTGATGGCCTATCTCGACGGGGTCGGGCTGCGTAACACGGCGATTCCCGCCGTGCTCGCCGTCGCCGGCATAGCGCGCGGCGACGTCATCAACCTGACCGGCAGCCGGTGGTTCATCTCCCTGTCGGGCGTCGAAGCGGTATTGGGCACGCGACCCCGCGCGCTGAACGAATGCGCCGCCTCGGCGTTGGCGCTGCCGTCATTGCCGACGAGCGCCTTTACCCCGCTCGACAGGCATCCGGTCCGGCCGGCGGCCGCCGGCGGCAACTATCTGATCGTCAATATCGGCACCGGTCTCGGCGTCGCCGGACTTGTCACCGGGCCGGGCGGGCGGCTCGTCCCGGTCCAGAGCGAGGGTGGGCATATGGCCTTCGCGCCCGGCAGCGCGTGCGAGGAGCGGTTCGCCGAGCGGGTCAAGGCCGGCGGACGGATTGCCAGCGCCGAAACCCTGCTCAGCGCCGCCGGGCTCGTCGCCGCCTATGCCGCGCTCGCCGAGGGCGGAAAAACCGTCGCCAGCCCCGAAGACGTGACGAAATCGATCCGGCACGATGCGGTCGCGGCGCGCGCGGTACAGATGTTCGTCGGCTATCTCGGCGCGTTCATCGGTGACCTGATCCTCGCCTTTGGCGCGTGGGATGGTGTCTATCTCGGCGGCGCGATCCCGCGGGCGCTGCAGATCAGTTTGAGCGAAAGCGCCTTTCGCCAGCGCCTGACCGCAAAGGGCGCGTTTCACCGGCAGTTGAGCGAGGTACCCGTGGCGATCGTCGGTCGATCGGATCTCGTGCTGCTGGGCGCCGCGGCGGCGCTGAGTGACGGCTGAGCGAAGCGCGCCCCTTCCCTTTCGCCCCGCCCTGCCCCACCATACCGGTCATTCGACTCCGCCCGAGCGGAGCGCTCGGGCGGAGAGTGGCATGCGGCGTGGAATGGTGGTGCTGGCGGCGGGGTTGCTGCTGGCCGGGTGCATCAAGTTCGGCAACGAGACGCAGGCGAGCGGCCAGGGCGGCGAGGCGACCGACCTGACCGCGCTGACCGGCGCCGGCAAGATCGACGCGGCCTATCTCACCAGCGGCGGCGATGGCAGCGACTGGGCCGCGACGGGGTTCAACTATGACGAGCAGCGTTTCAGCCCGCTGACGCAGATCAACGACGGCAATGTCGCCGGGCTCGGGCTCGCCTGGTATGCCGACATGCCCGATGCGCGCGGGCAGGAAGCGACGCCGGTGGTGATCGACGGGACGATCTACGTCACCGGCCCATGGTCGAAGCTGTTCGCCTATGACGTGCTGACCGGCAAGAAATTGTGGGCGTTCGATCCCGCGGTCGACAAGAGCAAGGGTGTCGAGGCATGTTGCGACGTGGTCAATCGCGGCGTCGCGGCGTGGAAGGGCAAGCTCTATCTCGGCACGATCGACGGGCGCCTGATCGCGATCGATGCCGCGAGCGGCCGGCAGATCTGGTCGGTGCAGACCACCGACAACAGCAAACCCTATACCATCACCGGCGCGCCGCGCGTGGTGAAGGACATGGTGATGATCGGCAATGGCGGCGCCGAGTTCGGCGTGCGCGGCTACATCACCGCCTATGATGCGGCGTCGGGGGCGAAGAAGTGGCGCTTCTACACCGTGCCCAACGCCAAGGGCGAGGCCGATGGGGCGGCGTCCGACGCGATCCTCAAGACCGCGGCGGCGGCGACCTGGTCGCCGGGCGGCCAGTGGAAGCAGTCGGGCGGCGGTGGGACGGTGTGGGATTCGATCGTCTATGACGCCGCGCTCGATCAGCTCTATATCGGCGTCGGCAACGGCAACCCGTGGAACCACGGGCTGCGCTCGCAAGGCACGGGCGACAATCTGTTCCTGTCGTCGATCGTCGCGCTGAAGCCCGAGACCGGGCAATATCTGTGGCACTATCAGGAGACGCCGGCCGAGACGTGGGATTTCACCGCGACCCAGCCGATCGTGCTCGCCGAGCTGGCGATCGCGGGCACGAAGCGCAAGGTGCTGATGCAGGCGCCGAAGAACGGCTTCTTCTTCGTGCTCGACCGTAGCAACGGCAAGCCGATCTCGGTCGAGAAATTCGCCAAAACCGTCACCTGGGCCGACCATTATGGCCCGGACTGGCGCCCGGTCGAGAGCGAGGCGTCGCGCTATTACCGGACATTGAAGCCGTTCATCGGCATCCCCTCGGCGCTCGCCGCGCACAATTGGCAGCCGATGAGCTTCAGCCCCAAGGCCGGCCTCGCCTATATCCCGGCGCAGGAAGTGGCGATGGCCTATATCCCGCCGCTGACGAAGCAGGACAGTGTTCGCCAGCCGATCGGCTTCAATACGGGCACCAATTTCTCCGAAAGCATGCTGCCGCGCGACGCGGCGACGATCGCTGCCGCGACCGCGGGGACGACGGGCGCGCTGGTGGCGTTCGACCCCGTCACGGGCAAGGAACGCTGGCGCGTCGACTATCCCGTGCCGTGGAACGGCGGCACGATGGCGACGGCGGGCAATCTGGTGTTCCAGGGCACCGCGCTGGGCGAGTTTCGCGCCTATGCCGCCGACAGCGGCAAGCAGTTGCTCGCCTATCCGGTGCAGTCGGGAATCATGGCGGGTGCTGCGACCTTCACCGTCAAGGGCGTGCAATATGTCGCGGTACTGAGCGGGCGCGGCGGCAGCTTCCCGCTCGCGGCGGGTTATGCCGGCGGCGCGGCACGGACGGTGCCCAATATCCCGCGGCTGCTGGTGTTCAAGCTCGGCGGCACGGCAAAGCTGCCAGCGCTGTCGGCACCGGCCGAAGCCGCCTTCGCGCCGCCGCCCTCAACCGGCACGCCGGCGCAGATCGCGGAGGGTAAGGCGCTGTTCGGGCGCAATTGCCAGGTGTGCCATGGCGGCAATGCCGCCGGCGGCGGGGTGCTGCCCGACCTGCAGCATTCGGCGATGCTGGCCGATGCCAGGGGCTGGAAGGCGATCGTCATCGACGGCGCGCTGAAGGGCAATGGCATGGTCAGCTTCGCGCGGGTGATGACCCCGGCACAGGCGCAATCGCTGCGGCTCTACATCATCGACGAGGCGAACTGGGCGAAGGCCAATCTCGGCAAGCCGGCGGGGATGACGCCGACGACGGCGACGGGAACGGTGCTGGCGGGGAAAACAACAACCCTCCCAGCCCAATAAGCCATATGGTGATCCTCTCCACTGCGTGATTGCAATGGCAGAAGAAACAGTCGAGTCCGTTACAAATCCGGGCCAGCTTGTCCAGGACGGATTGGCCGGCATCACAGGTGCGGTGGCAAACGCGGGGCGCGTTGCCGCAGCAGCCATTGCGGAAGACAGGTGCTATAGTGGTTAAGTTCGGTTGGATAGAAGTCTGCTTCTCTTTATTCGTATTTTGCCTTTTCGATCTATTGCGGTGGATGAGCGTTCCAATATTGTTTAATGTTATTATATGTTTGATGACGTTTCCTCTGATATTTTTTGCTGCCAAATGGATTGCTCCGATCAAAATGATCGCGGCGAAATAGCAACCAGCCGAGCTAACCCGCGAGGCCAGACCGTTCGCCCCTGTCCGGCACCTCGCGACATGCCGATTCGCCTTTGGCGCTTGCCCATAAAACGGGCACCATCGCCCGTGTTGCACCGAAATCCGGCAAGCTAACCCAGCACCGGTCAATGGCCCGCAAGTGTCGCGACACCCTCGCGCGACTGGCACGCTTCATGTAAGGTGTGCCGACATCATCGGGGACCGCATCACGTGAAAAAGATCGAAGCGATCATCAAGCCGTTCAAACTCGACGAAGTGAAGGAAGCACTGCACGAAGTGGGCGTCTCGGGCATCACCGTCGTCGAAGCCAAGGGCTTCGGGCGGCAGAAGGGCCATACCGAGCTCTACCGCGGTGCGGAATATGTCGTCGATTTCCTGCCCAAGGTGAAGCTCGAGGTCGTGGTCGAAGACGCCATGGCGGCACGCGTCGTCGAGGCGATCGCCGCCGCCGCGCAGACCGGCCGCATCGGCGACGGCAAGATCTTCGTACTGCCGGTCGAGACCGCGCTGCGCATCCGCACCGGCGAGCGCGACGAGAATGCGATTTGACGCAGCGCAGCATTTTGTGACAGCGTAGGCGTACCGGGGTGTAACATGATTCCCGCCACTCGGCGGGCGTACGACATAATGCGAAAGGGCATGGGGTAATGGCGAATTCGGTGAGCGACGTCCTGAAGATGATCAAGGAGCAGGAGATCGAGTGGGTCGATCTGCGCTTCACCGATCCCAAGGGGAAGTGGCAGCATCTCACGATGGTCTCCGGCGTGGTCGGCGAAGACGAACTGACCGACGGCTTCATGTTCGACGGCTCGTCGATCGCCGGCTGGAAGGCGATCAACGAATCCGACATGATCCTCAAGCCCGATCTCGACGCGGTGTGGACCGATCCGTTCTCGGCGACGCCGATGCTGATCCTGGTGTGCGACATCGTCGAGCCATCGACCGGCGAACTCTATGCCCGCGACCCGCGCTCGACCGCCAAGCGCGCCGAAGCCTATCTCAAGACCACTGGCATCGGCGACACGGTCTATATCGGCCCGGAAGCCGAGTTCTTCATGTTCGACAATGTGCAGTTCGAGACGAGCTACGCGACGAGCTATTACAAGATCGACGATATCGAGCTGCCGACCAACACCGGCACCAGCTATGAGAGCGGCAATCTCGGCCACCGGCCGCGCGCCAAGGGCGGCTACTTCCCGGTCGGCCCGGTCGATAGCGCGGTCGACATCCGCGGCGAGATGGTCTCGACCATGCTCGAAATGGGCCTGCCGTGCGACAAGCACCACCACGAGGTTGCCGCCGCGCAGCACGAGTTGGGCCTGACCTTCGGCACGCTGACCGTCACCGCCGATCGCATGCAGATCTACAAATATGTCTGCCACCAGGTCGCCCAGGCTTATGGCAAGACCGTCACCTTCATGCCGAAGCCGATCAAGGAAGATAACGGCTCGGGCATGCACACCCATCTGTCGATCTGGGACAAGGGCCAGCCGCTGTTCGCCGGCAACGGCTATGCCGGGCTCAGCGACATGTGCCTGTACTTCATCGGCGGCATCATCAAGCATGCCAAGTCGATCAACGCCTTCTCCAACCCTACGACCAACAGCTACAAGCGGCTGGTCCCGGGTTACGAGGCGCCGGTGCTGCTGGCTTATTCGGCACGCAACCGCTCGGCATCGTGCCGCATCCCCTACGGCACCGGCCCCAAGGCGAAGCGCGTCGAAGTGCGCTTCCCCGACGCGATGGCCAACCCGTATCTGTGCTACGCCGCGCTGTTCATGGCCGGCCTAGACGGCATCCAGAACCGCATCCATCCGGGTGAGGCGATGGACAAGAACCTGTACGACCTGCCGCCGGCAGAGCTGGCCGAGGTACCGACCGTCTGCGGCTCGCTGCGCGAAGCGCTGGAGAGCCTGGCCGCCGACCATGACTATCTGCTCAAGGGCGACGTGTTCTCCAAGGACCAGATCGAATCCTATATCGAGCTGAAGATGGAAGACGTCGCGCGCTGGGAAATGACCCCCAGCCCGGTCGAGTTCGACATGTATTATTCCTACTGACCCGATCGCGATCGATCAGGAGAGGAGGGCGTCCGGCACGAACCGGGCGCCCTTTTCTTTGTCAGGAGGCGACCTCGCACCGCTATGGCAGGAGCCGTCACGCCAGCCTGACATGCTCCGGATGTAGATAACTCGGATCGAAGCCCGAGATGGCGCGCAGCCGGGCAATGTTCGGAATCGTGATGTGGTGGCGATCGAACACGATGAGATTCTCCTGGCGCAGGCGCTGGATCACCCGGTTGATGTGCACCGGGGTCAGGCCGAGCGAGTCGGCGATTTCCGCCTGGGTCAGCGGCAAGGCGAATTCCTCGTGTGTGACGAGGCCGACGCTCTTCATTCTCTCGTACAGCTCACAAATCAGGTGCCCGGCGCGCTTGAAGGCTGATCGCCGGCCGAGATTCACGATCCATGCCCGCATCACGCCCTCGTCGACCAGCGTCGCCCACCACAATGCCTGGGTGAGCTCGGGCAGCTGCTGGGCAAGTTCGCGGATCTTCTCGATCGGGACGAAGGCGATCGTGGACGGCGTGAGCGTGGCGATGCTGTGGTCCATCTGCTGGAGCACCATGACGTGCAGGTCGCAAAAGTCGCCCGGCAGCAGATAAGCCGAAATCTGGCGCGCGCCGTTGGGCAGGATGTGATAGCGCATCGCCCATCCTTCGAGCACGAGGTGGAGATGGTCGGGCCGGTCGCCCTGCCGCAGGATATCCTCATCCGCCGACACGACCTCGGCATAATCGCACAGCGACTGCAGCACATCGCGGTGCTTGTCCGAGAGATCCGCCACATTCGACAGTTTCCGGATCAGGGGGTTTTCCAGCGGACGCTCCCTCTCTATGGCCTCGATGTTCGCACAGCCTAGGCGCGACGCGCCTCTCGATCCAACGCTGATTTCGCCCGATGCCCGCAGCCACTCACGACGTCTCATACCCGATCCCAGCAAGCGTGACTCTCGTGAGCCCCTCCCCTTGAGGAGTTGCGGGTCGGTCATGCCCCCGGCATGACCTGAACGGCGCGGGGCGCCGTTCACCCGCAGCTGGGTTGGGGTGGGGCTTCTCCCCGAGCGCCCCGCTTGCGGCACGGCCCCACCCCCAACCCCTGAAGGGAAGGGGCTAAAGGTGTTGGCCCGCGAGAGGCGGCATCACATGGCGGATGGGCAACGGCCGGCTGGACGACACGCCCGCGCGACTGCCATGACGCGGCGGCATGATCCATGTCCCGACCGCGCCCTGGCTACACCATGTCTTCGACCTCGCCGCCTGGGCCTGCGCGGCGCTGGGCGGGCGCTGGGTCTGGCGCCATCGCCGCGCGGCGGTCGAGCGGCTCGCGCGCGAGACCGCGCCGAGCTATTTCATCAGCCTCGCGCTGGGCGGCGCGCTCGGCGCCTGGCTGTTCGGTTCGATCAACACGCTGCGGCTGGCGGCGCCGATCCTGTCGCACAGCATCGCCGGCGGGCTGGTCGGGGCGATCGCCGCGGTCGAGCTGTGGAAATGGCGCCACGGCGTGACGCGCTCGACCGGCGGCCCGTTCGTCATCCCGCTGACCATCGGCATCGTCATCGGGCGCTGGGGCTGCCTGTTCGCCGGGCTGG
Organism: Parasphingomonas halimpatiens; assembly: GCF_036663795.1. NCBI lineage: Bacteria > Pseudomonadati > Pseudomonadota > Alphaproteobacteria > Sphingomonadales > Sphingomonadaceae > Parasphingomonas > Parasphingomonas halimpatiens. Next base: position 12,753 of record NZ_JAXOJP010000058.1, read on the forward strand.
CCGATGCGACCTATGGCACGCCGACGGCGCTGCCCTGGGCGGTCGATCTCGGCGACGGCATCGGCCGCCACCCGGTGCAGATCTATGAATCGCTCGCCATGGCGGCGTTCCTCCTCGTCTATTGGCGCGCGTTGCTGGCGGGGCAGCGCTGGGCGCGCGACCATGGCTTTCACGTCTTCGTGCTGGCTTATGCCGCGCAGCGTTTCTGTTGGGAGTTCCTCAAGCCCTATCCTACGGTGATCGGGCCGCTTAATGTGTTCCATCTGTTGATGTCGGGATTGGCCGTCTATGCCCTTGTCTGGATCGTCCGTGGCGCTGCTCGACCCGGTGACCCCGCCCGAGCGCAAGGCGGCGCCCTATCTGTTCCACGGCCAGACGACGAGCCTGTGCGAGACCTGCCTGGTGCCGGTCCCGGCCAAGGTGATCATCGAGGATGACAAGGTCTTTTATCTCAAGCGCTGCCGCGAGCATGGCGTGCAGAAGACGCTGATCAGCGACGATCTCGATTATTGGCGGTCGCAGAAATTGTGGCTCAAGCCCGGCGACCGGCCGCTCCACACCCATACCCGTACCGAGGCCGGCTGCCCGTTCGATTGCGGGCTGTGCCCCGATCATGAGCAGCATAGTTGCCTGGCGATCGTCGAGATCAATTCGGCGTGCAACCTCGCCTGCCCGGTGTGCTTCGCCGATGCCGAGGATGTCCACGGCGCGCATCTACCCGTCGCCACGGTCGAGCGGATGCTCGACGCGCTCGTGCTGAGCGAGGGCGAGCCCGATCTCGTCCAGCTGTCGGGCGGCGAGCCGACGATCCACCCGCACTTCTTCGAGATTCTCGATGCGGTGAAGGCGCGACCGATCCGCCATGTGATGATCAACACCAACGGCGTGCGCATCGCGCAGGACCCGGCGTTCGTCGAACGGCTGGCCAGCTATGCGCCGCGGCTGGAAGTCTATCTCCAGTTCGACAGCCTCAACGACGAGGCGCTGATGAACCTGCGCGGCGCGCGGCTGTCGCGTATCCGGCAGCAGGCGCTGGAGGCGCTGGAGCGGGTCGGGCTGTCGACGACATTGGTCGCGGTGGTCAAGCGCGGGGTCAACGACCAGGAGGTCGCGCCGATCATCGAGCATGCGCTGCAATGGAAGTGCGTGCGCGGCGTGACCTTTCAGCCGGTGCAGGATGCCGGCCGCAACGAAGGGTTCGACGGCAAGGCCAACCGCATCCTGCTGACGCAGATCCGCCGCGAAGTGGCGAAGGCCGGCGTGTTCGGGCTGGAGGACATGATCCCCCTGCCCTGCAACCCCGACCAGATCTGCATCGGCTATGGCCTGCGCGACGGGCCCAATGTCACGCCGATCACCGCGCTGCTGCCGCGCGAGCTGATCCTCGAAGGGCCCAACACGATCAGCTATGAGGCCTATCCCAAGCTGCGCGAGGCGGTGAACGGCCTGCTCAGCCTGGCGACGACGCAAGCCAACACCGAGGAGAAGCTGGCCGGGCTGCTGTGCTGCCTGCCGCAGGCGGCGGTGCCGGCCGAGCTCGGCTATGCCAACAGCTTCCGCGTCGTGATCCTGCAATTTCTCGATCGCTACAATTTCGATCTCGCCACGGTGAAGCGCAGCTGCGTGCATTTCGTCACGCCCGATGGTGCGATCATCCCGTTTGATACGTATAACAGTTTCTATCGCAGCGGCGCAGAAGGGGCTGGCGTGCTGCGTCGCGCGCGCGCGGGGGAAAGGTTATGAAGCAGTTTTTCGGCGGGTTGCTGCTCGCGGTGGGCATCCTGATCATGACGGGGAGCGGCCTGTGCACGGTCGTGGTGATCGGCATGGGGTTGAGCGGCGGCATGACCCCTGCCGATGCGCTGTCGGCGCTGCCGATCCCGCTGATCGTCGGCGGCGTGCCCTTTCTCATCGGCCTCGGCCTGTTCTTCATCGGCCGCAACTTGTCACGCGCGCAATGAACCGGATGGACGCCTTCCCCGCCGAACCGGCCCCGGCGATTCCGGCGATCTGCACCGTCTGCCCGGTGCGCGATGCGGCAGTGTGCGCCGCGCTCGACCCGGGCGAGCTCGACGCGTTCAGCCGGATCGGCCGGCACCGCCGCTTCGCCCGCGGCGAGACGATCTTCGCGGCGGGCGACGACAGCGTCGCCTGCGCGACGCTGGTGCGCGGCGCGGTGAAACTGTGCTCGACCGGCGCCGACGGCGTCGAGCGGATCGTCGCTTTGGTCCATCCCGCGGGGCTGCTCGGGCAATTATTCTTCGCGCAGATCCGCTATGACGCGGTGGCGCTGACCGACAGCGAACTATGCCTGGTGCCGCGCGCCGATTTCGAACGGCTGATGTCCGCCGCCCCGGCCCTGCAGCAGAGCGTGCTGCAACGCTCGGTCACCGATCTCGACGAGGCGCGCGCGCTGACCGATCTGATCGGCCGGCGCGACGCGCGCGGCCGCGTCGCCGGCCTGCTGCTCGCCTTCGCCGACGCGGCCGGCCCGGGCTGCCACCGCGCCCAGCGCTTCGACCTCCCGTTGACGCGCGGCGAGATCGCTGGATTGCTCGGGCTGACGATCGAGACGGTCAGCCGCCAGTTGAGCGCGCTCGAACAAGGCGGGCTGATCGAGCGTGCGGGCACGCGCGGCATCGTGCTGCGCGACGCGGACGGGCTCAGCGCCCTGCTCGATTGATTTCAACGCCTAAGAGCCTGATTCAAAAGTTTCTCAACTGATTGAGACTCTTGCGATTCTGCGGGTGATCATGCGGATGCTGGCGATGGTTGCCCATGCGGTCGAGCTTTCGATGGATCGTTCCCA
>NZ_JAXOJP010000059.1:0-15154 GCF_036663795.1 Parasphingomonas halimpatiens
GGAACGATCCATCGAAAGCTCGACCGCATGGGCAACCATCGCCAGCATCCGCATGATCACCCGCAGAATCGCAAGAGTCTCAATCAGTTGAGAAACTTTTGAATCAGGCTCTAAGGCTCAAGCGCGAACAGCTTCAGGAAGACGAAATCAATCAGGTTGCCGGTGATGGATACAGCACCGGAACTGCTAAGCCGGACGGTCTGAACGAACATTCTGATGAGCATATCCGGTCGATGTTTCACGACCTTGGCGCGGCTCGAAACTAGGTTTGAGGTCTTTTGCGCACCACGACATATCGCCGCTTTCACACCCACCCTGATTCAACTCCCCACAAAACCCGCCACAACCACCCCCCGCTCTTTAACATCGTCCGCCCCGCTCACCCCCCGCCCGCGCACCATCGGTGGCCCGTCCACCGCGCGCGGGCGGACCTGTTCCGCGCCTGCTCCCGTCCTGCTCCCACCTGTTATCCCAACTGTTCCCCACCTGCTCGCGCACCTGTTAAGTTGGAAATCCGCGACACCTAACCCACGGACAATCAACCAAAAGCCGCAAACCGCCCCAGCAAAAAAATATATTCACCTGTTTAGCAGGTCGGAACAGGTGAATCCCCACCCCACGCCCCCCCGTGCTTTTCCCGCCAACCCATGCTATAGGGGGTCGAACGCCGCGCTCCCGCGCCGCCCCCAGAACCGGAATATCATGCCCTTTCAGACTCTCCCGGCGCATCTCGCCGAGGCGCTCGCGTCGCGTGGTTATGCAGCGCCCACTCCCGTCCAGGGCGCCGTCATCGAGCCGCAGGCCGCCGGCCGCGATCTGCTCGTCTCGGCGCAGACCGGCTCGGGCAAGACCGTCGCCTTCGGTCTCGCCATCGCCCCGCAACTGCTCACCGGCGAGGGCGACACGCTGCCCCGCGCCGCCGCCCCGCTCGCGCTCGCCATCGCCCCCACGCGCGAACTCGCGCTGCAGGTCAGCCGCGAGCTCGAATGGCTTTATGAGAAAGCCGGCGGGCGCATCACCACCTGCGTCGGCGGCATGAACCCGTCGGAGGAACGCCGCGCTCTGTCGCGCGGCGCGCACATCGTCGTCGGCACGCCGGGCCGCCTGCGCGATCACATCGAACGCGGCGCGCTCGATCTCTCCGCGCTCCAGGCCGTCATCCTCGACGAGGCCGACGAGATGCTCGACATGGGCTTCCGCGAAGATCTCGAGCAGATCCTCGACGCCACGCCCGATCAGCGCCGCACCCTGCTCTTCTCCGCCACCATCCCGCGCCAGATCGTCGCGCTCGCCAAGCGCTACCAGCGCGACGCGCTGCGCATCTCGACCGTCGGAGAGGATCGCGGCCATGGCGACATCGCCTATCAGGCCGTCACCGTCGCGCCCGCCGATATCGAGCATGCCGTGGTCAATTTGCTGCGCCTGCACGACGCCGAATCCGCCATGCTGTTCTGCGCCACGCGCGACAATGTCCGCCACCTCCATGCCAGCCTCGTCGATCGCGGTTTCGCCGCCGTCGCCTTGTCGGGCGAGCACAGCCAGTCCGAACGCAACGCCGCGATGCAGGCGCTGCGCGATCGTCGCGCCCGCGTCTGCGTCGCGACCGACGTCGCCGCGCGCGGCATCGATCTGCCGACGCTAAGCCTCGTCATCCATGTCGAGCTGCCGCGCGACGCCGAGACGCTGCAGCACCGCTCGGGCCGCACCGGCCGCGCCGGCAAGAAGGGCACCGCCGTGCTCATCGTCCCCTATCAGCGCAAGCGCCGCGTCGAGATGATGCTGAAGGGCGCGCGCATCGCCGTCGAGTGGCTCAACGCCCCGACCGTCGACGACATCCGCAAGGCCGATCGCGGCCGCCTGATCGAGGCTTTGCTCGCCCCGGTCGAGGTCGACGAGGAAGACCGTTCGCTCGCCGCCGAGATCATGGCGCAGCGCTCGCCTGAGGACATCGCCGCCGCGCTCGTCCAGGCGCACCGCGCGCGCCTCCCCGCGCCCGAGGAAATGGTCGATCAGGGCGCCGCCGGCCCTCCCGGCAAGGAACATCACCGCGCCGGCTTCGACGATGTCGTGTGGTTCCGCATGGACATCGGCCGCCGCCAGAACGCCGATCCGCGCTGGATCCTCCCGCTCATCTGCCGCCGCGGCCACATCACCAAGAACGAGGTCGGCGCGATCCGCATCGGCCCCAACGAAACCGCCTTCCAGATCCCCAGCGCCATCGCCGGCAAGTTCATGGCGGCGGTCAAGCGCACCATGGGCGAGGAAGCCGAAGGAAACGTCCGCTTCGAAGCCCTGCAAGGCGACCCCCGCCACGACCCGCGCGGGCCCCACCAGCACGGCGGCGCCAACGCCGGCCCGGCCCCGGTAAGGCATAAGCCCAGACCGACGCTGCGCCGCAAGTAACCTCCTTCTAAACACCTCCCCGGCACGGGGAGGGGGACCACGAAGTGGTGGAGGGGCTGGTCGGAAACGCCCAGACCACCACCACCACCGCCCGTCCGCCACCCCGGCATAACCTTCTTGGATCCTCCCCGGAACGGGGAGGGGGACCACGCAGTGGTGGAGGGGCTTGGAGCGCGCGGCCCGTGCCCCGCGCTCCAAGCCCCTCCACCACCGGCTTCGCCGGCGGTCCCCCTCCCCGTACCGGGGAGGTATGAAGTAGACGAGTTGGATAGCAGCAGCTAACGCCGCGCCCATGACCGACACCATCACCGCCCCCCGCCCCAAGGACTGGATCATGGCGATCGCGCCCTATATCCCGGGGCGCTCGACCACCGATGGCGGCGCGCCCGTCGCCAAGCTGTCGTCCAACGAGAACCCGCTCGGCACCAGCGATCAGGCGCGCGCCGCCTTCGCCGCGCACGACGCCGACCTGTCGCGCTACCCCGACGCCAGCGCCGCCGATCTGCGCGCGGCGATCGCCGCCCATCATGATCTCGATCCCGCCCGCGTCATCTACGGCACCGGCTCGGACGAGTTGCTCCACCTCGCCGCCGGCGCCTATGCCGGCCCGGGCGACGAGGTCATCTTCGTGCGCTACGGCTTCGCGGTGTACGAGATCGCCACGCGCCGCGTCGGCGCCACCCCCGTCATCGCCCCCGACAAGGGCTACGCGACCGATGTCGACGCGATCCTCGCCGCCGTCACCGACCGCACCCGTCTCGTCTTCGTCGCCAACCCCAACAACCCGACCGGCACCTTCGCTGATCGTGGCGAGATCGCCCGGCTCCATGCCGGCCTGCCGCCGCACGTCATGCTCGTGCTCGACCAGGCCTATGCCGAGTATCTCGCGCCCGAGGATGACGACGGCGGTCTCGATCTCGCCCGCACCGCCGCCAACGTCATCGTCACGCGCACCTTCTCCAAGATCCACGGCCTCGCCGCCGAGCGGATCGGCTGGGGATATGGCTCGGCCGAGGCGATCGCCGCGATGCACCGCATCCGCGCGCCCTTCTGCGTCACCACCGCCGGACAGCAGGCCGCGATCGCCGCGCTCGGCGCCAGCGACTTCATCGCCCATAGCCGCGCCCACAACCTTGAGTGGCGCGGCTGGTTCGCCGGCGAGATCGCCAAGCTCGGCAATGCCGGCCTGCGCGCCGTCCCCAGCCAGGCCAACTTCCTGCTCGTCCTGTTCGACGGCAAGGTCAGCGCGGAAGAGGCGTACAAGGCGCTGATGGACAAGGGTTATATCGTCCGCTGGCTCCCCGGCCAGGGCCTCGCCAACGGCCTGCGCATGACCATCGGCACCGAGGAAGAAACCCGCGGCCTCGCCGCCGCGCTGCGCGAGATCGTCGCCGGCTGAACGTCGCATCGACGGCATGAAACCAATGTCATGCCCGCGTCGTTCGGTCGCCATGCGTAACGGCTCAGGTTGCGCCGCCGGACGACCGAGGAGAATGATGGTGCGCAAGCTTGTGATGACGACGCTGCTGGCCGGTTCGCTGGCCTCGATCGGCACCGCCGCCGACGCCAAGGGCTGCATCAAGGGCGCGATCGTCGGTGCGGTCGCCGGCCATTACGCGCATCACCACGCCATCGCCGGCGCCGCGGCGGGCTGCGTCACCGGCCACTACATTGCCAAGCACAAGGCGCAGAAGAAGGCCCAGGCCCAGGCCGCGCGCCACTGAGGCTTGCGGGACGGGGGCTTATCCCAGCCCCTGCGTCCGCGCCCAGGCGGCGAACAGCTCGGGCCACGCCTCGGCCGGCTTGCCCATCGCGCGGCGCAGGCCGAAGCCATGCCCGCCATTGGTGAACAGATGCGTCTCGACCGGCACGCCCGCCGCCCTCAGCGCGGCGCGCATCGCCAGGCTGTTGTCGACCGGCACCGTCGGGTCGTCCTCGGCATGGACGAGGAAGCAGGGCGGGGTGGCCTTGGTCACGTTCGACGCCGGGGTATGCGCTAGCTCAAGCTCGGGCGTGGCGTTCGCCCCGATCAGCAGCGCGCGCGAGCCGGCATGCGCGAGCGGCGCGGTCATCGACTGCACGGCGTAGATCGGCGCCGCCACGTCGGGACGCGCGGTCAGCCGGTCGGCGGCATCGACCGGCTTGTAGGTCGCGGTGGCGAAGCGCGCCGCCAGGTCGCCACAGACATGCCCGCCGGCCGAGAAGCCCATCGCCGCGACGCGCTCGGGGATGATGCCATAGTCGCGCGCGCGGTGGCGGATCAGCCGCATCGCGCGCTGCGCGTCGGACAGCGCGACGTCGGGCCCCGCCGCCCAGCCATCGCCCGGCAGGCGGTAGAACAGCACGAACACCGTCCAGCCGCGCGCCGCCAGCCAGCGCGCGATCTCATAGCCTTCCTTGTCGATCACCACCCATTTGTAGCCGCCGCCCGGCATCACCAGCGCCGCCGAACCATTGGGGATGGCGGGACGGAACACGACCATGCGCGGCCGGACGACGCCGCGCACCGCGCGGTCGGTCAGCGCGGCGTCCTTGCTGCGCTCGTCGACCGTCTCGACCGGCGGCGTCGCGGGCATGCCCGGCGCGCCGGCCGGCCACAGGTCGATCGTCTCGGACGGTTCGGGCAGGCCCGGCACCGTGGGGCCGGCGGTGTGGGGCGGGGCGGTCTGCGCCGTGGCGCCCGCCGCGCCTACACCGGCGGCGAGCGTCGCGAGGATGGCGGAACGGCGATCGATCATCGGCAAGGACCCTGAAACAAGGCGGGCGCCGGCTCGCGAAAGCCGGCGCCCGGAGTGAGGAGAAAGAGACGGCGACTAGATCTTGACCCGCGCGCCGAACAGGATCGTGCGGCCGAAATGGTTGTTCTCGTAATTCCGTTCCGAGGTCGCGTCGGTGAAGCGATAGCGATAGGTGTCGGTCAGGTTGTTGCCGTCGACCGACAGTTCGATATGCGCGTTCACCTTGTAGCGCAGCGATGCGTCGAAGCTGGTGTACGAACCATAGCCTTCGAACACGTTGCTGGTGCCGCTGGTCGAGTCGACGAACGGCCCGCGATAGCTCACCGAACCGCGCACGCTGAAGATGTTGTCATCATAATAGAGCGTCGCATTGGCGGCACGCTTCGACACGCCGAGCAGCGTGCTGGTATAGTCCGCCGGCACGCCGGTCAGCGTGCAGGGCTGGACCGGCACGGTGGGCGTCGGCGCGGCGCGGGTGCAGGCGCTGATCGCCGGACCCGTGATGCGGTAGCTGGCGGTCGACTTGATGAAGGTCGCGTTGGCCTGGATGCCGGTATGCTTGAGGATGCCCGGCAGGAAGGAGAAGGGCAGTTGCAGCGCGATCTCGACGCCTTGCAGCTTTGCGCCCGTGCCGTTGACGTTGGCGCTGACGGTGTAGATCTGCGACGCATCGTTGGCGATATAGGCCGGCGAGCTCGGCGGCAGCGCGTCGCGGGTCAGGCCGGCGGCGGCGAGCGTCGAGGTATAGGTGGCAGATACCGGGAAGCTGTCGACATTCTTCTGGAACAGCGCGACCGAGAACACCGATTGCGGCGCGAAATACCATTCGACGCCGAGATCGAAGTTGGTCGCGCGATACGGATCGAGCAGCGGGTTGCCGTAGCTGATCTTGTAGTTGAATCCGTCGATCGATCCGCCCGGCGTCAGGTTGCCCAGCGTCGGCCGCGTCATCACCTTGGCGATCGCGCCGCGGATGATGATGTCGTGCGTCGGGTAGAGCGCGATGTTGAACGACGGCAGCCAGTCATCATAGGTCCGCTTGACGGTGACCGACACGCCGCTGAGGATGCCGGTCGACTGCTGGTCGGTATGGGCATAGCGCACACCGGCATTGCCGGCATATTTCAGGCCGAACAGCTCACCCTTGACGTCGAACTCGAGATAGCCGCCCGAGGTCGTTTCCTGGACCGAGCGGATATTGCCGACATCGGCCGTTGCCGTACGGCTGTAGAGCTTGGTGAAGGCCGTCGTGGCGGGCAGATTGGCGACGACGAACTGGCTGGTCGTGCCGGACGGCTGACCGGCGCTGGCCAGCGTGACGCTGTCGGCGAGCGCCGACGTGACGGGGAAACCATAGACGGTCGACGAGCAGGTCAGCGTGCCGAGTACGAGGTCGGCACCACTGGTGCCGCACACCGCGGTGTCGCGCAGATACGCCTTGGCGTCGAAGTTGAACCGCCGCCACACGCCGCCGGCCTTGATCTGGAAGCCGTCGACCACGTCCCATTCGGTGCGCAGCTGCGCAGTCTTGAAGCGGTTGACGACGCTCGACGGGCGGTCGCGGATCTCGGCGAGCTGGAAGTTTGCCGGATTATTGACGTCGATGCCATAGCTTAGCACCGGGCTCGCCATGTTCGAATAGTCGTATTTGAAGCCGGTCGCACTGCGATTGTCGAACAATATCGTCGTCTCGATCGGAATGTCGGCGGTCGATTTCGAGATGCCGCCGACCAGCGTGAAACGCAGCTTGTCGGTCAGGTCCTGGTCCCACTTGCCGCCGACCTGGTAGAATTCGGTGGTCGACTGGCGCAGATAATGTTCGGTGCGGACATAAGCGTTGTTGAACGTCGCCGCGATCATGTTGCCGTTGGTGTCATAGGTCGGGGCGACGACGTCGATGCCCTTTTCGTTGGAGCGCGCGAGCACCTCCAGCCACTTCTCCTCGCGGATTTCCTTGAAGCGCGAATAGAGCGCATCGATCGAGATCTTGGTCCCGTCGCTCGGCGCGAACTGGATCGAACCCGTCAGGCCGAGCCGTTCGCGATCGTGCCGCACGATGCCGTAGCGCGGGATCCGCGGGTGGAAGGACAGCGACGCGGCGTCGCAGGCCGCGCTCGGGCGGTAGTTCTTGCCGCTGAAGTTGACCGGCGTGCCGCCCGTTGCGTCGGGCACCGAATAGAAGCACTTGGTGCCGTCGACCGAGTTGAAATAGGCCTGCGCCCAGCGCACCGAATTGTTGCCGAGTTCGAGCGTGTTGGTCTTCGAATAGGCGCCGGAGAAGTTGACGCCGAAGGTGCCGGCATCATTGCGCCAGCTGACCAGCCCGGCGACACGCGGCCCGAGATTCTTCGACAGGTCGTTATACGAGCCCTGCAGGCTGAGCACGCCGGTCAGCCCGGCCTTGCCGGCCAGCGGGTTGCCGGTGTTGAGATCGACGACCGCGCCGAGCGATCCTTCGTCGAGCGAAGGTTCGGCGGTCTTGTGGACGACCAGGCTGCTGAACAATTCCGATGCGAAGACGTTGAAGTCGAAGGCACGGTCGCGGTTCGCGCTGGCGCCGTCGGAGGAGGTGGCGACGGTCTCAAGCCCGTTGACGCGTACGCGCGTGAACTGTGCGCCGAGGCCGCGCACGGTTATCGCACGGCCTTCGCCGCCGTCACGCTGGATCGAGATGCCGGGGATGCGCTGCAGCGACTCAGCGAGATTCTGGTCGGGGAATTTGGCGATGTCCTCGGCGACGATCGCGTCGACCGACGACACCGAATCGCGCTTCACATTGAGCGCGGCGTCGAGCGAGCGGCGGAAGCCGGTGACGACGATGTCCTGGGTCGGTTCCTCGGCGGTCGCGGCAGGGGCCGGTGCCGGCGTCGTGGCCTGGCCGGCAGCGAGTGCCGCACCCGGCAGCATCAGGCCCAGCGTCAGCGCGAGCGCGGAAACTCCGTGAAAATGACGATTGCCGCGCATTGTGGCCGCCGTTGCGAACTTTGCCATGACCCTCTCCCCTTGTGCAGCCGCGAGCGGCTGATTGCTGACACCGGTTGCCGGGCGCGCTTGGTCGCCGGTCACCGAATCGAACGTTTTGGGAGGGTTCGGGCTGCCCGGGCGAACCGGCATGCCATCCCCTCCCGCTAGTGCCAGCCGTTGCTGGTCGAATTACGCCGGCGATTGTCTCATTAGGTAACCGGTGTCATCTTAATGCTGCGCGCCGTGCCGCGTGTCAAGGCATGTCGGCACCGGGGCCTTCGCGTCGCGGTATCAGCTGCCCGGCTGGATATAGGGGACGCGGGCGAACAGTTCGCGCTGCCAGCGGCGCGGATCGTTCTCGATATGCGTGTCGACGTCGAAGACCATCGTCGCGCGGTGCGCCAGATCGTGGCGCGGCCAGCGCGGCAAGCCGGCGTGATTCGGGTCGCCGGTGGTGGCGAAGGCGACGAAGCTGTCCTGCATCGCGCGTGACGCGGCGCGCGCATCGGCGCCGGTGCCGGTTTGCGATCCGCTCGCGCCAAGCGTGCCGAACACCAGCGGAATGTCCATGGTGTGGAAGGCGCCGCGTCGCGGGTCGGTGCGCGAGGTGAAGTCGACCTGGTAGACGAAGCCCGGTGCGCCGGCGCGGGCGCGCGCCTCGGCCTCGATCACCTGGCCGCGCCAGCTGCGCCCGGCGGTGGTTGCGCCGTAGAAGATGTCGGTCGGCGACCAGTCGGGGAAGTGCGCGCGATATTGCGCGACGACCCATTCGGGCAGCACGTCGATGCGCAGCTCCGGCGCCATGCGTTCCGCGAGATTGTCCCAGCTCAAGCCCTTCACCTTGTCCGAGTCGGGCGAGATGAAGGCGCGGGTCTCGTCATGAACGTTGCCGAGCATCATCGGGATGGTGAGCCCTTGCGGGTTGGCATCGGGCCAGAAGGGGTGGCGTGTCAGCCATTTCATGTCGAGCACGGGGCCGAAATAGACCCCGCCGCCGAGAATCGGGTCGGTCGCGTCGAGCGCCTCGACCAGCTTGGCCGTCGGCATGGTGAGCAGTGGCGCGAGATCCTTCTCGTTCACCCCGAGCCTCGCCAAATAGGCGCGCGTCCGCGCGGTCGCGTTCATCGGACCGCTGGCGGTGACCTGCTGGCCGCTCATCGTCGCGGCGCGGTGGAACAAGCCCTTGGCGGCCGGCATGCCCATCATCGTCGCAATCTTGGCGCCGCCGCCCGACTGGCCGAACACCATCACGCGCGACGGATCGCCGCCGAACGCGGCGATGTTGTCACGCACCCATTTGAGCGCGAGGATCAGGTCGAGCTGGCCGGCATTGCCGCTGTCGGGGAAGCGCGGGTCGAGCCTTGCGAGATAGAGATATCCCAGCGCGTTGAGCCGGTGGTTGATCGTCACCACCACGACATCGCCGCGCGCGGCGAGATTATGGCCGTCGTTGAGCGGATCGGTGACGCTGCCGTTCGCATAGGCGCCGCCATGGATATAGACCATCACCGGCTTGCGCGCGCCCGACCCTACGGCGGTCCACACGTTGAGAAACAGGCAGTCCTCGGATTGCGGCGCATATTTGCCCTGTTGCGGGCAGACCGGCCCGAAGGCGTCGGCGCGGATCGTCTGGCCGGGGGTGGCGACCGCCACGGGCGCGCGAAAGCGCTCGGCGCGACCGTAGCGAATGCCGCGGAACGCCCGCACGCCGCCGTCGCCGGTCCCGACGAAATCGCCCGCGGGCGCGTGGACGACCGGGTCGCCCGTGGCGCGCGCCGCGCCGGCCAGCAGCATCGCCGACCCTGCGCCGATCACGGCGCGGCGGCTCCAGCGGTCAGCGGCGGACATCGAGCCCGCCGGCGAGATACGCATCGATATCGTTCTGGCGGAACAGGCAGGCATCGCCGGGCAGCGAATGCTTGAGCGCGGCGAGCGCGAGCCCGGTGCGCGCGGCATCGGCGCTGTCCTGGCCGTGGCGCAGCGCATGGAGCACGCCGGCGGCAAAGGCGTCGCCCGCGCCGATGCGATCGACGATGCCGGCGAGCGTGACCTCATCGGTCTGGACGAAGCCGGCGCGCGTATCGATCCGTGCCGCGAGGCGGTGGCGGTCGGCATCCTCGACGTGCCGCGCAGTCGAGGCGATCGTCTGCAGCCGGGGAAAGGCGGCGAAGGCGGCTTCGGCGGCGTCGCGCCGGCGGTCCTCGCCCGAACCGGAAAAGTCGCGGTCAAGCAGCAGGGCGATGTCGCGGTGGTTGCCGAACAGCAGATCGGCATGGCCGACCAGCTCGGACAGGATCGCGCGCGGATTGCCGTCCCAGCGCGCCCACAGCTTGCCGCGCCAGTTGCCGTCGAACGATACCGCGATGCCGCGTTCGCTCGCCGCGAGGACAGCGGCCAGCGCGCTTTGTGCCGATCCCGGCCCGAGCGCCGGGGTGATGCCCGACAGGTGCAGCCGGTCGACGCCGGCGAGCAGCGCTTCCCAATCCCATGCCTCGGCCGGGGTCTCGGCGAAGCTGGAATAAGCGCGGTCGTAGACCACTTCGGTGGCGCGCATGCCCGCGCCCGAGGTGACGAAATAGAGGCCCATGCGCTCGCCGCGGCGTTGGATCCCGCGCGTGTCGATACCGTGCCCACGCAGCGTGGTGATCGCGGCGTCGCCGAGATCATTGTCGGGCACCGCGCTGGCAAAGGCCACGTCATGGCCGAGCCGGGCGAGCGCGGTCGCGACATTGGCCTCGGCTCCCGCGACCCACACGTCGAAACGCGGCGTCTGCATCAGTAACTCGCGCCCCGGGGGTGAGAGGCGGAGCATGATTTCGCCGAAGGCGAGGAAGGTCATGATGCATTTCCCCAGAAATCGGACCTTCCCCGGCGAAGGCCGGGGTCCAGTTGGAAAGGTAGCGGCGATAGGCGTTGCGCCATCCCATTCCCGCCATCCCAACTGGGCCCCGGCCTTCGCCGGGGAAGGACAGGGAGGTTAGCGCCAGCGAGCATCACCGCGCCAGCCAGCCGCCGTCGACGGCGAGGATATGGCCCTGGACGTAATCCGCGGCGCTGGAGGCGAGGAACACCGCTGCGCCGCCGAGATCGCTCGCCGCACCCCAGCGCCCGGCGGGGATGCGGTCGACGATCGCCTTGTTGCGCACGGCGTCGGCCTGCAGCGCGGTGGTGTTGTTGGTCGCGATATAGCCCGGCGCGATCGCATTGACGTTGACGCCCTTGGCCGCCCATTCGTTGGCGAGCAGCTTGGTCAGCCCGCCAATACCCGCCTTGGAGGCAGTGTAGCTCGGCACGCGGATGCCGCCCTGGAAGGTCAGCATCGATGCGATGTTGATGATCTTACCAGATCCCCCCCCTTGTTCGTGATTTGCGATCATATGGCGGCCCGCCGCCTGGCACAGGAAGAACACCGATTTTAGGTTGGTGTCGATCACCGCATCCCAGTCTTCTTCCGTGAAGTCGACCGCATCGGCGCGGCGGATGATGCCGGCATTGTTGACGAGGATGTCGAGCCCGCCGAGCTTCGCGAGCGTTTCATCGACGACGCGCTGCACGGGTTCGATCGTCGACAGGTCGGCCGAGACGATTTCGGCCCGGCGGCCCATCGAGCGCACCTTGGCGAGGGTTTCCTCGGCCGGGGTGCGCCCGACCGCGGCGATGTCGGCACCGGCGGCGGCGAGCGACAGCGCGATCGCCTGGCCGATGCCGGTATTGGCGCCGGTGACGATGGCGACCTTGCCGGTCAGGTCGAAGGGACTGTTCATTTCATTCTCCTCCCCACCTCACGACTCCCCTCCCTGGAAAGGAGGGGCTGGGGGTGGGTGTTGTGGGGGGATCGGATCGCCCTCCTGTGGCCGACCCATCCCCAACCCCTCCCTGCCAGGGAGGGGAGTTAGTCAGTGTCCCTCCCGCAAGCGGAAGGGGAGATTGCATTACGCCAGCTGGCAGATGTCCAGCACATTCATGTCGGTATAGTCCTGGTTCTCGCCGGCCATCGCCCAGATGAAGGCATAGGCCTTGGTGCCCGAGCCCATATGCACCGACCAGGGCGGCGAGATCACCGCTTCTTCATTGGCCATGACGATGTGCCGCAGCGCCTCGCCCTCACCCATATAATGGAACACGCGATCGGTCGGGCCATCGAGCTCGAAGTAGAAATAGATCTCGCTGCGGCGCTCATGGATGTGCGGTGGCATGGTGTTCCACACCGAGCCGGGCTTGAGCACGGTAAGGCCCATCACCAGCTGCGCGCTGTCGCAAATCCCCGGGATGACCATCTGGTAGATCGTGCGCTCGTTCGATTCCTCGAGGCTGCCGCGCTCGAGCTTGGTCGCGTCGCCGACCGAGATCACGCGCGTGGTGAACGCCTTGTGTGCCGGGCACGACGCCAGATAGAAACGTGCGCCTTCGCCCGAGAATTGCACGTCCCTGGCGCCCATCGTGACGTAGAGGCAGTCCTTGTTGCCGAGCGCGAAGGCCTCGCCATCGACGGTGACGGTGCCGTCGACCTTGCCGACATTGACGATCGCCAGCTCGCGGCGTTCTAGGAAGGGATGGCCCATCGCCGACGCCGGCTCGGTCTGGTCGGGCAGCTTGACCGGCGCGCCGGCCACCGCGACGCCGCCGATCACCATGCGGTCGGCATGGGTGTAGTTGAGCACGCATTCGCCGGCGCGGAACAGGTCCTGGATCAGGTAGCGGTCGCGCAGCTCGTCGTTGGAGACGCACTCCATCATGTCGGGGTGCGTGGCGTAATAGGTGCGGTCGAACATGAAGGTCTCCGGTCTAGAGCGTGATGACATGATTTTGACCCGCCGCGAAGGAGCGGATTTTGGCGTGTGGCAAGGAACGAGGAGGGAGCGGGGTGGTACCCCCGTGACCGACGAGTGACGCGGCCACACGCCAAAAGGCGCCCGCCGCTTCGCGGTTGCCCTGAGCCGCCCGCCGGACATCGTCGCTGCCCTTGCACGGGCTACCAGCCCGCGCTGCGCGCCGCTCCTCGCCGACGAACGGCTCAGGGCAATCACGGTGGGTCAAAGTCATGTCATCACGCTCTGCATCAGGCCGCGGCGGCGGCGGGATGGGGTTGGTCGATCTTGTAGGCGCGGCGCACCAGCCCGCTGGTCAGCTCGTGCACCAGCTCGGCGGCCTCCCAGTCTTCGAGGCGATGCTCGGCGACGAGCCGGGCGAGGAAGCCGCAATCGATGCGCCGCGCGACATCGTGGCGCGCGGGAATCGACAGGAAGGCGCGGGTGTCGTCGTTGAACCCCACGCTGTTGTAGAAGCCGGCGGTCTCGGTGGTCATTTCGCGGAAGCGGCGCATCCCTTCCGGGCTGTCATGAAACCACCAGGACGGGCCGAGCTTGAGGCAAGGATAATGGCCGGCGAGCGGGGCGAGTTCGCGGGCATAGGTGCTCTCGTCGAGCGTGAAGAGGATGATCGACAGGTCGCTCTCATTGCCGAAGCGATCGAGCAGCGGCTTCAAGGCGCGGACATAATCGGTGCGCGTCGGGATGTCGGCGCCCTTGTCGCGGCCATGGCTGGCGAACAACCCGGCATTGTGGTTGCGGAACGAGCCGGGGTGGATCTGCATCACCATGCCGTCGTCGAGCGACATCGCCGCCATCTCGGTCAACATCTGCGCGCGGAACAGCTCGGCATCGGCCGGGGTCCAGGTATCGGTGACGATGGTGCGGAACAATCGTTCGGCCTCGCCCGGCGACAGGTTGGCGGTAGCGGCGGTGGGGTGGCCATGGTCGGTCGCGGTGGCGCCGGCGGCGCGGAAATCGGCGCGGCGCTTGCGGTGCGCGGCGAGATAACCGGTCCAGTCGTAAACGTCTTCGCCGGTCAGCTCGGCGAAGCGCGCCATGGCCGGCTTGAACGCCTCATGCTCGACATCGATCACGCCATCGGGGCGATAGGTGGTGACGACGCGGCCCGCCCAGCCCGAGCGGTGGATCGCGTGATGATGCGACAGATCGTCCTGCGGCCCCTCGGTGGTGGCGAGGAAATCGATGCGGAAGCGATCGAACAGCGCACGCGGGCGGAAGGCGTCGCTCGCCAGTGCCGCGCCGATCGCGTCGAAATAATGATCGGCGGTGCCGGCATCGAGCGCGACGTCGAAACCGAATACCTCGGCAAAGACATGGTCGAGCCAGATCCGCGATGGCGTGCCGCGGAACAGATGAAGGTGCGAGGCGAACAGCCGCCACGCCGCGCGCGGGTCGGTCGCCGGCTCGCCATTGCGGCGCGGGATGCGCAGCGCGTCGAGGTCGACGCCCTGGCTGTAGAGCATGCGGTAGATATAATGGTCGGGCGCGAGCAACAGGCTGGTGGCGTCGGTCCAGCGATCGTTGGTCGCGAACCAGGCGGGGTCGGTATGGCCGTGCGGGCTGACGATCGGTGCGCCCGCGATGGTGGCGTAGAGTTCGCGCGCGATCGACCGCGTCGTCGGGTCGGCCGGGAACAGGCGATCGGGATCGAGTCTCAGCTGCCGTGTCATTATGCCTCCTCTCCGCCGCGTCTGCGATGCGCGCCTAGCCTTTGGGTAACCGGTGTCAAGTGGGTGTGCAAGCTTCGGACCGTTAAAGCCCCTCCCCTTCAGGGGAGGGGTTGGGGGTGGGGCCTATCAGCGTACGCACCGCTGCCAAGGTCTACGTGCGAGCATGACCGGAAGTCGCTGCATAGGCTCGCATCTCGCCGAGCAAGTCTTGGCAAGCGGCATCCTCGCTAGGGAAGGTAAGTAAGCCGGTTTCCAACCCACGCTCGGCGTAGAAGGTTTCCCATAGAGCACCGTTCTGTCGGATGACGAAGCACTCCGATGGAATATCCGATTGCCCACAGAGCATATCGGCGCGGAGGCCTTCAAGCTTCATTCGCTCGACAAGTTGTTCTCTCGTTATACGTCCGATTACCACGAAACTGCGTGGCTGGTTAGAGCCCGAGCGGAAAGTGGTTGAGCGATATCAGTAGGTTGTGATTCACCGTCGTTGTCGAGACGATAGGAGAAGCAGATGGCCTGGACTGATACCGCCCGCCGGCAACATAGG
>NZ_JAXOJP010000060.1:0-14653 GCF_036663795.1 Parasphingomonas halimpatiens
GCAGGACACCCGATCACGTCTACTTCAACCGGCCGCTTCTCGCAGCGGCATGAAACCGGCAGACGCTCCACTTAGCAATTGCGCCGAGCTGTTCAAATGAACCGAGCCACCTCTGCCAACGAACCGGGGCGCCACGTTTTTGCAATCAAACGACATTGCCGCGCGCTGCCTCCAACGTAATAGCAACGAAAAAATAACGAGCAGGAAGAACAGGTGGAACAGGCGCAATCCGCGCCTCCATCCCGCTTCGACAGCCCGGCACCCCCCAGATAATGCGTCTGCGCCGCATCGGTCGCGTTGATCGCCAGGATCGAGCGTGCGTCGCTCTGCGCGCGCGGGCGGCCCTTGCGGTCGCCGGCGGCGTGGATCACGCGTTCGAGCAGTTCCTGCCCCTCCTGCCACCAGCCGATGCCGCTCGCGGCGTTGAGATGGCCCTGCTCGCCGGCGTCGATGAAGTGGCTGCCCCACGACGCAGCGAGGCTGTGCGCGCGGTCGATCGTGATCCACGGATCGTCGCGGCTCGCCACGACGATCGAGGGGAAGGGCAGGGCGGTCAGCGGGGTCGGGTGGAATGCCCTCAGATCGTCGGGTGCATCGGCGCGGTCGACATCGGCCGGCGCGACGAGCAGCGCGCCCGCCACCGGCCAGCCATAGGATTGCCGTGTCAGTTCCGCCCACCATGCCACCGCCAGGCAGCCCAGGCTGTGCGCGGCGAGGATCACCGGCGCGCGCGCGGTGCGGATCGCCTGGTCGAGCTTGGTCACCCAAGCGTTGCGGTGCGGCGTGTTCCACATGCCGAGTTCGACGCGCAGCGTGTCGGGGCGCGCCGATTCCCACAGGCTCTGCCAGTGCGACGGGCCGGAGCCGCCGAGCCCGGGCACGGTGAGGATGGTCGGTTGAACGGGGTCGAAGGGCGAAAATCTACCCATGGTCCGGCTCCATTTTGTCCCGCTCAGGGGGGCGCGGGACGTGAAGGAGACGTGGCCGCGCGAGGTTCTAGGGGACGCCCTGCAGCCACGCCTCCCGCTTCGAAACATATTCCTACTAATTTGATGGGCAATAGGCCTTGCGCCGAAGCGAAGGCCGCGTGCGACGATGCGAAAACGGCGACCCGGCTGGTCGCGAAGTGCGGCCATTTCGTCGCGCCGTCGCGGGCGGACGGGGCGACAGGGAGTGGGCTTTGCCGTCGCGACTCGGCTGCGCTAGGGCGGGGCATGGCAAAGCTTCGCGCCGATCAGTTGCTCGTCGATCGCGGCCTCGCCGAGAGCCGGACGCGCGCCCAGGCGCTGATCATGGCCGGGCTGGTCTTCGCCGGCGAGCGCAAGATCGACAAATCAGGCCAGACGCTGCCCGACGATACCGTGCTCGACGTGCGCGGTCGCGACCATCCCTGGGTGTCGCGCGGCGGAATCAAGCTGGCCCACGGCCTCGATCATTTCGGCTGGGACGTGGCCGGCGCGGTGGCGATCGATGTCGGCTCCTCGACCGGCGGCTTTACCGACGTCCTGCTCACACGCGGCGCGGCGCGCGTTTATGCGGTCGACAGCGGCACCAACCAGCTCGCCTGGAAGCTGCGCCAGGACGACCGCGTCATCGTCCATGAGCAGACCAGCGCGCGCATCCTCACCGCGGCGCACATTCCCGAGCCCGTCGACCTGATCGTCTGCGATGCCAGTTTCATCGGACTTGCCAAGGTGCTCGACGTGCCGCTCGGCTTCGCCCGCCCCGGCGCGCGACTGATGGCGCTGGTCAAGCCGCAGTTCGAGGCCGGTCGTGGCGAGGTCGGCAAGGGCGGGGTGGTGCGCGACCCCGCGTTGCACCAGCGCGTCTGCGACGAGGTCGCCGCCTGGGTCATGGATCGCGGCTGGCGCGTCGACGGCGTGGTGCCGAGTCCGATCACCGGCCCGGAAGGCAATGTCGAGTTTCTGCTCGCCGCCACCAACATCGCCGTCCCGGCTTGACGCCATGGCGTTTCGCATGTGCAATATGAGGCGTGGCGATGGCGCCGGATTGGCGGTAAAGGGTCGCTGCCGCCGCGCGGCGGGCGGGGCAAGGCAAAGCAAAGGAAGATGGTGGCTTGAGGGAAATCGCGTCCAAAGGACAGTTGCGCGGTGCCTTTTTGCGCTGGGCGGTGGTGACGGTGCCGTTCGTGGTCCTGCTCGGCTTTACCTCGGCGCGGCTGGTGCCGACCGGGGGTGCCAATCGCTGGTATGCGGCGCTCGCCAAGCCCGATATTACGCCGCCCGATTGGGCCTTTCCGGCCGCCTGGACGACGATCTACGTCTTGCTGGGGCTGGCGCTGGCGATGATCATCCACGCGCGCGGTTCGCGGCTGCGCGGCCCGGCGATCGCTTCCTTCGCGGTGTCGTTGGTCGCCAACCTGATCTGGTCGCCGCTGTTCTTCGGCATGCACCAGGTGTTCTGGAGCCTCGTGCTGGTCGGCATCATGTTCGTCCTGGCGCTCATCACCACCGTGCTGTTCGGGCGAATCCGCATCGGCGCGGCGTTGCTGCTGGTGCCTTATCTCGCCTGGCTCGTCTTCGCCGGCATTCTCAATTACCAGATCTTGCAGCTCAATCCCGGCGCCGAGACCCTTGTGCCGTCGAGTGCGACTACCCAGATCATCACCTGATACGACACGGGATTTTTGACGCCATGCAATCCGACAACAAGATCTTCGACGATTTCGTCAAGTTCGTGAACGGCGCCGCCGGCACCCTCGCCGGCGTCGGTCGCGAGGCCGAGGCCGGCGCACGCGCCAGGGCCAAGGAGTGGATCGGCGGGCTCGATTTCGTCAGCCGCGACGAGTTCGAGGCGGTCAAGGCGATGGCCGCTGCGGCGCGCGACGAGGCCGAGGCGCTGCGCGCCCGGCTCGACGCGCTCGAGGCGAAGGCGGCGAAACCGGCCAAGAAGGCAGGCTGAGATTCTTTTCCACAGCTTTCTCTACAGACCTGTCAACGTCCGCTTGTGCCGATACGTGCCATTCGCCACCACATCTGGTATGAGTGTGGGCGCAAGGTAAGATGATGCTCGAAGAAGCCGACTACGACCGGGAAGACGCCGCCCCCATCGACATGCTCGAAAGCTATTTCGCCGCGCATGGCTGGGAGCATGAGCGCCAGGACGATGAGGTCGTCGCCAAGGTCAAGGGCAGCTGGACGCAGTATGAGCTCCGCGCACTGTGGCGCGAGGACGACAGCGTCATCCAGTTCCTCGCCTTCCCCGACGTGCGCGTCACCGAGGATCGTCGCGGCGCGATGTATGAGGCGATCGGGCTGGTCAACGAACAGCTGTGGGTCGGCCATTTCGAGCTGTGGTCGTCGAGCGGCATCCTGCTCTACCGCCATGCCGCGATGGTCGATGGCGAGGAGGGCAATCTCTCGCTGCGCGGTGCCGAGCTGCTCGTCGAATCCGCGATCGACGAGTGCGAGCGCTTCTATCCGGTGTTCCAGTTCGTGCTGTGGGGCGGCAAGACGCCCAAGGAAGCGCTTGCCGCGGCGATGACCGAGACCCAGGGCGAGGCGTGACTGGGCCACGGCTCTGGCTGATCGGCTGCGGCAACATGGGCGGCGCGATGCTGCGCCGCTGGATCGACAGCGGCGTGGTTGCCGCCGATGCGGTCGATGTCGTCAATCGCTGCGATCGCGCGCTGCCGGCAGGTGTCCGCCAGGCGCGCGCGTTGCCCGACGGCCCGCTCCCCGACATCGTCATGCTGGCGATGAAGCCGCAGCAGCTTGACGAGATCGCCGCCGCACATGCCGCGCGGCTCGCTGGCGTGCCGGTGCTGGTATCGATCCTCGCCGGCGTCGAGGAGCCGGCGCTCGCCGCGCGCTTCGATGCCGGCGCGATCTTCCGCGCCATGCCCAACCTGCCGGTGGCGATCGGCAAGGGCGTCGTCGCCTTGTCGTCGGCAAGCGCCGACGCGGCGGCGCGCGACGCGATCGCGTCGCTGATGGCGCCGCTCGGGCTGGTCGAGTGGATCGGCGATTCCCGCCTGTTCGACACCGTCACCGCGCTCGCCGGCAGCGGCCCCGCTTTCCTCTACCGCTTCATCGATGCGCTCGCTGACGCAGGCGGCGCGCTCGGTTTGCCGGCCGATCAGTCGGCGCGATTCGCGTTGGCGACGGTCGAAGGCGCGGCCCTCCTCGCCGCCGCGGCCGATGTCAGCCCCGGCGTGCTCGCCGATCGCGTCGCGAGTCCAGGTGGGTCGACGCGCGCCGGGTTGAACGTGCTGGATCGCGAAGAGGGCCTCGCTGCCCTGCTCGCGGAGACGCTGGCGGCAAGCGAACGTCGCAACGCCGAAATGGCCGCATCCGCGCGCTGATCGATTTCGATCCGAATCGGTTTCGACTTTACTTGCGATCGTCTTCAAGAAGCTGTTGTCTCTTCAAGTAAGTGGCCGGCCGACTCGGCAAAGCCGAAGATCGGTGTTGCTATTGGGGGATCGCTCATGCGTCACAATGCTTTCGCAAAGATCATCGCGGTCTTGGCGTGTGCCAGTATTTCTGCTCCTGCTGCCTTGTTTGCCAATGGTGGCGGGCAGACGTCAGGGCCGGTCGGGGCGGTCAACTATCTCGATCAGGGCATCAAATGGGCGCCGGCGGCACGCGCCGACTTCTACACGCGCGACCAGGGATCGACGATGATTCCGCTCGGCTGGCTGAAGGCGCTGCGCACGGTCGATGGCAAGCCGTTCCTCGCCGATAGTCTGGCGCGCTACGGCTATCTGCCGAACCCGGATGACGATGACGGGCTACCGGTCGGTTTCACCGCGTCGGGACCGACCGGTAATCAGATGGTGGGGATGACGTGCGCCGCCTGCCACACGCGGCAGATCACGGTCGACGACAAGGACTACCGCGTCGATGGGGGGCCGGCGATCGTCGATTTTCAGGCCTTTCTGCGCGAGATGACCGACGCCGTCGGTCGTGCGCTGGCCAGCGATGCCGCCTTTGCCGACTTCGCCAAGTCCGTCATCGGGCCGGCCGCGCCGCCGGCGAGCGTCGCCGACTTGCGGCAGGACGTGGCGCTTTGGTATCTGCGCGAGGGCACGCTGATGGATCGGGCGCTGCCGACCAAGGTGCCGTGGGGGCTGGGCCGCCTTGACGCGGTGGCGATGATCTTCAATCGCCTGACCGGCCTCGATCTCGGTCCCGCGCCATCCTATCTCATCGCCGACAACATCCAGCCCGCCGATGCGCCGGTGCGGTATCCGTTCATCTGGAACGCGCCGATCCAGGACAAGACGCAATGGCCCGGTTTTGCCGACAATGGCAACGACCTGCTCGGTCTCTCGCGTAACCTCGGTGAGGTTTATGGCGTGTTCGGGACCTTCCGTCCGAAGAAAGAATGGTGGCACCTTGCCGGCGTCAACTTCCTGTCGGACAATTCCGCCAATTTCGATGGGCTGAACCGTCTCGAAGGGCTGGTCCGCAAGATCGGCGCGCCGCAATGGCCATGGTCGATCGATGCCGTATTGGCCCAGCGCGGCGCGACCGTGTTCACGCAGGACGCACCGGGCGGCAGTTGCGCCTCGTGCCATGCCGAAAAGCCGGGCAAGGTGCGCTTCTTCAACCAGCAGACTTGGGCGACCCCGGTGCTCGATGTCGGGACGGATTCGCGCGAATACGCCATCCTCGGTCGCGAGGCGCAAACGGGGAGCTTGCAGGGCGCCTGGATTCCCTTCCTGCTGCCCAAGATCAAGCCGCGCGAAAAGGCGTTCAGCATCCTCGCGGTATCGGTGGTGGGCTCGATCGTGCAGAACTACACGACGTTGAAGACGCCAAAACTCGGTGCGACCGCCATGGCGGCGCCACAAGCCGTACCAATGTCGCTGCCGACGACGCCGAGCCAGGCGGAACTTCGCGGGGCGTTCCACATTGCCGAGGCATCCGCGCCGACGATGCAATTTGCCTATGAATCGCGCGTACTGAAGGGAATTTGGGCGGCGGCGCCCTATCTGCACAACGGTTCGGTTCCGACTCTCGCCGATCTCCTCAAGCCCGCTGCCGCGCGTCCCGTCACCTTCAGCGTCGGTCGCTATTTCGACAAGGCGTCGGTCGGGCTTGCTGCAGATCAGCATGGCTCGTCTTACAGCCGTACGACGACGGGCTGTGAGGCGCGCGACTCCGGCAACAGCCGCTGTGGCCACGACTTCGGCACCACATTGCCCGATGCCGACAAGCGTGCGTTGCTCGAATATCTCAAGACGCTGTAACGAAGATCGCGCTGCCAGTCCGGCCAGGACCGGTCAGGAGCGACCGGTCATCCCCTGAGCCCGTCAGCCCGTGAGGTTGTCGATGCGCTTGCGCTCCTCGGCCGGGATCAGGCCTTCGAGTACCGCCCAGAAGCCGCCCACGGCGGCCTGGCCGGCGCTGGCATAGGCAGCCGAAAGCCGTTCGCGCATCGCCTCGAACAAGGCGCCCTCGAGCTTCTCGCCCGCCGGGGTGAGGCGCAACAGGCGTTGGCGACGGTCGCGCGTGCCCGGGCGCGCCTCGACCATGCCGCGATCGGTCAGCTCGGTCAGCACGCGGCCGAGCGATTGCTTGGTGATGGCGAGCAGCGACAGCAATTCGCTCACCGTCAGATCGGGCTGCCGGGCAATGAAGTAGAGCGCGCGGTGGTGTGCGCGCCCCAATCCTTCCTCGGACAGACCGCGATCGATCGCGCGGGTGAGATGGCTGTTGCCGAAATAAAGCAATTCCAGACCGCGGCGAAGCTCGGGCTCGCGGAGAAACAGCGGCGATGCGGACGTGACTGGGGAGGCCATGTTGACCGGCTTTGGCCACAGACCTATCACGCCTTCAACCCTGAAAATGTATCAAATTGTAGAAGTGAGCTCCATGGCCGACCACGCGACCGCCGAACTGCCCCTCCGCGCCGCCCCGGCGTTCGCGTTCGAACGGCATGCCACGCCGGTGGATGTGAACGTCCGCGTGCATTTGCTTGAGAACCCCGGCTTTGGCCGTGTGTTCACCGATCACATGGCGATCGTGCGCTATAGCGAGGCGGAGGGCTGGCATGACGCGAAGATCTGCCCGCGAAGCACCTTCCAGATGGATCCCGCCTCGGCGGTGCTGCACTATGCGCAGGAAATCTTCGAGGGGTTGAAGGCCTATAAGCTCGAAGATGGGGGCATCGCGCTGTTTCGCCCCGAGGCCAATGCCGCACGTTTCCGTCGCTCGGCGCAGCGCATGGCGATGGCCGAACTGCCCGAGGAGCTGTTCGTCGCGTCGTGCCGCGAGCTGGTCAAGACCGAGCGCGACTGGATTCCGTCGATCGATGGCGGCTCGCTCTATCTTCGCCCGTTCATGATCGCGAGCGAGGTGTTCCTCGGCGTAAAGCCGTCCGCCGAATATATCTACGCGGTCATCGCCTCGTCGGCCGGCGCCTATTTCAAGGGCGGCGCACCGGCGATCTCGCTCTGGGTGTCGGAAGATTACACGCGTGCCGCCCCGGGCGGGACGGGCGCCGCGAAGTGCGGCGGCAACTATGCCACCAGCCTCATCGCCCAGGCCGAGGCGACGCGGCGCGGGCACGATCAGGTGCTGTTCCTCGACGCGGTCGAGCGCCGCTGGATCGAGGAGCTCGGCGGCATGAACATCTTCTTCGTGTTCGACGACGGTTCGCTCGCCACCCCGCCGCTGACCGGTACGATTCTGCCGGGCATCACGCGCGATTCGCTGCTGACGCTGGCGCGTGATCTCGGCCTGACGGTGCGCGAGGCGCCTTATGCGATCGAGGATTGCCGCGCCGACGCGGCGAGCGGCCGGCTGCGCGAGGCATTCGCCTGCGGCACGGCGGCGGTCATCACGCCGATCGGCAGAATGGCCTCCAAGAGCGGCGAATTCACCATTGGCAGCGGTGGGCCGGGGCAGACGACGATGAAGCTGCGTCAGGCGCTGGTCGACATTCAGCGCGGTGCGGCGCCCGACCCGCATGGCTGGCTCGACCGACTGGTGTAAGGCGATTGCCGGAGGCCTGACGCTGCGTCGGTAACGCCATTGCAGAGCCGAGATTTGGTCCGTAAAGGGCTGCGCTCCGTTGGGGCGTCGCCAAGTGGTAAGGCAGCGGCTTTTGGTGCCGCCATTCGCAGGTTCGAATCCTGCCGCCCCAGCCAGACTAATCGCGCCCGGTTTGGCTGGCCTGTAATGTCGCCAGGCCTTTGGCCCGAGCGGCGGATAAGCCGCTCCGCGCGGCGCTATTGCTGCGGCTTCCAGCGCCCGATATCGCCCCAGGTCGGTGCCCGCTCGGTCTCGCCTTCGTTCGCACCGACGGCCTTCTTATTTTGTGTCGGCGGATCGAACAACTGGCAGGCGGGCAATGTCGTCGGATCGATGCCGCTCACCTCGGACCATGTGTCGGGATCGGGCTGGGTGGCGGTGAAGTTGGTGTAATTCTGGCTGACATAGGGCGCGTCGGCGGGCGGGAAGGGATAGCCCGAGAAATAGAAGGATTGCGGCATCGCCTCGCCGCCGGGCTTGGCCTGGAAGCCGTAACCGAACATGATGTCATGGTCCCTGGTCCGGTCCGGGCTCGCGCCGACCTGGGTGACATAGCCGTTCGCGGCGCTGATCCAGAAGGAATAACCCTGGCCGCCCGGCCCGATCCGCGCGCTGTCCGCCGCGCTATAGGGCAGGTGCGAGATGAAGTCGCGCCGCGGCGGATGGTTGAGCGGTGAAAACAGGCACAGCTTGGGCATCCATTTGGGTCGACCTTCGCCGGCGACGAAATAGGCGACGTCGCCCAGCGAGATGAACTTGCACGAATAATGATTGTCGATCGGGAAGATCGGCAGGCAATAATTGTCGTAGCGCTCCATCATCGCGCCCTCGCCCGATTTCCCCCGCCAGGTGGAATCATAAAAGGTCGCGCCATATGACGTCGCATAGGTGGCGCCTGCAGGGGGCTTGCCGGCATAAGGCGGGGGATATTTCGCCGCGTCCTTGCCGTAGACCCGGTACATCGTCCATTCCGATTGCCAATAGACCGGCCAGACCGGATCGGCCGGGTCGCCCTTGGGGCGCTGATAGGTGCAGCCCTGCACCTGACACGGACTCGCACTGGCCGGATTGTGCGCGCCATAGGTCTGATAGACCTGCGCACCGGCGGATGCCGAGAAGACGGCGCCGATCGCGGCGAGCGCCAGTGGAGCCTGCAAGCGGATCATTCCATTCCCCCATCGGATCAGCGCAAATCGCACGCCACGGACGAGCAAATATTCTCTCGCGCGCCGAGAAAAGCAATGCCGATCCACAGATCACTATCAAATCGGATCGATATTTCGCGATATCTAAAGACTTGAATGGCTTGCCGCAATGCGCGTTGCTTGCGAGCGATCGCAAATCATGTTCGCGCTTGCACAATATTACCGCAAGATGACTGTAATCGATATCAATTTCCGGTTGGACATTCGTCGCTTCAGCGGGTTAGACATTGCCTGCGGCGACGGATTCTCTCGATTGCGAGAAGTTTCTGCCGGGACTGCTGTCGGGCACGGGCGCCGAGGCGCCAGACCAAGGTCGGGGGACATCATGATCAGGCTTCTCTGGAGCGAGCCCAACAGCACCGCCGATGTTCAAGCACTGGTGCAGGGCGCGATCGACATCGAATTCTCGACGCTGCCGCCTTATCTCTACGCCTCGCTCACCATCCTGCCCGACACCAATGCGCCGGCGAAGACGCGGCTGCAGTCGGTGATCATGCAGGAAATGATTCACATGTGCCTGGCCAGCAACATCATGAACGCGATCGGCGGTACCGTGGCGATCAACCCGCCACGCTATCCCGGCCCGCTACCCGGCGATGTCGGTGGCACGCTGACGGTTCATCTCTACCCCTTCTCCGAAGCCGCGATGGCGCAGGGCATGGCGATCGAGTCGCCGCTCGAGCCGATCGATCCGCGCGTGCTGCTGGCCGCGGCCGAAGACGCGTCGGTGACGATCGGCGAATATTATGAGCGGCTCAAGCTGGCGCTCAAGGCGCTGCCGCCTTCGGCCTGGACGCCAAACCGCAACCAGATCGACGACGCACAATATTTTCAGGGGCAGGTGTTCGCGGTCAACGATTATGACGATGCCCGCCGCGCGATCGATCAGATCGTGTCCGAAGGCGAAGGCACGCCGAAGACACCTGAAAACCAGGGCAGCCCGCTCGATTTTCAGCATGAACTCGCGCACTATTATCGCTTCTGGGAAATCGAAAAGAACCAGGTGCTCGAGAAGGATATTTCGGCCGACGCCAATGATTCGGGCTATCGCTGGGGCGCGCCGCTCGGCGTCGACTGGTGCGCGGTCTATCCCGCGATTCCCGATCCCGAGCTGTATGACTTCGCCAATGAATCCGAGGCGGCGCAGCGCGCGCAGGCCACATGCAACGCTGCCTATACCGCGATGGTCGACGGGCTCGCGGCGGCGTTCAGCGGCGGCACCGGCGATCTGGGCGTGGCGGTGCGCGCGATGTTCGACCTCAGGATGGCGGCGATCACGGCGCTCAACACGCCGCTGAAGGATGGATCGGTGGCCGGGCCGGCGTTTCTTTACGAGCAGATCATCGCGGCGCCGGCATTGGCCAAGGGAGACGCGGCATGAGCATCCTCGAATTCCCCCGCATCTATTTCAACGGCGAGATCAGCTGGGACCCGATCACCACCAACAACAACACCTTGTCGACCTGGAACGCCAATTACGACGAAGGCGGCGCCGATCCCCAGCTCGGCGGCCAGACGGTGACGAGCGCGCAGGTGAACGCCTATCGTCAGGCGGCGATCGAGCAGATCCCGGGGCAGAACTGGAACCCGGCCGGCACGCACCGCTCGGTCTTTTACAATTGCTGCGTCTCGGGCGTGGATATCGGCGGCGGGCTCGACACGAGCGACCCGTTCGTCAGCGCGCCGGTCAACTTCGCCGGCATGCTGGTCGATTCGGAGCCCTATGGCCCCTATTCGTCGCAACTCTTCTTCGATGCGATCCATCTCGGCATCGACGGCGGCTGCCGGCTGATGGGCACGCCGGTGCGGCGGTCGAGCGACCGCTACATCAATTTCAACGCCAATCCGGCCAACAACATGATCGCCGGCGTGGCCTCGGTGATGTGGCAGGCATGCTATGCCTGGGACCCGGCGAAGCTGACGATCGACGCCTGTGATTCACCCGCGCTCGCCGCGTTGTACGCCTGCATGGGCGCGCCGGGGGTGCGGGGGGTGATGACGCGTTTCGTCACCTATCGCACGGTCTATTATGACGATCTGGGCCTGTCGAACGGTTCGCCCCAGGTGGCCGAACGCGCGAAGCAACTGATGGCGAAATTCGCCGCCGGCGGCTTTCAGCCCAATCCGGCGCGCGGCCTGCTGGTCGGCACCGCGGGCATCTGGCGCGACGGCGATCCGATGCACGAACCGGGCGACCGTGCACTGCTGACGAACGAAACCCCGGTACCGCTCAACGCGGACGCAAACGCCCCGAGCGCGGCGTTCGGCAGCGCCTGGGCGCGCGTCAACAACGGCAGCGTCGCTTTCGATCTCAGCAATTCGATTCCCTGGCAGAGCCGCACGCCCGACAAGGCCGATGTCGGCAACATCTATCTTGCCGCCGGCGATGTGCCGCTCGCGACGCTGACGCCCGACCAATATGATCAGGCGGCCTATCTTGCCACGTCGGGGATCGTCGATGTTGCGCTGCCAACCTCACAAGTTGCGTTGGACCTGAGCGACCTGACGCTTGCTGTCGATGTCGCGGGGACGCGCACGACCCTGCTCGCCGAGCAGGCGCTGCGCGCAATTCCGCTCGAGCCCAATCTCTATGTCGACCAGGGCGATGCCGCACAGGCACAGGTCCGGGTCTATGATCGCGGCGCGCCGGTCGGCGCCGGGGTCACGGTCACGATGACCGAATTGGGATCGACCGAGAACAACCCGCAGACCGCCACGACCGACGATGACGGTATTGCCAGCTTTGCGCTGAAGACGTCGGCCGCGACGGTCGTCGGGCTGGTGTTCCAGCCGGGCGCCGACCCCGTGCTGCCGGTCACCACCGTCAATTTCGACCCGCAGATATTCACCTATATGTATCTGCGCGTGCTGCCGGCGGACGAACAGGTCGCGACGATGGCACCGACCTGGCAGAATGTTCACGACAATGTCCTGTCCTATTGGGAGGCGATGGCGCCGTGCATGGACAATTGGCTGCGGCTCGGTGACGAAGCGCAGGTCCGCGCTTATGCCGCTGTGATCAAGAAGCTGACCGATCCCGGCTATTTCGAGCGCTTCCGCTACATGCCGGTGACGCGTGACCTGACGCGCGGGCAGCGGACATTGCTCTACAATTTCCTCGACAGCGCGACCCCGCCCACGCTGATGAGCGAACCGGCGGAGCAGCCCGCGCCGCGAACCGATTTCGGGAAGCTTGCCCGCGCCATGCGCGGCGCCTGAGGAAAACGCCTTGATGTTCAGGACGCCGTGCGCGGCGCTTGCGGCCGTGTTCGTCGTGCCCGCGGCCCATGCCCAGACCGTCAGCGCCGATGCGGGCGAGGTCGGTACCGTCGTCGTGACCGCCTCGCGTACCGGCGATGACGGTACGGTATCGGTCGCCGATCGCGCGACGATCGCACGCCGCCAGCCATCGTCGCTGCTTGCGGTGCTCGACGATCTTCCCGGCGTTCACGCCTTTTCGACCGGCGGCCCGGCGGGCGGCAGCTTTCTGACGATCCGCGGCGGCGAGCCCAATTTCACCACGGTGATGATCGACGGCGTGCGACTCAACGACCCGACCAACAGCGCCGGCGGCGCGTTCGATTTCGCACTGCTCGATCCACTGATCGTCGATCGGGTCGAAGTAGCCCGCACCGCAGTTTCGGCGATTCATGGTTCGGACGCGCTCTCCGGCCTCGTGCAGGTCGTCACGCGTGATCCCACCGGCCCCGGCGCGCGTGTCGGCGCGCAGGGCTGGATCGACAGTCGCTATGGCGCCGCCGGCTCGGCGAGCCTGTCGGGCGGATGGGCCGGGGGCGGGGTGTCGGTCGCCGGTGGATATTATGACAGCGGCGATGGCGATCCGGCGGGCACGCTGCGCCGCGAACAGCTGTTCGGCAAGGCGCGTCAGGCGATCGGCAGCTTCCGCCTGTCGGCGATCGGCCTCCATGCACGCACGCGCGGCACCGGCTTTCCCGAGGACAGCGGCGGCCCGTTGCTCGCGGCCATCCGAACGCGCGAGCGACGCGATGGCGACCTCACATTAGGCGCGGTTTCGCTGGCGCGTGATCCCGCCGCCGCGCTGCGCCCGAGCCTGTCGCTTGCCTGGTCGCTGCAGCATGGCGACAGCGATTCGCCGCCGATCGCGCCCGGCATGCTCGGCGGCGTCCCCGCGACGACGACGCATGATCGCTTCGCGCGATTCGAGGGTATCGGGTCGCTCGCCGGCGATGTCGGGCCGCTGACCTTGTCTGTCGGCGGTGCGGTGCTGCGCGAGGCCGGGCGGAGCAACGGCACGCTCGATTTCGGCTTTCCGCTCCCGGTCAGATTCGCGCTGACGCGGGTAACGCATAGCGGCTTTGCGGAGGCGACGCTGCATGCGCGCGGCGGGCTGAGCTTCAACGCCGCGCTGCGCTACGACAAGCTGGTGCACGGCAGCGGCAACTGGACCGGGCGTGGCGGCGTGCGCTGGCAGGTGGCGGCAAGGGGGCCGGCGTTGTTTGCGCACCTCGCCAACGGCTACAAGCGCCCGAGCCTCTATGCGCTGGGCCATCCCTTGATCGGCGACCCCACGCTCAAGCCCGAAACCAGTCGCAGCATCGATGCGGGCCTCGAGCTTCCGCTGTCCCATGGGCAGCTGTCGGTTACCGTCTTCGACAACCGCTTCAGCAATTTGATCGACTTCGATCCGGTGCGGTTCCGCCTCACCAACCGCGACCATGTCGGCGCACGCGGCGTCGAGGGCGCGGTGGCGCTGCGCATGGGCGGCGCCTGGTCGGTCGCCGGTGCGCTCACCTATCTGTCGCTCGACAGCGCCACGCCGCTGCGCGGCCGGCCGCGATGGAGCGGCAATGTGCGGTTGCTGTGGGAGCGCGGGGCGTGGCAGGCCGATGCGGCATTGCGCGGCAATGCGGCGGTCAATGACAGTGCCATCCCGACCGGCGCGCGGGTTACACCGGGGCATGTCGAAGGCGATGTGGGAATGCGTTACCGGTTGCGCGACCATATCGCGCTGCGCCTGATGTTGCGCAATGTCGGCGACAACCGAAGCTGGGACGCGGTCGGCACGCCGGCGCCCGGGCGCAGCCTGCGGCTGTCGATCGCGTTCGATTGATCGGTGGTTAGCCGGCGGGGCCATGACCTCGGTCCCGCTTTCCCTCCGCGCCGTGCCGCCCGCCGAAGATTGCCTTGACCGGTGTGCTGGCGTAGCCAAACTGTAATGCTCAGGCTGTCACGGCCATCAACTTCGCGGGTGCACGGTTAATGTCGCAGGCTCCACACACACCGCTGCTCGACACGGTTCACGCGCCCGCCGACCTTCGCAAGCTCAGTGCCGACGAGCTGCGTCAGCTGGCGGACGAGTTGCGCGCGGAGACGATTTCGGCGGTGGGGACGACCGGGGGTCACCTCGGATCGGGGTTGGGCGTGGTCGAGCTGACCACCGCGATTCACTATGTCTTCGATACC
>NZ_JAXOJP010000061.1:0-14193 GCF_036663795.1 Parasphingomonas halimpatiens
CGGCTCGGCGCGGCGCAGCGGGCGGGCGCTGCGCTCGGCGCGGGCCGGCGCTTCGGGGGCGGCGGGCGCGCCGCGTGGCGTCGCCAGCTTGGGCGGGCCGGCGATAATCTTGCTGGTCGGGTTCTTGCGGAACGCGACGACGTCGTGCTGGCGTACCTCACCTACCGCGCCGGGCGGCAGGTCGCCGAGCACGAACGGGCCGTAACGCGTGCGGATCAGGCGTGAGACCTGCAGCCCGAGATATTCGAGCACACGCCGCACCTCGCGATTCTTGCCCTCGGTCAGGATCAGCTCGATCCAGGTGTTGGCGCCGGTGCGGCGTTCGAGATTGGCGTCGATCGAGCCGTAGCGCACGCCCTCGATCTCGACGCCCTCGATCAGCGCCTCGAGCTGCGCCTGGGTGACATTGCCATAGACGCGGGCGCGATAGGCGCGCTCTACGCCGGTTGCGGGCAGTTCGAGCAGCCGTTTCAACTCGCCATCGGTGGTAAGCAGCAACAGCCCCTCGGTATTGAGATCGAGCCGGCCGACCGGCACCAGTCGCGGCAGGTCGTTGGGCAGCTTGTCGTAGATCGTCGGGCGGCCCTTGGGGTCGCGCTCGGTGACGAGCAGGCCGTTGGGCTTGTGGTAGAGATAGAGCCGCGCCGGGGCGGCGGCCTGCACCGGATTGCCGTCGACGGTGACGCCGGCGAGCGAGACGAGCAATGTCGCGGGCGTATCGAGCACTTTGCCGTCGAGCGCCACGCGGCCCTCTTCGATCATGCGTTCGATCTCGCGGCGTGAGGCGATGCCGGCGCGGGCGAGCAATTTGGCGATGCGTTGCGGCTCGCGGGATGATTTTGGTGGTTGCACCGCGCGGCCAATAGACGGTTTTATCCTATCCGCCGCGCAAAAAATGGTGCCCGATCTCGTAGCCGGGCGTTAAGGCGCAGGTGCGTAACGATAGCCCATGGGGAAATGACCCCTCGGCTGGTGAAAAGGTGGACATCCTGGCGATGTTGTTCGGCAAGAAGAAGCGCAGGATCATCAGGCTGCTGCTCGTCGAGGACGAGCCGCTGGTGGCGTTCGACAATGAGCGGTTTCTGGTCGACGAGGAGTTCGTGATCGTCGCGACGGTCGATCGCGTTGCCGACGCGGTGCAGGTGATCCGCGGCGATGATCCGATCGACCTCGTGCTGGTCGATATCAGCCTCGCCGATGGCAGCGGACTCGACGTGGCGCGCGCGGCCTATGAGTGTGGGATCGCCGCGATGTTCGTGACCGGCGATTGCCCGGCCGGTGGCGAGGAAGTCGCACTCGGCTGCCTCGCCAAACCCTATGCGCAGCGCGACCTGCTGGCGGCGATCAGCGCGGTCGAGGCGGTGCTGGACGGTCGCGCGCCGAAGCGGCTGCCGGGCGGGTTTCGCTTGTTCGCGCGGCCTGAGGCGGCGTGAGGGGGTAGCCTGGCCGTTCACTTGTTTGCCATCTATCGTGGTTGAGCGGCGTTCGGTTGCAGCAAAAATGTTGGATTTCGGAAGGGCCGCTTCTCGATTTGGTTGCGTGAAGGGCGACCAATTTGCGACAATCCGAAAGAAATCGGAAAGAGGTCTGGTGCAAGATCGCGGCCATGGCCGACAGCGGATACTTAGACGAATTGGCAAGGGCACTGGCTCGCCCGGATGCGGAAACAATGATCCGGCAGATTGATGCCTATGCCAGCTACCATGCGCAAGGCGCGGGTGATTGGCCTGACGACGACGCTGACGATTTTTTGGAGGTCGTGACCTGTCATCACGAAGATCCCGAAAAGGCACTAGCCTATGTCATTTTAGGCGCCTCACGCTCCGATGACGCGGGATTTCTTGGCTTGCTCGGGTGTGGACCGCTTGAAGACGTTCTCCGCGATCCATCACCTGAATTGTTAGGACGTGTCGTCGCCGAGGCTAGAAAGTCAGCGCGGTTCCGATGGCTGCTAAGCAACCCCTTCAAAGTGGCCGTTACTGAGCAAGCTTGGGAGGCAATCGCACCGTTTCGCATCACCGGTCCACATGAGGAGCCGCTGTCCGACACGTTGCCTTCGAGGCACTTGAACTAGCTGCCGAGCGCCAACCAATGGCATAGAACGCGGCGCTAGCTGCCGTAACAAGCGTCGGCGAAAGCACTCATCGCTCCAATCACCCGCCTAAAGCCGCGCCTCGACTCCGTCATGAAACTTCCGGATCCCCGTTTCCAGCGTGCCGAGCGTGATGCGGTCGAGCGCGCCCGACTCAAGCCCTTGCTGCCCCAGCGCCGCCGCGCGGAAATCCTCGGCCGCGAAGACGCCGCCGTCGAGCAGCGCCCAGCTGCGTTCCCAATGGTCGCGCGCCTTGTCGGTCGCGGGCGCCTCGGGGATGAGCATGAAATCCTCGACCAGCACGCGGTTCGCGGCCTGCGGCATCATCACCATCAGGTTCATATAGTCGGGGCTGACGATCAGCACCGTGCCGGGGAAGAGCTGATAGGTGTAGGTGATCGCGCCGCGCAGCGCCGGCCAGTCGGCGCCGTCGATCGCGGCGAGTGCGGCGGCGCGACCGACGGCGGAGCGCTGGTGCGGGCCGATCGCGTCGGCGGTGTTGACGCCGTCCTTGAAGAACGGCCCGATCGTCGCGGCGTGGAGCCGCTGGACGTGATAGCTTTCGAGAAACGCGTCCATGATCAGCTTCCAGTTCGCCGGCACATCGTGCGTGCGGCGGCGGAAGAGATGCTGGCGCGGCATGGCGAAGGCCTCGAAATCGGGGCCGAGCGCCTCGGCCTCGCTGAAATCTGCCGCCTCGTCGAAGGCGAACCAGATCAACCCGCCCGCCTCGCGCGTCGGCAGGCGTTTGAGCGCGAAGTCGGCCTTGTCGAGCCCGGGAAAGCTGTCGGCACGGGGCAGGGCGGCGAGGTTGCCGTCGAGCGTGTAGCTCCACGCATGATAGGGGCAGATCAGCCGCGACGCGCAGACCGGCTCGCTGCCCTCGACCAGCCGCGTGCCGCGGTGGCGGCAGACATTGAGGAAAACCTGCGCGGTGCCGTTGCGGTCGCGCGCGATCAGCAGCGGCTTGCCGAACCCGTCATGCGCCACCGCCATGTTGGGCTCGGGCAACAGCGCCGACGGCGCGATGACCAAAGGCACATGCGCGAAGATGCGCTCCTGTTCGGCGCGGTGGCGCGCCGAATCGGTATAGGCGGCGGCATCGACATGGGTGATCGCGGTCGGCGTCGGCGCGCCATCGGCGATGAGCTGACGCGCCAGTGCGAGTTGACCGAGGGTCGGAGCGTTCATGGGGACTAGGCATAACGCAGAACGGCCGAGGGTCACACCCCACTACTGGCAATGGTCGTGATCGCCCTGAGCAGGCCGCTGGCGAGGAGCACCGCGCAGACGCGTAGCTGAGGCTACGCGCAAGCAAGCGACGCGGCCAGCGGCCTGCTCAGGGCGACCGCTTCGCGGCGGGCGCCTTTTGGCGCACAGCGGCGTCGCGCGTCGGTCACGATGGAGATTCCATCGCTCCCTCCTTGCTCCTAGCTGTGCGCCAAAATCCGCTCCGTCACGGCCGTTGCCAGTAGTGTGGTGTGACCCTAGTCTCACGGAAGAAAATACGGGGGTTAGCTTGGCTGAAACGCGTCCAAAGGGATTCAAACTGCTCGCGGCGGCGCTGGGCACGCGCAAGTCGGCGTCGATGCTGGCGCTTGCCTTCTCGTCGGGGCTGCCCTTCGCGCTGCTCGTCGGCACGCTGACGGCGTGGCTGGGCGAGGTGAAGGTCAATCTCGCGACTATCGGCGTGCTGTCCTGGGTCGGGCTGACCTATGCCTTCAAATTCCTGTGGTCGCCGCTGGTCGACCGGCTCGAACTCCCGCTGCTCAACCGCTTCGGGCGGCGCAAGAGCTGGATCATGCTGTGCCAGGCGCTGATGATCGTCGGGTTGATCGGGCTCGTGATCACCGACCCGACGGTGCACATTGCGCGCTTCGCGCTGTTCGCCTTTCTCGGTGCGATCGGCTCGGCGACGCAGGATGTCGCGGTCGATGGCTGGCGCATCGACATCGCCGACGAGGACGCGCCGATCGAACTGCTATCGGCGATCTACCAGCTCGGCTATCGCACCGCGAGCATCGTCGGCGGCGCCGGCGCGCTGTTCATGGCGGCGCGGATGAGCTGGCCGACGGTCTATCTCGTCATGGCGGTGCTGATGGGCGTGCTGCTCGCCATCACCTTTACCGCGCCCGACACCGACCGGCCGCCGCGCGCGGTGGTCGAGGTGCTGGCCGAGCCCGGCGAGGTCAACCCCAAGGTACGCGCCGCCGCGCTGCTGATCGTCGGCGGCGCCTGGGCCTGGGCGATCGTGACGATCGTGCTGTTCATGGTCGGCATGCTGGCCGAGCGCCCGCCGGGGACCAAGCCGCCCTCGGTCGGCGATTTCTTCAAATATCGCGGGCCGATCATCGTCATCGCAACGGTGCTGGTGCCGCTGGCGATCGCGGCGGCGATCAACTGGCTCAAGGCGCATGGCCGCGAGGTCCAGCGTGCCGTCGACCCGACCCGCAACCGCGGGCGCACGGCGGCGAACCATCTTTACGGCGCGCTGGTCGCGCCGCTCGTCGACCTGACCGCGCGGCTGCGCTGGGGCGTGCTGATCGTGATCGGCCTGATCCTGACCTATGCGCTGTGCTACAATATCTGGGCGTCGTTCGCTTACCCCTTCTACCTCGATTTCATGCATTATTCGAAGGACGAGGTGGCGTTCGCGTCGAAGGTGTTCGGCATCATCATGTCGATCGTCGGGGTCAGCATCGGCGGCTATCTGTTCCTGCGCATCGGGCGTTTCCCGACCGTGCTGATCGGCGCGGCGATGCCGATCTTCGGCAATTTCCTCTATGCCGACCTTGCCGAGGGCGGCGCGCATATCGACATCGTGCTGCACCTGTTCCGGCTCGACCTGCTTGCCGCGTGGTTCGGCAGCGACGAGCGCATGGCGCGGCTGCTGCTCACGATCTGCTACGAGAATATCTCGACCGGGCTTGCCGGCGCGGCGTTCGTCGCGTTCGTCTCTGGCATCGTCAGCAAGAAGTTCGCGGCGGTGCAATATGCCCTGCTGTCGTCGCTGACCTTCCTGATCGGCTCGCTCGGCAAGGGCTTTGCCGGCGAGATGATCGACAAATATGGCTATGCCACGGTGTTCCGCGAGGTCGCGGTGGTCGGGTTGCTGGCGATCCTGTTCGTGCTGCTCGAATGGTGGCGGTCGGCGACGGTCGCGCGGCGCGCCGAAGCCGGTGGCACCGGGCAGCCGGCATGATCGTCTACATCGCGCTGCTGCTGGTGCAGATCGCCTGCATCGTCGACGTGATCCGCAACGGCCGCAACCAGTTGTGGATCATGGCGCTGATCTTCCTGCCCGTCGCCAGCACGTTCGCCTATGTCATCGTCGAGGTCCTGCCGGGGATGAAGGGCAACCGGCATATCCGCACGGTGCAGGCCAAGGCGATCGCGGCGATCGACCCCGAGCGCGAGGTCCGCGCGGCGCGCAGCGCGCTCGACCTTGCCGATACCGTCGCCAACCGCATCCGGCTGGCCGATGCGTTGTCGGCACTCGGCAAATTTGGCGAGGCACTGCCGTTCTATCGCGAGGCGGTGGCGATGGGGCCGCTCGACCTTGGTACCGGCGAGAAGCTCGCCCGCGCCGAATTCGAGACCGGCGACGCCGAAGGTGCGCTCGCCACGCTCGACGGCAATCGTCCGGCGACCGCGCAGAGCGACCGCGATCGCCAGGCGCTGCTGCGCGCGCGCATCCTCGAACAGCTCGAGCGCAAGGACGAGGCGCTCGCGGTTTATGCCGATATCGTTACGCGCTACCCGGGTGAGGAAGTGCGCTGTCGCTACGCTGTGCTGCTGATCGAGCAGGGCCGGGACCGCAAGGCGCTGGCGGTGCTCGAGGAGGTCGAGTCGCGGATGAAGCGGCTCGACCGCCACCAGCGCGCCGCCGAGGCCGACATGTATCGCTGGGCGATGGAGCGGCTCGCGACGCTGCGCGGGGCGCACGCCTAGCGCAGCGCGAAATACGCTGGCTGTGTGAAGAAGACGGCGAGTATCGTGCAACATAAGCCGATGATGCTGGCAAGCAGCGGAGGGATTTTGCGAGCCGATGGGGTGCGCTTTTTGGGGCTCCTGCCGACCTGGCATTTCAAGATATCCTACAGTAGCGTCGGCGGAGTTCAACAGGGCATTACGTGAGCACCAGGCCGTGAGGCGCCACCGCGCGACGTCGCGTGAAGAAATAGTGGCGCCGCATTATGCGAATAGCCTCGATGTTTTCTTCAGATTTATTGCCGATGGTCGTGACGGGAAT
The DNA here is from genome assembly GCF_036663795.1 of Parasphingomonas halimpatiens. NCBI lineage: Bacteria > Pseudomonadati > Pseudomonadota > Alphaproteobacteria > Sphingomonadales > Sphingomonadaceae > Parasphingomonas > Parasphingomonas halimpatiens. Next base: position 6,345 of record NZ_JAXOJP010000061.1, read on the forward strand.
GGCGGCGTTCCAACAGGGCGCACTGGCCATTGGACCAACAATGGGAAAGAGCCGGCCATGCGAATCGGGATGCGAGGCGGCCCAGTCCATGGAGCATTGGCGCGGCTGTTGAATCACGCGTTGCAGTGGTGTCATCATCGACCTCACGTCCGCGGACCGCGAACGCCTCAAGCGGATCTGCAAGGATCGCAACGCCCCTTAGAAGCACGTCTGGCACGCCTAGATCGTCCTTCTGAGGAGGGGCGACGGGATCGGCACCAGCGAGATCATGCGCGGGACGGGCACGTCGAGACATGCGTGCGGCGCTGGCAGGAGCGGTTCAAGCAGGAAGGGGTGGAGTTCCAATCCGTCGAATTACCGTCGCCACGCTGGATACGATACGGACCGTCGTACCCAAAACGTTGCGGGGTCGAGGGAGCGCTGGTGAGCTAAGTAGGAAGTGCGTGGATGTGAGCCGGGCGCGCTTTCACGCCTATGAGTCTACTGCAAAGAGCATGGTATAATTCACAGTTTTGTCTACCAGGAGGAAGCGGTCTTCACTTCCTCCTAATAAATTCAGCCTTTGCCTGTATCGGGCAATATTCAGAATCTGAAATTAAGTCCGGCCATGATGTCATCCGTTTTGGTCTTCGCATTGGTTCCCCGGTTGAAACTCGGGTAAGCAAATCTGAAAGTTCCATAGTCGGCGTGCGTGTAACCAACCCTAGCGGAAATATTGCGGGTCAGGGCAAGTTCGGCGCCGCCACCCAAAGTCCAGCCAAGCCTGCTAGCCGAACTGACATTTAGCGTCCCGTACGGAACAGCAGTATAGGGGCCCGCTGAGCAATTTGCGATGGTGTAGCTAGGTGGTGTGCGGCCGTCTCCGCACGGACCTTGAGTGTTGGTGGTCCGAACGTGCATCCAGGAAGCGCCGCCTGTGCCGTAAATCAATAATTTGTTGAACGCATATCCCACACGTGCTTTTAGATCCGCGCTGATAGACTGATTTGAATGTTTGTCGCTTATTCCGAACTCAGAAATGCCCTGACGATCGCGATTGTTATTCGACCAATAAACCGAGGTCTCAATGCCCAGTACAATGTTAGATTTTGTTTGCCAGTTGTATCCAATATGAGCATCTGTGACGATGCCATTCCAGCTGTCCGATCCTGAACCAGATGCACGGCTTCCGCCAACGTTTGAGTTAGGGTCTATCGTGTACGTAACGCCATCGTTGCTTTCGTGGCGATTTCCGATATCGGCCCCGACATAAGGCCCCGTCCATTCTGGCTTAACTGGATCCGCCGAGGCTCTATCGACGCCTAATACGGCGTAGACCATAAGTGAAGCAACGACTAGATTTTTGTTGATTAGCATAAATCATCCGTTTATTTAAAAATTATCGAACTACGAGAGCGATATAATTAATTAGACGTCGATTTTTTATAATTCGTAGTATTACGTAGGGCGGCGATTTCCAATAATTTCGCGGATGGAGGCCTGGCCGGTTTTGAAAAAATCGACGCTGGCCGAGCGACTGCTGCAACCGGAACGCTTCGGCGCATTCGTGCCAACCAACTCAACGAAAGTTTTACCGCCGAGATCGTGCTTCTGAGCGCCGACGGGATCGGCACCAGCGAGATCATGCGCCGGACGGCCACGTCGAGACATGCGTGTGGCGCTGGCAGGAGTGGTTCATGCAGGAAGGGGTTTAAGGCCTGCTGCACGACAAGACCCGCCCGTCGCGCATCCCTGCCCTGACCCCGGAGGTCGTCGCACGGGTAGCCACCCGGACGCATGAGGAACCGCCCGGCGAGACGACCCACTGGACGGCCTCGCTGAATGACCCGCGAAGCGGGGGCAGCGCCAGTTCGGTTCACCGGATCTGGCGCGCCCACGGCCTGCAGCCTCACCGCATGCGGCAGTTCAAGCTTTCCAACGATCCTGAGTTTGTCGAGATGCTCCGCGATGTCGTCGGCCTTTATGTCGCGCCGCCTGCCCACGCGATTGTCCTGTCCTTCGACGAGAAGAGCCAAATCCAGGCCCTCGACCGAACCCAGCCCGGCCTGCCGCTCAAGAAGGGGCGAGCCGGGACGATGACGCACGACTACAAGCGCAACGGCACCACCACGCTCTTTGCGGCGCTCAACATACTCGACGGGACCGTGATCGGCCGCAACATGCAGCGGCATCGCCACCAGGAATTCATCCGCTTTCTCAATCTGATCGAAGCGCGGGTGCCCGCCGACAAGGCGATCCATGTGATCCTCGACAACTACGCCGCTCACAAGCACCCCAAGGTCCGCGAGTGGCTCGACCGGCACCCGCGCTTCACCTTCCACTTTACGCCAACGTCATGTTCCTGGCTCAACGCTGTCGAGGGCTTTTTCGCCAGGCTGACCAACCGCCGCCTCAAACGCGGCGTCTTTCATTCGCTCGTCGACCTTCAGGCCGCCATCAACCGCTTCCTGGCAGAGCACAACGAAAGCCCAAAGCCCTTCGTCTGGACCGCCGACACCGACAAAATCATCGCCGCCGTCAGGCGCGGGCACCAAGTGTTAGATTCGATCCACTAACCCGCGATCGGCCGCCCGCCATCGGCGAATGCCGCCGCCACGGCCATGACACAGGCAAGGGCGCCATCGGCATGGCGGATGCCGAGCAGGTCGGCGAGCAGCAGGCGCGCGCTGTCGGGGGCGGTTTCGGCGCGGGCGAGGACGGTGAGCGCGGCGTGTTCGGCGTGCGTCATCCGCAGGCAACAACAAGGTGCGATCGAAATCGGCACCACCGCGCTCGCCGCGAGATCGGCCATCATCGCGCGCATCAGCACCAATGGGCGGCGGAAGCCGTGGCCGAAACTGGCGAGCATCGCCTGGGCGGCGGCGGCATCGTCCAGGCCGTGCGCGCCGAGGCGGCGGAAGGCGAACAATGCGAGCCGCGCGCCCGGCGTCGCGGGCATGGCATGGGGCGTGGCGGAAAGGGCGATCGGGGCGTCGGTCATGATGGGCTCCAGCGGATGCCAACATGCTGCGTCAATATGCTATTGCAAGTCAATCGCAATTAGCGCGGGCGGATTAATCTGCGTTAACGGCGTGGCAAATGCGGGTTCGACTGGCTTTTTGCCGCGCGACGCACCATATGGGCGGCAACACATTCCCGCGATGGCGCCGGCCGAAGCCGACCCCGCCCGCTCAATTTTCTCAAAGACTGGATTTAAGTGACTCCCAACAAAGAACTCCTGTTCGTCGCACTCGGCGGATCGGGCGAGATCGGCATGAACGTCAATCTCTATGGCTGTAACGGCAAATGGCTGATGGTCGATTGCGGCATCACCTTCGCCGACCCCAATTACCCCGGCATCGACGTCATCCTGCCCGACCTCGCCTTTATCGAGGAACGGCTCGACGACCTGGTCGGCATCGTGCTGACGCATGGCCATGAAGACCATATCGGGGCGTTGCCCTATCTCGCCGAGGATCTCGGCGTACCGCTCTACGCCACGCCGTTCACCGCCGGCCTTATCCGCGGCAAGCTGGAGGAAGAGGGCAACGAGAAGCGCGTCACGCTGCGCGTCGTCAAGCCCGGCCAGCGCATCGATGTCGGCCCGTTCGGGATCGATTTCGTGCCTTTGTCGCACTCGATTCCCGAAGCCAATGCGCTGCTTATCCACACGCCGCATGGCAAGATCTTCCACACCGGCGACTGGAAGCTCGACGAGCTGCCCGTCCTCGGTACGCCATCGACGCCGGCTGAGCTGACCGCGATCGGCGACCAGGGCATCCTGGCGCTGGTGTGCGACTCGACCAACGTGTTTAACCCCGACGCCTCGGGCTCCGAGAACGACGTGCGATCCGGGCTGACCGAGGTGGTGACCGAGGCGAAGCAGCGCGTGCTCGTCACGACCTTCGCGTCGAATGCCGCGCGACTGCAGACGCTGGGCGAGGTTGCCAAGGCGACCGGCCGTGCGCTGTGCATCACTGGCCGCTCGCTCGACCGTATCCTCAAGGTGGCGCGGGCGACCGGCTATCTCAAGAATTTCCCCGAGACGATCGATCCCGACACCGCGATGCGCATGCCGCGCGATAAGGTGATGATCGTGGCGACCGGCGGGCAGGGCGAGGCCCGTGCCGCGCTGGCCCGCGTCGCCGATGGCGCGCATCCGATCCGCCTCGACAGCGGCGATACCGTGGTCTTCTCGTCGAAGCAGATCCCGGGCAACGAGGTGGCGATCGGCCGCATCCAGAACCAGCTCGCCGCGCGCGGAGTGGAGATGATCACCGAGCGCCAGGCGCATGTCCATGTCTCCGGCCATCCCGGCCGGCCCGAACTGGCCAAGATGTACGCCTGGCTGCGGCCCGACACGCTGATGCCGGTGCATGGCGAAATGCGCCATCTGATGGAGCAGGCGCGCTACGGCCTGTCGCTGGGCATCCCGCGCGCGCTGGTGCAGACCAATGGCGACATCATCCGCCTCGCGCCGGGCGCGCCGACCAAGATCGGCAACGCGCAGGTCGGGCGGCTGGTGCTCGACGGCGACGTCATCCTGCCCGGCGACGGTTCGACGATCAACGAGCGCCGCAAGCTCGCGCTCAACGGCCAGATCTCGGTCGCCGTGGCGATCGGCTCGCGCGGGCTGATCGGCGCGCCGCAACTGCGGCTGCAGGGCATTCCGGTGGAGGAAGATCGCGAGCCGTTCATCGGCGAGGCGCTCGAGGCAGTAACGGCGGCGGCGCGCGGCAAGGGGCGCGATCGCGACCGGTTGCGCGAGGATATCCGGCTCGCGGTGCGCCGCGTCGCGACGCGCTGGACCGGCAAGAAGCCGATCGTCGATGTCCTGCTGATCGAGGCGTAATAGGATGATGAAGTGGACGTCCGGGCTGGCCATCTACTTTCTGTTCTGGGCGATGTCGGTCTTTCTGGTGCTGCCCTTCGGGGTGCGCACCGCCGACGAGGCCGGCGTCCCCAAGGTGCCGGGCCAGGCCGACAGCGCTCCGCACGAATTCCGGCCCGGGCGCATCGCGATCCGCGTAACGGTGGTGGCGACGATCCTGTGGCTCGTCTTCCAGCTCAACTATATCGAGGGCTGGATCACGCCGCAGACCTTCACGGTGAATTTCGGGAATGACAGCTAAGCCGGCTGGTACTGTCACTTTCCGTCATGCCGGACTTGTTCCGGCATCCACCGTTCCGCGAACATTGCGGCCTCCGCCCATGCGGCTTGGTAGTGTTCGAACGAGATTGTGTTCCCCGAACACAATCTTGGCTTGCCGGGGCAAGCCAAAGTTCGAACAGGGAACAGGTCCGCCGTGACGGCAAAGCTGGTGGCTCGCGCTATTGCGAATGGCGCAAGTTCCGTTGTCGCCGGAGAGTCAAACAGCCGCAGCGCCGCGCATTGGCTGGAATTTGCCGCGCGCGAGCGAGCGCCACAGCCATTCGAGCGGGCCGTAGCGGAAATGCGCGAGCCATGGCTTCGACCAGAGGAGTATCAGCGCCCAGACGCCGGCGACGACGAGGTAGAGTTCGGCGCGTGACAGTTGGCCGTAGAGACCCGCGCCATAGCCGTAGAACAGCGTGCTGCAGATCAGGCTCGTGCCGAGATAGTTGGAAAAGGCCATGCGCCCGGCTGCGGCAAGTCGCTCGGTCAAGCCGCCACCGGGCCGCGCGAGCAGGATGATCAGGCACACCCAGCCGATGATCATCACCGGGCGGAACGGCGTCGACAGCGTGATGCCGCCAAGCGCGACATGCCAGGCATCGAAGCCGCCACGCCACTGTACCAGCAGCAGCACGACATAGGCGGGAATGCCGATGCCGAAGCCGATCGCCAGCCCGGCGCGGTAGCGCGCACTCGACCAGGCACCGCGCAGCATGCCGGTCCTGAAGCACGCCATGCCGAGCAGCATGTAGCCGAGCGTCTCCATGCCGACGAACATGAGGGTGTTGATCGGCGACGACGCCGCCTCGGCCAGCCGATTGACGAACACCGCCGCGTAACCGCCGCGATGGACGGCAACGTCGTGTGCGAGGAAGGCAGCGTCGGGCCGACCGAAGGATTCGATATAGCCATGATATTGCCGCAGCGTCGCGGCATCGGCGGTGTGCGCGGCGACCGCCGCCTGGGTCTGGGCGATGCTCATGACGAGCGTCGACGTCAGCAGCGTCTCCAGCGCGATCAGGATGACAGCGACGACGACCAGCTTGTGCGGCGCCATCCGGCGGAACGGATAAGCCAGCGCGCCGACCAGCGCATAATGGTTGAGGATATCGCCCCACCAGACGAGATAGAGATGGGCAAGGCCGAACAGGAACAGCCAGAACATCCGCGCATAATGTACGCGCAGCGGATCTTCGCCCCTGGCCTCGGCGCGCTCGATCACCAGCAGCATCGAGGCGCCGAACAGGAAGGAGAACAGCCCGCGCATCTTGCCATCGACCAGCACGAAATTGACTGCCCAGACGCCATAGTCGATCGCCCCATGGCTGCCGAAGGCGGCGGGGTTCGAGTAGGCGACCTCGGGCATGCCGAAAGCGACGATGTTCATCAGCAGGATGCCCATCACCGCGACGCCACGGATCACATCGAGCGTGGCGACGCGCGCGGGGGCGTCGGTCATTGCGGGCACGTCTTGGTGGGTGCGGACATCATGTCACGCTGCTAGGCGATCCCGCGAGAAAGTCACCCGTCTGGCCCGCACCAGCGCGCGGCGATGCGCGCGACATAAGCGATCGGGATACCGACCATCACGACATGGCCGAACAACTGGATCGCCACTTCCTTCGGGTCGATGATCGGGAACATGGTCGGGAAACGATAGGGCAGCACGCCCCAGCACATCACGCCCCACAGGATGAGACCATAGCCGATGCCACTGATCCACGGATGGCGGTTGATCAGGCCGACCCGCGCGGCGAAGGTGAAATAGACCGCGACGATCGCGAACGTGATCGCGAAATGGACAATCAGGCCGGCGGCGGCGTTGACGATCTCGCCACTGTCGATGTCGGCGAGGTCGAGCGGCGGCACGGCGGCCGCGGCCATCCCGCCAAAGTCGAACTGCGGCACGGCCGCTCCGGCAATCCCGCTCAGGACGCCAATCGGCGTACCGTCGACCAGCGCGGCGAACAGGAACGCCGACAGGATGTTGAGCGTGCCGGCAAGTACCGTCGCGATCACCACGCCACGCCAGAAACCCGATACCGAATAGGATATCGTCAAATGATCTCCCCCCGCACGTCGCTACTGACGCTATGGCGTGCGGGGACGGCCGTCTACGCCGTTCGCAGCGCTTTTCGGATCACCAGTTTCAATCCGGACCATATTTCGTCGACCGCGCACACTTTCACGTCGACCAGGCCGGTGGGGAGTGCCACCGCGCGGACGACGTCCTCGGTAATGTCGGTCGGAACCTTCGATGCTTTCTTGGGCCACGACACCCAGATCATGCCGTCGGCGGCGAGCCGATCGCGCAGTAGCGCGATATGACGCTCGAGACCGGCGCGCGTCGTGACGAAGACATGTGCCAGGTCGAGTCCAGGGTTGGGTTCGTCGAGCAGCACCAGCCCGATCGCTCCGGGATCGATCTCGCCGCGGACGCTGTCGGGCATCGCGTCAAACCAGGCGCGCTGGCCGGGCTTGAGCCCCAGCTTCTTCGCCAGTGGCGTGCCGGAATAGCCTGTCGGCATGGCCTTCCCCCCGATCGTTACCCTGAACTCGTTTGGTGCTTGTCCCGCTCAAGCAAGGGATGGGCAAATCGCTTCCCCGGCGAAGTGTACAGACCGGGGAGATGGTGGACGGGTGTTCGGAGACATGGTGGACAGATCGGCATGGAGGATTAGCCATGCCGTTCAAGGAGTGTTCGCTGATGTCGGA
>NZ_JAXOJP010000062.1:0-13928 GCF_036663795.1 Parasphingomonas halimpatiens
TCAAAAACGCCCGGCGGCTCGCCACCCGATATGACAAAACCGCCGATAGCTATCTCGGCTTCATCCACCTCGTCTCAATCCGGCTGTGGATGCGCCAATTTGTCAACGCCTCCTAGCCGAATTGCGCGAACAGATGATCGATCCGGCTGTGCGGCAGGAACCACAGGAGCGCGACGATCACGGCACAGCCGATTCCCAGCCAGGGCGAGATCAGCGTCAGCGGGATTCCCGTGATGTAGATCAGCGTCGCGGCAAGACCCTTGCGTGTGCTGGCGACATAATATTCGTCGGCGGCGCGCCCTTCTTTACCGGTTCGCGAAATGACCGCCTGCAGCCAGGCATAGGCAATCGATGGCAGCAGCATCGTGACGAGATAGAGCCACGTCGCCTCGCGGCTGAAATGATGCTCACCCAGATAGGCGGTCGAGAAGGGCACGAGGGACAGCGCGAACAGCAGCAGCATGTTCGACCACAGCAATGCGTTGGTGACGCGCAACGCGTGGCCGAACAACCGGTGATGGTTGACCCAATCGATCGCGACATAGGCGTAGCTCAGCGCATAGGCGAGAAACACCGGCCACAATGTCCACAACCGCCCGAGCCCCTCGGCCACGGGCGGGTGGAGTTCCAGCACCATGATGGTGACGATGATGGCGATGACGCCGTCCGAAAAGGCCTCGACCCGGCCAACGCCGGGTTGGCCCTCGGTCTCCGGATCGACGGCGCCGCTCATTACGCCTCGATCGTCAGTTCGACCTCGTCGGAAACCAGCGGGATACCCGAATTTATCCCGAAATCGCTGCGTTTTATGCTGGCGGTTGCGCTGAAGCCGATCGCCGCCTTGTGTTCGCCCCAGAACTCCCGCCCGGCGCCGATCAGCCGCGCACGAAGTGTCACCGGTCGGGTGATCCCGTGGACCGTGAGCTTGCCCGCAATCGTCGCGCTAAGGCCCTTCACCGTCACATGCGTCGAAATGAAGCGGCCTTCGGGGAATTTCGCCGCGTCGAAGAATTCCGGCTTCCTGAGTTGCTCGTCGAGCGCTGCGCTGGTGGTCGAGACGCGGGCGATCGGAAAGCTGATCTCGACGCGGTCGCGCGCCGGATTTCTCGGGTCGAGCACCAGGCTGCCGGTCGGCTGGACGAATTGGCCGGTGTCGCGGCTGAAGCCGAGATGGCTGACGCTGAACAGTATCTGCGTATGGTCGCTGTCGACCTTGTAGGTGCCCGCCACGGCACGCGCGGCGATCGGCGCGCCCGGTGGCGTCGCCGGCATTTTCATTTCCTGGGCGAGCAGCGGGGCGGCGACCACCGCGAGGGCGGCCGTGAGAATCAAGCGCATCGTGCAACTCCCGGTTCGCAATGCGCCGCCCTTTTCCCCGCAATCAGGGTCGCGGGTCAAAGGCCAATTCGGCCTTGCTCGTCGCCGCCTCTGCGTCAGCGCGGTCCCCGGTCCAGTCGCGGTCGCGCAGATTGGCGTTGCGCATCCCGCGTGCGGCGAAGCGCTTGGCGAGGAAGTCGTAGAAGAACCAGTCCTTCAGCGGATAGGGCGTGACATGGTACATCAGCCGCTCGAACAACGACCAGCGGACATGCGCGTTACGACCGCGACGTGCCGACGGCATGCACCAGAAATCGACATGATAGCGCGATTTGCCGAAGCGAAAGACGCGCTGCATCAGTTCATGATCGTCGAGTACCCACGGCCAATTCTCCGATCGCGGCCCGCCGGCGGCACGCAATATGTCGGTGCGGAAACTCTGGCCATAGGTGCCGGTATGGGTCTGTCGTGACATCAGCCACGCCATGTTGCGCTTGTGAAACCGCGTCAGCCAGCCATACCAATGGTTCGGCGGGGCGTAGATATCGACCGCCATGGCCGCGACGACGCCGGGTTGCTCGATCAGCTGCTCGGCCCGCGCAAGATAGTCGGTCGGGTACCAGGTATCGGCATTCCACAGCGCGACCAACGGCGTATCGACATGCGCCAGCCCGGCTTCGAGCGCGTGGCTCGGCCCCGGCTTGGTCTCGTAGACATACTCGACCGCGATATCCGGGCGGCTTGCGAGCATCGCGCGGCACAGTTCCTCGCTGCGATCGTCCGAGGCGTTGTTGACCAGCACGAGACGAAAGGCAGGGCCCGTCAGTGCCATCGCACAGGCGATGGTTCGCTCGATATAGGGTTCTTCGTTGTAATAGGGGACGACGATCGACCAGCGGGGCGAAGCATTGGGTGCGTGCATGCGGGTTTCCTGCGACCGTCCTGTTCGGCTGTTACCGCAGCGCATCGGCCATGTCGCAATATTTCGACAGGCCCCGGTCCCGCGATGAGCGGGACCGGGTAGCGTGGCACAAAGGTCAGTTGCGCTCCTTGTCGACCAGCTTGTTGGCGCCGATCCACGGCATCATCGCGCGCAGTTCGGCCCCGACCTTCTCGATCGGATGCGCCGCCGCCGCCTTGCGCGCAGCCTTCAGCTCGGGCTGTCCGGCGCGGTTGTCGAGCACGAAGTTCTTCACGAAGCGCCCGCCCTGGATGTCGGCGAGCACGCGCTTCATCTCGGCCTTGGTCTCGGCGGTGATGATCCGCGGGCCCGTCGTGATGTCGCCATATTCGGCGGTGTTCGAGATCGAGTAGCGCATATTGGCAATGCCGCCCTCATAGAGCAGGTCGACGATCAGCTTGGTCTCGTGCAGGCACTCGAAATAGGCCATTTCCGGCGCATAACCGGCCTCGACCAGCGTCTCGAAACCGGCCTGGATCAAATGGGTGATGCCGCCGCACAGCACGGCCTGCTCGCCGAACAGGTCGGTCTCGCACTCTTCCTTGAAATTGGTCTCGATGATGCCCGAGCGCCCGCCGCCAACGCCCGAGGCGTAGGCCAGCGCGACGTCATGCGCATTGCCGCTGGCGTCCTGATGGATCGCGATCAGGCACGGCACGCCGCCGCCTTTCACATATTCGCTGCGCACCGTGTGGCCCGGGCCTTTGGGCGCGATCATGATCACGTCGATGTCCTTGGGCGGTTCGATCAGCCCGAAATGCACGTTGAGGCCGTGCGCGAAGGCGATCGCCGTGCCGGGACGGATATGGTCCTTGAGGTCGGTGTCCCAGATCGCCGCCTGGTGCTCGTCCGGGGCGAGGATCATGATGATGTCGGCCCAGCCGGCGGCTTCGCTGTTGGTCAGCACCTTGAAGCCCGCGGCTTCCGCCTTCTTCGCTGTCGCCGAGCCGGCACGCAGCGCGATCGCCACTTCCTTCACGCCCGAATCGCGCAGATTCTGCGCATGGGCATGGCCCTGCGAGCCGTAGCCGATGATGGCGATCTTCTTGCCGGCGATCAGGTTGAGATCGGCGTCGCGATCGTAATAGACACGCATGATATCGACTTTCCTTGATTGAATGCTGTTGGAGATGCGGCCCGGCCGCGCTCATTCTAGAAATATTTGACCTTCGGTGGATTGCCGTCTGACAGAAATGACAAGCGATAGACCTTGCCCTTCGCCATCGCCTGGCAATCGACATGGCTGGGGCCGGCGAAAGGGTTGGTATAACGGCACTGCCCGAGCGCCGCGGTTGATCGCGCCTGGCGTCCTGCCTCGCGTGAAACAGTGACCTTGCTCACATCGAGCAACGCGATGTCGCCGGTGGCGGGATGATCGGTGCCGAAAAAACTGACCGCGACGGTGTCGTCCGTGACCGCCATGAAGCTCGACGAATTGTCGCGATAGGCGGTGTTGATGAGCTTGCCGCTGCAGTGCGCCGTCATGTCACCCTCAGGCATGATCAGCGCCGTACATTTGCCGGACATGATCGCGACATTGGCGACATTGCTCAAATCCGGCGACGCTGCGCCACCCGCGCACAAAATGAGCGCGGCGGACATGACGAGGCGGAAAGACACCCCGCTCACGCTGTCTGCTTTCCCCGGGCGATGGCGACGATGCCGGTGCGCGCGACCTCGATCAGGCCGACCTCGCGCATCAGCGTGACGAAGGTATCGATCTTCTCGCGCCCGCCGGTCACCTCGAACACGAAGCTCGACGTCGTCGCGTCGACCACGCGCGCGCGGTACACATCGGCGAGGCGCAGCGCCTCGATGCGGTGGTCGCCGGTGCCGGCGACCTTGACCAGCGCCAGCTCGCGCTCGACATGCGCGCCGAGCGCGGTCAGGTCGGTCACCGAATGCACCGGCACCAGCCGGTCGAGCTGCGACAATATCTGCTCCATCACATGCGCCGAGGCCGAGGTGACGATCGTGATGCGGCTGACGGCATGGTCGGCGGTGACGTCCGACACCGTCAGGCTCTCGATATTATAGCCGCGCGCGGTGAACAGCCCGGCAATCCGGGCGAGGATGCCCGGCTCGTTGTCGACCATCACCGACAGCGTGTGCCGCTCGCGGCTTTCTTCCTTGATATGCATTCTAAATTCCCCTCCCGCTTGCGGGAGGGGGCAGGGGGTGGGCGCCCGCCATCCGCAACCGCAGCGTAAGAGGTGAGCGCGAGCCCACCCCCGGCCCCTCCCGCAAGCGGGAGGGGAGAATGATTGCGCTGCACCCCATCACACCAGCGCCTTGGCTTCGTCGTCCATCTCGCCGGTAACCTCGGCGGCCTGGAGCATCATGTCGGTATGCGCCGCGCCCGACGGGATCATCGGGAAGCAGTTGGCCAGCTTCGCCACGCGGCAGTCGACGATCACCGGCCCGTCATGATCCAGCATCGCGGCGATCCCGTCATCGAGTTCGCCGGGCTTCTCGATCAGGATGCCCTTCCAGCCATAGGCCTCGCCCAGTTTGACGAAGTCGGGCAGCGAATCCGAATAGCTCTCCGAATAGCGCCCGGCATAGGTCAGTTCCTGCCACTGGCGGACCATCCCCATATACTGGTTGTTGAGGATGAAGATCTTGACCGGCAGGCGATATTGCGTCGCCGTCGCCAGTTCCTGGATGTTCATCTGGATCGACGCCTCGCCGGCGATATCGATCACCAGCGCCCTGGGGTTGCCGAGCTGCGCGCCGATCGCCGCCGGCAGGCCGTAACCCATCGTGCCAAGCCCGCCCGAGGTCAGCCACTTGTTGGGCGCCTCGAAATGGAAATGCTGCGCCGCCCACATCTGGTGCTGGCCGACCTCGGTGGTGATGATCGGGCTGCGCTTGTGCGTCGCCTCCCACAGCGCCCGGATCGCGCGCTGCGGCATGATCTCGTCGGTGCCGTCGACGAAATCGAGACATTTGGTCGCGCGCCAGCCGTCGATCCGCCGCCACCATTCGGCGAGGTCGGGCTTGGGATGGTGCCGCGCCTTCCACACCCGCACCATGTCTTCCAGCGCATGGCCGACATCGGCGATCACGGCCAAATCGACGCGCACGGTCTTGTTGACCGAGGAGCGGTCGATATCGACATGGATCTTGCGGCTGTTGGGGCTGAACGCGTCGAGCCGCCCCGTCACGCGATCATCGAAGCGCGCCCCGAGGCAGACGATCAGATCGGCCTTGTTCATCGCGAAATTGGCTTCGTAGGTGCCGTGCATCCCCAGCATGCCGAGCCATTGCGGCGACGAGGCCGGGAAGGCGCCGAGGCCCATCAGCGTCGAGGTCACCGGCGCGCCGGTGATCCGCGCCAGTTCATGCAGCAACATGCTCGCTGCGGGACCCGAATTGATGATGCCGCCGCCGGTATAGAGGATCGGCCGCTCGGCCGCCGCCAGCATGTCGACCGCCGCCTCGATCGCGCTCTGGTCGGCCTTGATCTGCGGGCGATAGGTCTTGTGCTTGATCGGCCCCGGCTTGGTGTAGCGCGCGGTCGCGACCTGCACGTCCTTGGGGATGTCGACCACCACCGGTCCGGGCCGGCCCGAGGTCGCGATATGGAACGCCTCATGGATGATCGGGCCGAGCGAGGCCGGGTCCTTGACCAGGTAATTATGCTTCGAGCAATGCCGCGTGATGCCGACCGTATCGGCTTCCTGAAAGGCATCGCTGCCGATCAGGTGTGTCGCGACCTGCCCGGTGATCACCACCATCGGGATCGAATCCATCAGCGCGTCGGTGATCCCCGTGACGGCGTTGGTCGCGCCGGGGCCCGATGTGACCAGCACCACGCCGGGCTTGCCGGTCGAGCGCGCATAGCCTTCGGCGGCGTGCGTCGCGGCCTGTTCGTGGCGCACCAGGATGTGCTTGACGCGGCCCGAGCGGAACAGCGCGTCGTAGATCGGCAGCACCGCGCCACCGGGATAGCCGAACACGACCTCCACGCCGAGATCGCACAGCGCCTCGACCAGAATATCGGCTCCACTCTTTTCGGCCACCACGTCGCGTCCCCAGGGAAGTTATGCCGCGCTGCAATAGCGCCAAAGGAAGGGCGCTGCTAGCGGCATGAAAAATGCACGTCAACCGCTAATGACGTAATATTCTTTCAATTTGATCTATGATTGCGTTTCTTTCGGACGTGCCCGTCCGTAACCACGAGGCAGGAGGCTGGTTGCGGAACCAGGTATATTGCCGCTTGGCATATTGCCGCGTCGCGATCTGCGCCGCAGCCAGCGCCGCGGGGCGGTCTATCGTGCCCGCCAGCAGCGCGGCGATCTCGGGCACGCCGATCGCGCGGCGGATCGGGGCGGCGGGGGGGATATCGTCGCGCGCCAGCAACTGCGCGGCCTCCTCGATCGCGCCGCCGGCGAACATCGCTTCGAGCCGCGCATCGCACCGCGCCAGCAGCCAGTCGCGCTCGGTCAGCAGCACGGTGGCGATCAGCCTCACGCTATCGCCGATCCCGCCGACGCGATCCTCCTGCCACGCCGCCAGCGTCCGTCCGCTCGACCGCGCCACCTCGAGCGCGCGCGCCACGCGCGTCGTGTCGGCCGGGGCGAGCCGCGCCGCCGCCGCCGGGTCGATCTCACGCAGCGCGCGGTGCGCCTCGGCGACCGGCATCGCGCGCACCGCAGCACGGATCGCCGGGTCGATTTCGGGCACCGGCGCGATGCCGTCGATCAGCGTGCGAAGATAGAGCCCCGTTCCACCGACCAGCACCGGCAACCGCCCCGCGGCATGCGCCGCCGCGATCTTGACCCGCGCATCCGCCGCCCAGCGCGCCGCCGAGCAGCTTTCCGCGCCGTCGATATAACCGAACAACCGGTGCGGCACGCGGGCCTCGTCGGCGGGGCTCGGCCGCGCCGACAGCACGCGCAGATCGGCATAGACCTGCGCCGAATCGGCATTGATCACCACGCCGCCATGGCGTTCGGCGAGTTCGATCGCGACAGCCGACTTGCCGCTGGCGGTCGGCCCTGCAATGAGCGCCACAGCGGGATGTGAAAAAGTGGGCACCGGTTCTTTCACATCAAATCCCGCGACAGCAAAGGCGTGGTTGCAAGGGAGACGTCATGTTCATCGCCACGCTGATAGCACCGGGTAATCTATCCGTGGGCGATATTTCGGCCGCGCGCGACCGGCTCGCCGTCGCCGGCTGTGCGCCCGCCTCGCATGGCTGGATCGATGAGGATTATGCCGCCGATATCGGCTTCGCGACCGATCCCGAGGCGGCGCGCAACGCGCTCGACGGTGCCTTTCACGGCGTCGACATTGTCGTCCAGCCGGCCGAGGGGCGGATCAAGCGCCTGCTCGTCGCCGACATGGATTCGACCATGATCACGATCGAATGCATTGACGAGCTCGCCGACTATGCCGGCATCAAGCCGCAGATCGCCGCCGTCACCGAGGCGGCGATGCGCGGCGAGCTCGATTTCGAATCAGCGCTCGATGCCCGTGTCGCGCTGCTCAAGGGCCTTGACGAAAGCGTCATAGAGCGCTGCCACGCCGAGCGCGTCCAGCTCATGGCGGGCGCGGTCGAACTGGTGCGCACGATGCGCGGGCAGGGTGCGCGCACCATCCTCGTCTCGGGCGGCTTCACGCGCTTCGCCGAGCCCGTTGCCGCCGCGATCGGTTTCGACCAGGCCATCGCCAATGTCCTCGAAATCGCCGACGGCAAGCTCGCCGGCACCGTAACCAAGCCGATCGTCGGCTCCGACACCAAGGAGCGCACGCTGCGCGAGGCGACCGATGCGCTGTTCCTGCCGCCCGAGGCGACGCTGGCGGTCGGCGACGGCGCCAACGATCTGGCGATGATCAGGCGGGCAGGGCTGGGCGTCGCCTATCACGCCAAACCCGTCGTCGCCGCCGCCGCCGCTGCGCGGATCGACCATAATGATTTGACGGCACTGCTGTACGCGCAGGGGATTGCGCGCGCCGACTGGCGGACGGACTGATCGCGCACGAACGGGAAAGGTTGCGGTGCGCGGAGGGAAGGCGCTAGCTACCCCGCACGGGGGCGCGCCATGAACACCGACCTGATCGACCGCATCTACGAATGCTCGTTCCTGCCCGAGCTGTGGCCCGGCATCATGGACGAACTGGCGCGCATCACCGACGCGCGCGGCGGGCAGCTCTTCTCGGTGCGCGGCAAGTCGGTCAAATGGACCGGCAGCGCCAATCTCGACGCCGTCTTCCACGAATATGTTCATGACGGCTGGTTCGCTACCTGCAATCGCGGCGTCTGCGTGATGGGTGCGCAGGAACCGCGCTTCTTCCGCGAGTTCGATTTCTGGACCGAGCAGCAGCTCGCCGAGGTGCCGATCTACCGCGATTTCTTCCGCCCGCGCGGGCTCGGCTGGTCGGCCAGCACCGGGCTGCGCATGCCGACCGGCGACAATATCGTGCTGACGATCGAGCGCGAATTCGGCCGCGGCCCGCTCGAAAAGACCCCGGTCGAACAACTCAACGAACTGCGCCCGCATCTCGCCCGCGCCGCCTTCGTCTCCGCCCGGCTCGGGCTGCAGCGCGCGCAGGGCGCCAATGCCACGCTCGCTTCGCTTGGCCTGCCCGCGCTGCTGCTCGACGAGGACGGCGCCGTGGTCGAGGTCAATGCGCTGATCGAGGCCATGCCCGGCCAGGTCCAGTGGCGCGCCAGCAACCAGGTCGCGCTGGGTGATCGCGCCGCCAACGCGCAACTGTTCGCCGCGCTCGGCGCGCTCGAGACGACGGACGAAGCCACGCCGCGCTCCTTCCCGCTGCGCGATGCCGATAATCGCGCGACGATGGTCGCGCATGTCGTGCCGATCCGCCGCGCGGCGCACGACCTGTTTGCGCGCAGCTATGCCTTGCTCGTGCTCACCCCGGTCGAACCGCAAAAGGCGCCCTCGTCGGATCTGATGCGTTCGCTGTTCGATCTCACCACCGCCGAGGCGCGCGTCGCGCGCGGCCTCGTCAAGGGCGACACGCTCGACGAGATCGCCGCCGCCGGCGACGTCGCCATCTCGACGGTCCGCTCGCAACTGCGCCAGGTGCTCGACAAGACCGGCTGCGCCCGCCAGGCCGAAGTCGTCGCACTGCTCGCCAATGTCACGATCGATCGCGGAGCGGCGAAGGAGTGAGCGATGGGCTGCTGGTGACGGGGATGGGAAGGCCCGGCGCGGCACCTTTCTCCGCGGGAACTCGCCGGTCGCCTATCAGGCCGGGCGCTCGTTATTCGTGCTTCGGAACGAGGAAAAGTGGCGGGTAGTGGTCCGGCAGCTTACAGCCTCTTTTTAGTTTCATGCTTCAATGGGGGAGGTCACACTGAGTACCCTAAAAGGCTTATCCAACGCCGAGTTTCGGCGAAGGCATCAGGCGCTCATGTCGCTTTTTGATCAGCATGGCGGAGAAGGCCTTGCGTGGATGTCGAGGGGCAGTGCCAACGACGGTGATGTTCTGATAGAAATTACCGACAAAATACGTGAACCAGTAGAAATTTACACTTGGCTTAGCAGGGGGAGCTGGATTTCTTTAAGTGTAAATCTCTTGGCTCAATCTGTCGACGGCAAATATATGTTCATAAAATTTGACGCCGATAAAACTATCAATGTTGAAGCATTAGAAGATAGATTATTGGTAAACAATATGGAATTTATATGTCCTCCCACAATGATAAAAAGTTATGCTGCTGTATTAGATAAATACAAAGAAATTATTGCACAATAAATTAATATAGCGGGTAAGAGGTGTGGGATATGGTTGGTATCTTTTACCAGTCAGCCGAATCATCTTTAACCAATGCAGCGACGCGTCGACATTGCCCGGCAATGACCACAATTGGAGCGCTTGCCGTCATGCAGCTTTTGTAACTCCAGCCCCATCAATCAGTATCTCCTACCGCCCCGCACCCCCACTCCCCCGAATGAACGCCGCGACATTGTCGTGCAGCGCACGCAGCGCCGGCAGATGCGCGTAAACAATGTGCCCCGACTGATAATATCGATAAGAAATATTCCCCTGCAGTGCCGCCGGCACCGGCAAATGCCGCAGCTCGAACATGCCGGCAAAATA
Organism: Parasphingomonas halimpatiens; assembly: GCF_036663795.1. Lineage (NCBI taxonomy): Bacteria > Pseudomonadati > Pseudomonadota > Alphaproteobacteria > Sphingomonadales > Sphingomonadaceae > Parasphingomonas > Parasphingomonas halimpatiens. Next base: position 10,355 of record NZ_JAXOJP010000062.1, read on the forward strand.
GGGCGTCGAGACGTCGAAATAGCCGCCATTGACCATCACCTTCATCGCCGGGTTCTGCTTCATCGCCACGGCGAGGTCAGGCAGGACGTTGGGCAGCGCGATCAGCGGCTTGCCGGCGCCCGGCGGCTTGTGGCGATAGTCCCAGTCGCCATAAATATCGATCCCCGGCTTGAACGCGCGCTCGGCGCCATAATGCAACGTCTCGCGGACATAATGGTTGAAGCTCCCGACATAGGCGCCGCCCAGCGCCGAGCTTTGCGGATCGTAATCCGCCACCTTGCTCAGCGCGTCAAGCGTCGCCCCGGTGTAGCGCGTGTCGAGCGTGCCCGTCGTCAGCCCTTGCTCCGCGAGCAGCTCCTTCTGGAACGCGCCATATTCGATCCGCAAATTGGTCTTGAGCAGATAGGCCACCGGCAGCCCGGTGAACGCCGCCAGCTGCGTCGCGATCCGCTGGCGCTCGGCCTCGGGTAGGGCGTTGCCCTGCATCAGCGCCTGGGCATAGTCGCCGGTCGCGAACGCCTCGACCCGCGTCAGCAGCGCGGTCAGGTCGTCGGGCCGGTCGGCCAGCTTGCGATGGTACCAGGCGGTCGCGGCATAAGTCGGCAGCGCGACGATATAGGGCAGGTCGACCGACGGATTGGTCTGCGGATCGTCGGGCATCAGGTCCCAGCTGAGAATATCGGACAGCAGGATCACGCCGTTGAGATCGACCGACTCCTTCTGAAGCGCGAGCGTCAACCCGGCGGCGCGCATCGTGCCATAGCTCTCCCCGAAGAGATATTTGGGCGAGTTCCAGCGATCATATTTGGTCAGGAACTGCGTGACGAACTGCGCAAAGGCGCGGATGTCCTGGTCGACGCCGTAAAATGCCTTGTCCTTGTCCGGCCCGGCAATGCGGCTGAAACCGGTGCCGGGCGCATCGATGAACACCAGGTCGCTCGCGTCGAGCAGGCTGGCATCGTTGTTGACCGTCGCATAGGGCGCCGGCGCACCGTGCGTAGCGTCCGCCGCCACCACGCGCACCGGGCCGAACGCCCCCATGTGCAGCCACACGGACGACGATCCCGGCCCGCCGTTGAACACGAAGGTGATCGGACGATCGCCCGACGGCACGCCGTTGCGGAAATAGGCGACGTAGAACATCGCCGCCTCGGCCCGGGCCTCACCCTTCACCTTGTCCTTGTCGTCGCTGCCCCTGGCCTCGATCGCGTCGGTATCCTCCCAGCCCTTGCCATGCACCACCAAAGTGCCGGCCACCGCGCGATAGGCGATGCGCGCGCCGCTCACGGTGACCGTGCCGCTCGACGCTACCTCGTCCGGCTTGAACAGCGGTGCCGCCGTCGCGGGCGCCTCGGCCTTGGCGGGCGTGTCGGCGGCGTGGGTGGCGGTGGCAAGCAGGCAGGTGAGCGCGACGGCAAGAGGAAGCTTCATGAAGGGGCCTCGGTAAGCGGTTTCCGGGAGATTGCAGGACGTCGCCGGCACGCGCCATCATAATCGAATACCCGCGCCCGGCGAGGGCATCGCGGGGCGATTTTTCGAACCATCCAAGCCAGCAAGGGGAAACCGCGGGCCATCGGCAAAGATGTCACGGGGCTCGGTCCAATCCACACCCCATCCTCCATATGGAGGATGACGCCCCCTCGTCCACGGGCGATTCCCCGCCTCGCCAGATCAATCGTGGCGATAGCGGGGATTTCAATGACATCGCGCCATTATCCAACACCGACCGGCGAAGGGCTGCCCGTTCCCGGCCTCCTGGCGAACGCCGCGCTGCGCGACGGACGGTTCGCGCTTTCGCCGCAGCCCGCACCGCCCATCGTCCAGCCGCGCCGCGACGAGACCTTTTTCCTGCGCCAGCTCGGCGTCAAGACCGTGCTCGCCGCCAGCGACCGCGTCGTGCGGCTGCAGCAATTGCTGCGCAGCGAGGACGTGAGCACCGCCGCCCAGCTTGCCGAAGCGCTCGGCATGAGCCCGGTCCAGCTCAAGCGGCTGTGCCTGCGTCTGTTCGGCGTCACGCCAAAGGCGCTGCTGATCCGCCACCGCCTCGCCCGCATGCTCGCCGCGCTCGAGCACCGCCCGTACAGCGAGCTGCGCCAGTTTCTCGACCTCGGCTATTGCGATCAGAGCCACTTCATCCGCGACTTCAAGGCGTTCTTCGGCATGCCCCCGACGCGCTATTTCGCCGGGGCCGGCCGCTGACGGTATCCGCTAATGACTCCCCTCCCACCTGCGGGAGGGGTTGGGGAAGGGGCTAGCCGCGCCTTTGCCATCGGGCTCCGTTGGATATCCCGCCCCAAGGCGCACCGCTCTTTCGCACGCTGCCGCGCAACCCGTGACTCCGCCTGCGAAGACCGACCCCGCCTTCGTCACCCCTTGGTGTCGACGAACACATATTCATGCTGCGCATCGTTCAGCACCAGCGCGCGCTTGCCGTCGCGTTTGGTGATCAGCATGTCCGCGCCGCCAAAGCCCGCGTCGATCGTGACGATCGAAGTCGTGCCGTCCTTGTTTGTCTTGGTGCCGATCTCCGACCAGATCGACGTCGCCCGCATCATCAGCTTGCCGCCCTCGCGCGCGATCGTCAGCGGGCCGAGATCAGCATTGGCATAGCTGCCGATCACGCTGTCGGCGAGGGCGGGGGCGACGGGCAGGGTCACCTCGCTGCGGAACTTGGCCAACGCCGCCGCCGACCGCGTGGCCGTGCTCGCCACATCCTCGGCCGCCTCGGGCTTGCCGTCATACAGGATCTCGAGCAGCCGCCGCTTGACCGCATTGGTCAGCGCATAGCCGTCGTCCGAATTGGTCAGCACGACCACGCCGACCCCGGCGCTGGGCACCGCGAACCAGTTGCTCTTGTAGCCGAACAGGCTGCCGCCATGCTCGATGACCGACACGCCCGAACTGGCATCGTCCTCCAGGCCCATGCCGTACCAGGCATTTTCGCCGATCGGCACATTGTGAACGCGCCGCGCCAGCAGATTCTGCGCCGAGACCAGCCGCTTGCCGCCGGCCAGCTGGCCCGTGGCGAGCTCGTCCATCACATAGCGCGCCATGTCGTGCGCCGACGACCAGGCGCCGCCCGCCGGGCGGTAGGGCGCGATCGTGTCGTTGAAGCGCATGTCGACCGGGGCGACCTTGCCGGCAAGATCGGTGTCATAGGGCCGCGCCCAGTTGCCCGCCACCGCCCGGGCGTTGCTCAGCGTCGTCGCCGACATGCCGAGCGGATCGAAGATGCGCTGCTGCATCGCCTTGTCATAAGCGGCGCCCAGCTCCAGGTCCGGATAGAGGATGTGCGCCGCGAGATAGCCCGCCGCGCTCGCCATCAGATTGTTATACTGGAAGACCTCGCCAAAGCCGCTGGTCGGCTCGGTTGCGGTGAGCTGGGTGAAAGTTTCCTGCGGTCCCGTCGTCGCGCTGGTGTTGAACAGCCACTGCATGTCCTTGCGCGGCAGGCCGGGCATATCGACCGCGCGCGCCTGAAGATCCACGAGCATCTGATCCAGGCGCGACAGGCGATGGCGAACCAGTTGCGCGGCCTGCTCAAGCTGTTCGGGCTGCGCATGGGCACCGTCAC
>NZ_JAXOJP010000063.1:0-13217 GCF_036663795.1 Parasphingomonas halimpatiens
GGGAACGATCCATCGAAAGCTCGACCGCATGGGCAACCATCGCCAGCATCCGCATGATCACCCGCAGAATCGCAAGAGTCTCAATCAGTTGAGAAACTTTTGAATCAGGCTCTTAGGGCCGGTCGAGACTAGCGCGCGCTGTTTCGTTACGCCAGCGAACGAAAACGGTCCGGCGCATATCGCGTGGGATCGATCGCAGCGACGAAGGCTTCAGGCGAGACACCGAGCAGCAACGATGCCGCCAGCGCCGCCGCCGCCGGCGCGGTCTGGATGCCGAAGCCCCCCTGCCCTGCGCACCAGAAGAAGCCGGGCGCCGTCGGATCGAACCCGTAGACGGGCAAGCGATCGGGCGCGAAGCTGCGCAAGCCGGCCCAGCGATGCTCGACTCGCTCGACCTGCCAGTCGACGGCACGCTCGAAGCGATCGATCGCGATCGCGACGTCGATCTCCTCGGGCTGGGCATCGCCCGGTTCGGCGGCAATCTCGTCATGCGGACTGAGCCATAGTCGCCCGCCAGCTTCGGGCTTGAAGTAGAAGGTGCCGCCAATGTCGGAGACATGCGGCAGTTTCTCCGGGGGCGCCGGATCGGTGCGCAACTGCACCATGGTTCGCCGAAAGGGGCTGATCCCCAGCGGCGCGACTCCCGCACGCGCTGCAACCTGGTCGGCCCATGCCCCCGCGGCATCGACCAGGATCGTCGCCACGATCGGCTCGTCGTTCCCGATGTCGATCCGCCACGCATCGCCTGCGCGTACGGCGCCGCGCATGGCGCTGCCGAGCAGCAATTGCCCGCCATGTCTCCGCGCCGTGGCAAGGAACGCGGCGTGCAATCCCGCGACGTCGATATAGGCGCAACTTTGCTCCAGCACGCCAAGCGTCCACTCGGCGCGCAGCCCGGGCACGATGCCATGCGGGTCCACCGCATCAAGGATCACACCGCTGCCCTCGAACTCGGCAAGGAATGCGTCGATCTTCGCCGCGTCGTCGCGGCGGCCGATTTGCAGCGAACCGAGCGGGTCGAGAAATCCGCCGGCGTTCAGTGCGTCTCCCGACGCCGAGGTCAGCGGCTGGACATGCGGGCCACCATAGGTTTCTGACCAGAAGGCGGCGGAACGACCGGTGGCATGAAAGCCAGGCCGCTCCTCGGTCTCGAGAATCACGACGCTGGCCTGCGCCGCCACCGCCGCCGCCAGACTGGCCCCGGCAATTCCGGCGCCGATGATCGCGATGTCGTAACGCGCCAAGCGATCAGCCTCGTTGCGCACGTGCGGCGAGGAACAGATCGATCTCGCCGATCGCACGATTGCGCACCGAATCCACCTCGCGCAGCACCTCGTGCGCTGCTTCTTTGCCGAAGCGAACCACGCGCACGTCGGGCAGCTTGGCCGCAACCGTCAGCGCGGCCTTGGGATCGACCAGGCGGTCGGCATCGGCGACCAGCATCAGCACCGGCACGCGCATTGTCTTGAGTCGTGGATCGGCGCGCAACAGGCGCGTCGATGCGAATGCCTGCATCACCCAGCGCCAGCTCGGGGGCCCGAGCACCAGCGCGGGATTGGATTGCTGCCAGAAAAGTTCGTCTTCGTATCGGCTCGGATCATGCGTCAACAGCGCGAGCCGCGTCTCGCGCAGCGCCGGGACCTCGTTGCCCTTCCACGCCGCGCGCGACGAATTGCCGACACCACCGAGAAGGCGCGCGAGCCTTTCGCCGAGCGTGGCACCGACCGGGCTGTGCAGCCCCAGCATCGGCGCGATGAGCACTGCGGCAACCGGCGTAATTGCTTGCTCGACCAGCGCGCGCAGGACGATGTGGCCGCCCATCGAATGCGCCATCACGACCTGCGGGCCAGCCGCCTGCGGTGCCCAGGTCGCCCAGAATGCGCGAAGATCCGAAACGAAGGTCGCGAAATCGTCGATGTCGCCGACATGCGGATCGGACGAAACCCGGCCCGACCCGCCTTGCCCGCGCCAGTCGAGCGACGTGATCGACCAACCTTGGCCATGCCAGTGCGCAATCGCTTCAAGATATTTCTCGAACAGGTCGCCGCGACCCGCCTGGAACAGGATCGAGCCACGCGGCGTGCCCTCCGCCGGCCAGTCGAAGCGACGAAAGTTCCAGCCGTCGGGGCCGGTCCAGTGCGAGACGCGGGCACCGGCGGGGATCGCGCGGCGATACAGTGTCGGGGAAACCATGCGGCTGGTTACTTTTTGGAAAGCCCTGGCGTCTAGACAAATTACCGATGGGTGGCTTCAATCTGAATATCGCGCTCCTGGCAGCGCTCGTGCTGCTGCTCGTGTCGGCGGGCATCGAAGACGCGCGCACACGTGAAATCGCCAATTGGAAGAATGCCGCGATCCTCGCTTTGGCACCGCTCTGGTGGTGGTCGAACGGCCTTGCCCTGATGCCCGACATCGCCATCCAGCTGGCGCTGGGTGGCGTGGTCTTCGCGCTATTCTGCGTCGCCTTCTACTGCAACTGGATGGGCGGTGGCGACGTCAAGATGATCGGCGCGCTCGCTTTGTGGCTGCCCTTCGAGGCGCTGACATGGATGTTGATCGTGATGTCGCTGCTCGGGGGCGCGCTGACGATGATCCTCGTCGTGGAGCGACGCGTCCTGCGCAAGGAGGGCGTGCCCGAGATTCCCTATGGCGTCGCCATCGCGATCGCCGGACTCATCGCGATTCGCGAACCACTTATTAACCACTTGTCGTGATGATTAACGCGGCATCAATCGCGCCGCGCCCGAAAGGCCAGATACGTCATGGATAGTCGCAAGATCATTCTCCTGGTAGGTGCGCTGCTCGTCGCCGGCCTGACCGCGTTCATGGCGCGCAGCCTGATTTCGGGCAGCGCCGCACCGACCGCCAGCGCGGCCGCCGCGGCGGCGCAAGTCGATGGCCCCGAGGTTCTCGTCGCAACCCGCGCACTGCCGATCGGCACGATCCTCGACGCCACCGCACTCAAATTTCAGCCCTGGCCCAAGGAACTGGTCGACGGGGCGTATTTCATCAAGTCGACCACCGACCTGAAATCGCTTCAGGGCACCGTGGTGCGCAATGCCATCACCGCCGGTGCGCCGATCACCCAGGGCATGCTGGTCAAGCCCGGCGATCGTGGCTTCCTCGCCGCGGCGCTCGGCCCGGGCATGCGCGCCGTCACCGTGCCGGTGTCCGTGCAGACCGGCGTCGCCGGCTTCGTCTTTCCGGGCGACCGGATCGATCTGGTGCTGACGCAGACCGTCCCGGGCGGCGGCGACGGCCCGCCGCTCAAGGTTTCCGAAACGGTGATGCGCAACCTGCGCGTGCTGGCGACCGACCAGCGCACCGACAACACCACCGGCGAGGATGGCAAGTCGATCGTCAAGACCTTCTCCAACGTGACGATCGAGGCGACACCCAAGATCGCCGAGCAGATCGCCGTTGCGCAGACCCTCGGCTCGCTGTCGCTGTCGTTGCGCAGTCTCGCCGACAACGGACAGGAACTCGAACAGGCGATCGCCAGCGGTGATGTCCGTGTGCCCGAAGGTACCGATCCCAAGTCCGAAAAGGCCATGCTGGTCCAGCTCGCGACCCAGCCTCAAACGGGCAATTCGACTTTCGCCACGGGCGCCGACGTCTCGCGCTTCCAGCGCCGCACGGTGCCCGGCAAGCCTCCTGTCACGCTCGCCGTCGGCGGCGTTGCGGGTGGCGCGACCGCGCCGGGCGCAGGCGCATATCCAGGATCCGCCGTGGCGCGGGGGCCGATCGTGCACGTGGCACGCGGCGTGAACGTGACCGATGTAGCGGTCGGGGGGAACAAGTAGGATGCGTACGTCCAGGAAATCGCTCGGCTGGCCATTGGCCGCCGCGCTTGCCACGGCCACGATCGGCACCGCGCCATCCGTCGCCCCGGCGCAAAACGCGAACGCCTCGCCCGTCCTCCAGGTCAACACCGGCCGCGGGCGACTGGTAACCCTGCCCCGGCCGATGAGTGACCTGTTCGTCGCCGACGAATCGATCGCCGACGTCCAGGTCCGTTCGCCGACATTGATCTATGTCTTCGGCAAGAAGGGTGGCGAGACGACGATCTCGGCGACCGCCAAGGGCGGCGCGGTGGTCTATTCCGCCACGGTCCGCGTCGGCAACAACTTCGATTCGATCCAGCAGATGCTCAACATGGCGATGCCGGAGTCGCACATCGTCGCCACGACGATGAACGGCCTGATCCTGCTGACCGGCACGATCGGATCGCCCGGTGACGGTGCTGAGGCGGAGCGCCTCGTCCAGGCCTATGTCGGCGACGCCGTCAAGGTCCTGTCGCGGCTACGCACCGCGACACCGCTGCAGGTAAACCTGCAAGTGCGCTTCGCCGAGGTCAGCCGCAGCTTCGTCAAGAATATCGGCGCCAACATGCAGACCCGCGACACCACTGGCGGGTTCCTGTTCGGCGTCGCTTCGGGGCGCAGCGTCGGCACGATCGGCAATGTCGACACGTCGGCGTTGCCGATGCTCGACGCCTCGTCGAAATTCGGCTTCCCGGCCGGAACGATCAGCCTGCCGTTCGACCCCAAGCTCGGCCAGTTCGTCTATCCCAACTCGGGAACCGCCTACAATTTCAGCAATTTGGCAAGCGCGGCGCGGACTTCGCTCGGTTTTGCCGGCAAGCTGTTCGGCCTCGATGTGCTGAGCGCGCTCGACCTTGGCGAGCGCGACGGCCAGGTCTCGACGCTCGCCAATCCCAACCTGACCGCGCTGTCCGGCGAGACCGGCACCTTCCTTGCGGGCGGCGAGATCCCGATCCCTGTCAGCCAGGGGCTCGGCGCCGTCTCGGTCGAGTACAAGCAATATGGCGTCAGCCTCGCCTACACGCCGACCGTGTTGTCGGACGGCCGCATCTCGCTTCGTGTCCGACCCGAGGTTTCGCAGCTTTCCTCGCAGGGCGCCGTGACGATCGGTGGTACCACGATCCCGGCGCTGACCACGCGGCGCGCCGAGACGACCGTCGAGCTCGGCTCGGGCCAGAGCTTCATGATCGCCGGCCTGCTGTCCAACACGCACAACAATTCGATCGACAAGACTCCCGGTGTCTCGGACGTGCCGGTTCTCGGCGCGCTGTTCCGCTCGACCGCCTTCCAGCGCGACGAGACCGAACTGGTCATCGTCATCACGCCGTATCTGGTGAAGCCGGTCAACGCGAACGACATCGTGCTGCCGACCGACGGCTACAAGGCGCCGACCGATCTTGGCCGCGTCCTGCTCGGCCAGCTGGGTGGCGGCACGACTGGCGGCGATCGGCCCAAGCCAAGCGTCGCGGCACCGAGCGGCGGCGAGCCCGCCTTCGGTGCCAATGCACCGGTGCTTCCGGCCACGCCGCCCGTGCAAAGCGCCCCGCCCGCACCGGCACCGACCCAGCCGGTCCGCCGCGAGGAACCCGCCGCGACGATGGCGCCGCAACCGCAACCCAAAGCCAGGAAGGGCGCCGCCACGGCAACGCCCGGCTTCAATCTTTGAGCCCCGCGAGGATGATCCCCATGTTCAAGCGCAGCCTTACCATCGCCAGCTTTGCGCCGATGCTCCTGCTCGGCGCCTGTGGCGGGACGCAGAATCGCGGGCTCGAATCGGTCCATCAGCCAGTCGTCAGCCGGACCGACTATGTGTTCGACGTCAATACCGCCAACCGTGGTCTCGCCCCCGGCGAGGCCCAGCGCCTTGCGGGCTGGATGGCCTCGCTGCACCTCGGCTATGGCGACCATGTCACGGTCGATGATCCCAATCCTTATGGCGGCGGCGTGCGCGACGATGTTTCGGCGCAGCTCGCGCGCTACGGTCTGTTGCTGTCCGACGATACGCCCGTGACCGGCGCTGCGATCGCCCCGGGAACGGCGCGTGTCGTCGTCAGCCGCACCAAGGCCACGGTTCCGGGTTGCCCGGACTTCAGCCGGACCGGCGAGCCCGAATTCGAAAGCAACACCTCCTCCAACCACGGTTGCGCGATCAACGCCAACCTTGCCGCCATGATCGCCAATCCGGTCGATCTGGTGCGCGGTCAGCCGGGTGCCGATACGATCGATCCGGCTTCCGCCACCAAGGCGATCGATCTCTATCGCAAGGCCGCGCCGACCGGCGGCGGCGGCACGGTCGTGAAGAGCGAAAGCGCAGGGGGCAAGTAACATGAACGCGCCGTTCAATCCGGGTCGAGTCGGCCAGCGAGAGCCCTTCGTTGCCTATGTCTGCGATGAGACCACCGCCGAGGCGATCCGCCCTGTCGCGGTCGAGATGGGCTGGGCGCCCGAAAAGGTGAACAAGGGCGGTCTGCGCAATGCCGTGCAGTCGCTCTCGGTTTCGGCCAGCCCGATGATCCTGTTCGTCGACCTTTCCGAATCGGGCGACCCGCTCAACGACATCAACGCGCTCGCCGAAGTCTGCGAGCCGGGCACGGTGGTGATCGCCGCCGGCCAGGTCAACGATGTGCGACTCTACCGCGACCTCGTCGTTAGCGGCATCCAGGACTATCTGCTCAAGCCGCTCAATCCCGACGTGCTGCGCGAAGCCTTCACCCATGCGCAGATCACCCTCAACACGCCCAAGGCCAGCGATTCGAGCACCGAGCGGCCGCATTGCGCCACCGCTTTCATCGGCGCGCGCGGCGGTGTCGGTGCGTCGACCATGGCGACCTCGATCGCCTGGATGCTGAGCGAGAAGGGCAAGCGTACCACCGCGCTGCTCGATCTCGACGTTCATTTCGGCACCGGCGCGCTGGCGCTCGATCTCGAGCCGGGTCGCGGCCTGACCGATGCGATCGAGAATCCCAGCCGCATCGACGGCCTGTTCATCGAACGCGCGATGGTCAAGTCGAGCGAGACGCTGTCGGTGCTCTCGGCCGAGGCGCCGATCAACTCGCCGCTGGTGACCGACGGCAGCGCCTTCTACCAGTTGCAGGAAGAGATGCGCGCCGCGTTTGAATGCACGGTGGTCGATCTGCCGCGCAACATGCTGGTCCAGCATCCGCACCTGATCGCCGACATCCAGGCGGCGGTGGTGGTGACCGAGCTGACGCTGGCCGCGGCGCGCGACACGATCCGCATCCTGTCGTGGCTCAAGTCGAATGCGCCGCAAACGCAGGTCTTCGTCGTCGCCAACCGCGTCCATGCGAGCGGCGCGATCGAGATCAACCGCAAGGACTTCGAAGGCTCGATCGAACGCAAGATCGACGTGCTCATTCCGTTCGACGCCAAGCTCGCCGCGCAGTCGGCCAAGCTCGGCAAGCCCTTCGCCGATGCCGGCAAGGGCACCAAGACGGTCGCGCCGATGGTAGAGCTCGCCAACCGGCTGATGGCGCTGGGCTATGAGCCAGACACGACGCCGGGCGCAGCCAAGAAGAAGCCGACCAACGCCGGGACGTCGCTGATGGGCAAGTTCGCCGATCTGAAATCGTTCATGCCAAAGCGTGCGGCCAAGGCCAAATAAACCAAACGGTAACGACGCGGAGCGCTTAGTACCGTCATGCCAGTGATGTCGATCCTCATGCTCGGTGGCGGGGCCCTGTTGGTCCTGGGGCTGCTGGCGCTCGCGTTCAACGGGCCCTCCCCGGCGCGCGCCAGCGCGCGTCGCATGACGGCCATGCGTGCGCGGCACAGCGAATCCGCCGGCGTTGCGGTCGAGGCGCAGATGCGCCGCATCACGCAGAGCCGCGGCAACCGCGTCGACGCCGCCGCGATGCGCTTCCTACCCCGCCCGGCCGTGCTCAAGAAGCGCCTGGCGATGACCGGCAAGGACTGGACCGTCGGCCAATATGGCATGGCGACGGTCGGGATCACGCTGGTCGTCGGCCTGCTGCTGGCGATCAAGGGGCTACCCATCCTCCTGGCGCTGTTCGTCGGGCTGATCCTCGGCGCCGGCATTCCGCACATGGTCGTCGGCTTCTTCATCAAGCGGCGCGGCGCCAAGTTCAACGCCAAGTTCCCCGACGCGATCGAACTGCTGGTGCGCGGCCTGCGCTCGGGCCTGCCGATCAGCGAGACGATCGGTGTCGTCGGCGCCGAGGTCGAAGGGCCGGTCGGCGAGGAATTCCGCACGGTGTCCGACAAGATGAAGATCGGCCGCACGATGGACGCGGCCTTGCAGGACACCGCCGACCGGCTCGGCACGCCCGAATTCCAGTTCTTCTGCATCACCATCGCAATCCAGCGCGAGACCGGCGGCAATCTCGCCGAGACGCTCGCCAATTTGGCGACCGTGCTGCGCATGCGCGGCCAGATGAAGCTCAAGATCAAGGCAATGTCGTCCGAATCCAAGGCGTCGGCCTATATCATCGGCTCGCTGCCGTTCATCGTCTTCGGCATGATCTGGATGATCAACGGCAGTTACATGCAGACCTTCTTCATCGACCAGCGGCTGATGGTCGCGGGTGCCGGCGGCATGCTGTGGATGGGCATCGGTGCCTTCATCATGGCCAAGATGATCAACTTCGAGATCTGATGACCATGGCAGCTCACGGCCCCACCATCCTCGGCGTCGACGTCCTCTGGGTCGCCACCCTGCTTTCCGGGGTAGCGGCGTTCGCCGTGCTGCTCGCGATCTACGCCGTCACCACGGTCCGCGATCCGATGACCAAGCGGGTCAAGGCGCTCAACGACCGCCGCGAACAGCTCAAGGCGGGCATCACCGCCTCGACCAAGCGTCGCGCCAAGCTGGTCAAGCAGAACCAGACGACCGATCGCATTCGCTCGCTGCTGTCCAACCTCAAGGTGTTGCAGGAAAGCCAGGTCAAGGCAGCGCAGATCAAGCTGATGCAGGCCGGGATCCGTTCCAAGGAATGGGCCGTCGCGGTCATCTTCGGCCGGCTCGTCCTGCCGATCGTGTTCGGCAGCCTGATGGTTTACCTCGTCTACGGCACCGACAGCTTTTCCGACTGGACGCCGATCAAGCGTTACGGCCTGGTCGCGATCACCTTCATCGTCAGCTACAAGGCACCTGACATCTTCCTCAACAACAAGGTCAAGAAGCGCTCGGACGCGATCCGCAAGGGGCTGCCCGATGCGCTCGATCTGCTGGTGATCTGTGCCGAAGCGGGACTCACGGTCGACGCCGCCTTCCACCGCGTCGCCAAGGAACTGGGCAAGGCCTATCCCGAGTTGGGCGACGAATTCACCCTGACCGCGATCGAGCTCGGCTTCCTGTCCGAACGCCGCGCTGCGTTCGAGAATCTCGCCATGCGCGTCAAGCTCGACGCGGTGAAGGGCGTGGTCACAACCATGGTGCAGACCGAGAAATACGGCACGCCGCTGGCATCGGCGCTGCGCGTGCTGTCGGCCGAATTCCGCAACGAGCGCATGATGCGCGCCGAGGAAAAGGCCGCGCGCCTGCCCGCGATCATGACCGTGCCGCTGATCCTGTTCATCCTGCCGACGCTGTTCGTCGTCATCCTCGGGCCGGCCGCCTGCTCGATTTCCGACGCCTTCAAACACGGCGTCTAGCACCGAGCATCCCGCTTGCTACGAAGCGCCGTTCGCGGCAAAGATCGTTAACGCTTCGTATCGATCCGGGGAAGATCACAGGCATGTCGCTCGGCAATCCAACGAACATCGTCATCATCGTGCTGCTCGCCTTGGCGGCGATCACCTTCATGATCGCCAGCCTGACCGGCGGCGGCAAATGGCGTCGGCTCTATGACGAGGAGCGCGAGGAATATGCCAGCTATGCCGAAGGCGCCGACAACGAGCTGCGCGCCGCGCGGCAGCGCGTTGCCGAGCTGGAGCGCGACGTCGGCTCGCTGCAGCGGCAGCATGCCGATGCGCTCGCCAGCATCGCCAAGCTGAAGGCCGGGATCGCCGACTCGGCAACGCGCACGGCCGCGGTCGTGCCGCTGACGATCGTCCCGCCTGCGCCCCCTCCCGCGCCGGTCACCGTCGTTGAACCGCCGGTCGAGCAACTGCGTGGCGAACCGGAGACGGAAGCCGCGGTGACCGAGGTCGCGACGACTTCTGTCGAAGCGCCGGTGGCCCCGATCACACCGCTGCCGATCGCGCCCGAATCGACCGCCGACAGTGCCGCAGCCCGCCCGATCGCGAGCGTCGAGCATGCGCTATCCGAACTGCCGCCCGCGCCGATCAGCGGCATCACGCCGCTGCGCGCGCCCGACCCGGTTCCAGAACTCAGCGTCGCGCAGCCGGCGCCCGAACCCGACGATTTGCAAGATGCGGCGCTGCCGGACCACGTCGAGAGCGACGCGACCGCGGTCGCGCCGATCACACCGGAAGCCGCCTCCGCCGAGGAGGCCGTCGCGGACGCGGTGCAGGCGCAAGAGGTTCACGCCGAAGCGGTACATGATGTGGCTCCCGAGCCTGCCAGCGATGCGGCACATGCTACGTCGGAACCGCCGGCTATCGAAGCGGCCTTGCTCGAGCAGACGCACGAGCCCGTGACGACGACCGCGCCTGTCGCGCTGAGCGAGGAAGCCCATACCGCGCCGCTCGTCGAGGAGGCCGTGTTCGAGGAGATTCACGAGCCGCCGCATGGCGCCACACCAGTCGAAGCGACCGACGCGAACGAGTCGATCCCGCCCGCCGTCGAACAGGAGCCGACGGTCAACGAACCGATCATCGAAGCGGCGACCGCCGCCGACGAGCCCGTCGTCGCCACCACCCACGAGCCTGTCGTCGCCACCGTTGAGCCCCGCGAGGAGCCATTGCCGGTGGTCGCCGAGCCGGTTCCGGCCGACACCGCTTCCGCGGAACCGGCCAAGTCATGGTTCGGCTCGGGCCGCCGCGACAATCTGAACAGGCTCCGCGGCGTCGATACGCTCATCACCAACCGCCTCTTCGCGTTAGGCGTCACCACCTATGACGACATCGTCCAGCTGTCGCAGGAGGACGAAATGGCGCTCGAGCAGCGGCTTGGCGTTCCGGCGGGGTTCATTACGCGCGAGCAGTGGCGCACCCAGGCAAGCCTGTTGCGCTTCGGCAAGGAAGACGAGTTCAACGAGCGCTTCGGCAAGCTCTACGCCTGAGCGTCGTCAGCGCGGCGACATCGTCCGGCAGGCGCTCGCCTTACGCGCCGCGTCGATCTGCGGGAAGCGCGCGCGGTCGTCGATCAGGATGCGCACCAGCGCAATGCCGCTATCGCCCTTGATCGGCACCGGCTCGTAACCGAGCGGCGCCTGCCCCCCGCTGTCGCCGATCAGCGCGACGCGGATCGGGTTGCCGCCGGCCTGGACGTTGTTGCGCACGAACGCGACGTCGGTACGCGGATCGAACACCGACAGCGACCAATAGAGCGCGGGCACCGGCGCAACGTCGATCAGCACCGGCCCCTTGGACAGGTCGAACGGGCAGGACGAATAGGCCAGATCGGGGCTCAGCCGGACGATCGCACGCGAGTCCGACGTGGCGAGCGGCGACTGGAACAGGCTGTTGGTGCCACCCGCGCTCGCGATGCGCCAGGTCGCCATGCTCATCAGGACACGCGGCGTCTGCACCAGGGTGACATGATGCGCGACGCCGGCCAGCACCAGGCCGAGCAGCACAGGCGGGCCCCAGCGGCGGATCATGCGCAGGCCTCCCGCGTGATCGCGGGCAATTGCGTACGCGCCAGGTTGCCGCGCCCGGCATCGGCCGGCAAATAGGCGCGCAGCGTCAATTCGACATGATCGATCCCGCCGGTCGGCAGCCAGTGCCCCGGTTGGCGATCGGGCGACAACACCATGTTCCAGCGCGCCTGCTCGTCGGGAGCGAGCGCGGCGCTGCCGACCGAATAGACCCCGGCGTCGTTCTTCACGAGATAGCCGGCATGATCATAGACGGTGATGCTCCACCATTTCGCGGGCAGCGCGCCGCCGGAGAGGCGATAGCGGCAGCGACCGTCGAGCGGCTGACCGGCATCGTCGGTCGCGGCGGTGTAATAGCGCGCCTCCGACGCGGGCAGCGCGAGCAAGCCGCGCAGCGCGACGACCGCGCGCGTCATGGCGCTCGCCTGTGCCGTCCCGAAATCGATCCCGGTCACCCAAGGGCCGATCGACACGCCGGAACCGAGCGCACCGGCGCGAACGCTCCAGCCGGCAAGGCCGCTGCCGGCGGCGATGCCGACAAGGGCACAGGTGAGATAGCGGAGCCATGGTTTCATCATGACAGCCTAGGCCGATCCGGGGGTGCTCCGCAACGCCCGCGCCGCGCAGCGCCAACGCACTCGCTGTTTCTCCCAGTTACCTCGCTGTTATCTCGCTGTTCGGCGGAAGATTCTCCCTGTTACTCCCTGTTCCGCAGCGTTTTGACGTTTTTGGCCGAATCTCCGCCGTCCATTTCGCCGCGCTCCCTTTTATATCAATGATATAGAATGCCTCCCCGTCGAGCGAACAGGGAGCCGCATAGGGCCGGAACAGGGAGAAACCCCGTCGCGCGGCATCGCTTGCTTTTCAACGATGAGAAAAAGCCGAGTCGTTCGGCGCACATCATCAGCGACGCGCTGCGTGAAGTGAATCACCGCGAAGGTCAGCGCAGGTCGATCACCGCGCGCTGATAGGTTTCGATCACCTCCGCAATCGGACGGCCGGCAGCGTCGAGGACGAGCGCGCGGTGGCGGAAGAGCGCAGCCGGCGGCGTCGCGCCGTGGCGCCACAACATTTGCGACGCGAGGGTGCGACGAGAGATGCGCAGCGGCGCGACGACGGTGCCGAACGGCGTGTCGCTGGTGTCGAGCGCGAGGTTCATCGCCGGCGTCAGCCGCGCCGGCACATACCAGTTCTGCGCGTCGCTCAGCACATGGCCGGCGCAGGACAGCCTGACATGGCGATAGCCCAGCTGCTCGTCCGCGCCGACGGCGAGCTCGCGGCGTTGCCGGGCGGTCGCGGCGGGCGTCGTCTCTCTGATAACCTCGGCGTGAATTGCCGGATCGGCGACGCCGTGTTCCGCGCACCAGGCGCGTAGCGTCGCAGTGGCCGAGGGGGCAGCGAGCAGACGGCGGTTGAGATCGGCCGCCTCGATCCGCGCCGGCGACGGCGCGCGGGCAGCCGAGGGAAGCGGGCCGACGAACAGGAGCGCGGCGGCGAGGAATGCGGTTCGTTTCATCGTTGCCCTCGCAGGATTGCCCTCACCTCATACCGCGTCTCGCGGATCCGCACCTATAGGCCCTCCCCTTCAGGGCTACCAGATTCACACATTGGTCTGGTATCCGAGGGTTTGGATGGCACGTTTAGCGGCCTGGATTTCGAGCCATCCGTTGAGCATGACGACCGGGCCGGGTTT
>NZ_JAXOJP010000064.1:0-12096 GCF_036663795.1 Parasphingomonas halimpatiens
GACTGGGAACGATCCATCGAAAGCTCGACCGCATGGGCAACCATCGCCAGCATCCGCATGATCACCCGCAGAATCGCAAGAGTCTCAATCAGTTGAGAAACTTTTGAATCAGGCTCTCAGGCTGCCGATCAGGGTCATCGAATTAAAGAACAAACCGGAACTTGCGAAGACCATTACGCAGATCAGCAACAATCAAAATTCCATTAAATCTCGCGATCTGAAGGCGAACCATCAAATACAGAGTCGCCTGAAAAGCGATTTTGAGAATAAATTTAAGGGAATATTTGATTATATCATAAAGAGAGGCGAAGCCCCTCAAGCTAAGATAGCTCTCAGTAACGAGGAGGCAGGCGCGCTTTTGCTTGCATTCGACCTACGCCGCCCTTGAAACTGCCACCAACTTTATCGCCTATTTGAAGATGATTACGGAGAAGTCTTTGGTAGGCCAGAAGTAAACGCCAACCGCATAGTATTTGTGTGGACCCTGGCACAGATCATATCGTTAAAGATGGAAATGATTAAAAATAAACCGTTTTCCTCTTATCGTCTGACAAGATTTTTTTTATTATATGTACTATCCAGACTTCTAAGCGACGACGTCACCGGAAACGGCATACTGCGAGATCCTAGCTCCATTATGGGAAAAGAAGAATGGGCGCATAAACTGTCATCTGCACTTGATCCAATCATATCTTCTTTACTGATCGATTTAAATTACGAAGTTGATCGTGCCGGAGATTCTTTTGATTACAAGTCAGAACTGAAATCACCTAACCGGGTCAGGGATCGTGCAGATGAATTGCTAAAATCGTACGAAAAGGAGGTAGCGAAGGACAAGCTCGGCAGTTTTGGCGCGAGATGGCAGCAATTGCAGTAATCACTCAATTACGGCGACGAGTGAATTGCGGTGCCATCACGGGGAAATTTTCTAAATGCGCGAAATTTACGGCATAAAAGCGCAATCGAGCGCTCAAGCTTCCAGATCGAGTTCGGGATATTCCCGGGCTAACGGCCGAATGAAACCTTCGTTCACCAGGAAGAATACGTCCCCGAGCGCGCGGGCAAATGCTTTGCGCTCCGGCCCGGCAGGCATACTGGAAATCACCGTATCAATACCGCCGAGCGCTTGGTCCAACGCCAATGCGGCGGACATCAGACGTTCTGCGATTTCTCGATCCATGGGCTCTCATATCGTCGCGGCGACGACAGCGCACCAGTTCCGATAGCCCTTAGCCCAAGCAACTTAGGCGGTCGCCGCCTTCAACAACGCCACCAGCAACCGATGCGCAGGCGTCGGCACGCCATGCTTCTCGCCCAGCCGCACGATCACCCCGTCGCGCGCATCGAGCTCCATCGGCCGCCCGGCCAGCCGGTCGTTATGCATCGAATTGCGCAGTGCCGGTGCCTGGGCGCGGTAATAGGCGACGATCTCGTCGGGCAATGTCGCGGGCAGGTCAGCACCCTCGGCTAGCCCGACCGCGCGGCATTCCGCGACCAGCACGCGGATCGCGTCGGCCACGCCCTCGTCCTGCGTGATGCCGAACGGCTTGTCGATCAGCGTGAGGATGATCCCGCTCGAATTGATCGCCAGCTTGCGCCACGCCGCGGTGGTGAAGTCCGGCGTGGTCTGCGCGTCGATCGACGTGCCCGCGAACAGCGCGACGAACGCGCGGCCGGCCGCGTCGTCGGGCACGGTCAGCGTGCCGTAGCGATGCTGATGAACCCGCCCCGGCGCCGAGCGCTCGGCCGGGATGTCGACGATCACCGGCACCAGCCGCTCCGGCGGAACGTGCCTGGCGAAGTTCGCGCGATGCTCGACGCCGTTCTGCAGGATGGCGATCCGCGTGGCGGCACCGGTCAGCGGCGCGAGCCAGCGCGCCGCCGCCGCAACGTCATAGGTCTTGGTCGCGACCAGCACCCAGTCGACCGGCCGCGCCTGCGCCGGATCGGCAAGTATCCGCGGCGTCGCGCGGATCGCCCCGCCCGGCGTCTCGATCACCAGCGCGTCGACCGGCGTACGCACGCACAGGCTCACGTCATGACCGGGAACCTGGGCGAGCCACGCCGCAACGGTCGCGCCGATCGCGCCGGGCCCGATGATGGCGATGCTGGTCACGATGTTACGCCTTTCGATCCGACGCGCCGCCGGGGCGTCGCCGGATGCTGCTAGAGCGGGATGACATGGGTCGGAGTCATCCCCGTCCGTTCGTTTCGAGCGCAGTCGAGAAACCTGGCGGAGCGCCTGTTGCCGTTTCTCGACTTCGCTCGAAACGAACGGGTTAAGGTAAAGTCATCCCGCTGTAGCCGATGCGATCGCACGACGTCCACCGGCGCCCATCGGCCCGCATCCCGGTGCCACGTGCCATACTCCATGGCAGCCACCCTCCTTGACCGAAATCGACCATGCGCTACCCGCTCCCGATGAACCCTCCGAAACGTCGCATGACCCGGCTCGCCATCGCCGCCGCAGTCCTCACCCTCAACGCTGCGCCACCCGCCTTCGCCCAGGCCGAGCGCGCGCGCGCCGAGGTCGAGCGGCAGGTGGCGGCGGGCCGTTTCAGCGGCGTGGTGCTGGTGACGAGGGACGGCAAGCCGCTGTTCCGCGAGGCATGGGGTCTTGCCGACCGCGAGTGGAACGTCGCCAACACCCCGACGACGAAGTTCCGCATCGGTTCGCTCACCAAGCAATTCACCGCCGCCGCGATCCTGCAGCTGCAGGAGGCGGGAAAGCTGTCGCTCGATGATCCGATCGCGCGCTATTATCCCGAGGCGCCGGCCGCCTGGTCGAAGGTGACAATCAGGCACCTGCTCACCCACCGCTCGGGCATCCCGAGCTACACCGCCATTCCGGGCTTTTTCGACAAGCAGGCGCATGACGCGCGCACCCCCGCCGAGGTCGTCGCGCTCACCCGCGACAAACCGCTCGACTTTGCACCGGGCACGAAGTTCGCCTATGACAACACGGGCTATACCCTGCTCGGCATGGTGGTCGAGAAGGTCTCGGGCCAGGGCTATGCCGATTATTTGAAGACCCACATCTTCGCGCCGCTCGGCATGGCCGACACCGGCTATGATGTCAGCGCCGAGATACTGCCGATGCGCGCGCGCGGCTATGACATCAAAAGGGGCCAGGCGTTCAACGCCGACTATCTCGACATGAGCCTGCCCTACGCCGCCGGCGCGCTCTATTCGACCGTGGACGACCTCGCGACATGGGTCGCGGCGCTGCACGGCGGCAAGGTGATCGGCGCGGCCGCGCTGAAGGCGATGTTCACCGACTGGGGTAATGGCTACGGCTTTGGCGAGTTTGTCGGCAAGAATCTCGGCCGCACCCGCTATGCCCATTCCGGCGGGATCAACGGCTTCTTCAGCGAGCTCGATTATTTCCCGGATGAGCACCTCACCGTGGCGGTGCTCACCAACCAGACCAACACCGCACCCGACACGATCGCCACGAAGTTCGCCGCGGCCTATCTCGATGCGCCGGGCATGCCGGCGACGGCCGCGACCGCCCCCTGATCATCGCGGCCCCGGGGTCGCGACCCGCAAACCGGCAACGACGATGCCACATGCCATAACCACCGAATAGCTGCATCCCGACGACGTCAGCCGCCCGCCCCCGTCGGCGGCACCTCGCACACCGCATCCAGCGACAGCGCGTACATGCGCGGCCCCGGTCGCCCCGCGCCGACTTTGAGCCAGCGGATCATCATGTTCGTCAGCTTGCTCGACGTGCCGATCGTGGTCGCCGTGTCGAGCGCCGCGATCCGCGCGTACAGCGTATCGCCCGCCATGCAGGACGGGCAGGGATAGTTGCGCAGGTCGAACGACAGCGGCGCGTTCGTCGCCCAGCCCGCCCCGCTCTTGGCCGGCGCGAAATAGGTGCGGTTTTCGGTCCATTCGAAGCCGCTGTCATAGCTGATGATCTTCACCGACGGATTGTTGCCGTGGTCGGTGGTGATCGACGGGATCGCCACGTCCAGCTCGGTGAAGTCGCCCAGCGTCGGCCATGGCTGCGTGCAATCGCGCAGCCGCCTGATCTCGTTATAATGGGTGTGGCTGCTCAGCAGGCCGACGATTTCGGGGCGATAGCCGGCGACCAGTTCGAGAAAGACCCGCTGCACCCACGATCCGACCTTCAGGTCGGGGTCGCTGCCCTGATAGGTCAGCGCGCCGTTCCACATCGTGGTGACGCCGGTCCCGCTGCCGCCGCCATAGCCGTCGGTCCCGGGCGGCACGTGCATCGCGATGATCACCTTCTCGCCCTTTGCCCGCGCTTGTTTCAGCTGCCCGTTGAGCCAGCTCAGCTGGCCATCGGAATCGGCCTGGTAGGTCCAAACGCGCTGGTCGTAATTCGAGGTGAAGATGGTGGTGTTGAGCGCGATCACGCGCAGCGCGGCTGCGGTCGCGGTCGCCTGCAGGGCATAGACCGAATAATAGCCCGTCGCGAGATTGCTGTCGTCGATCATGTCGCCCGGCTGCGCATTGAGCACCGGCTTGCCGCCCCATGCCGCCGACTGGCCGAGCGGTGTGCCGCCTTGCGCGGTGAACGCCTGGTAATCGCCCGCCAGCGAGTCGTTGTTGCCCGGCACATAGATCAATTTGGTGCCCGTCCCGACGATGCTCGCCAGCCCGTCGAGCGCGCTGGTGAACTGGCTGTCCGGGCGCGGGTCGCAATGCGACGGCAAATCGCCGAGATAGAGGGCAAAGGCCGGCTTCTCGTCCTGGATCACCTGTTTCGCCTCGGCCTGCGCGGCGGCCCATAAAGCGGCATCGGTCTCGTCACCGGCCTGATAGCATTTCTCGCCCGGGGTGCCGACATAATGCACGTCGGACATTGCGAGAAAGGTGCCCGGCGTCGCGGCCACGACGGGAGCGGGTGTCGGCGGAGCGGCCGCGAGCGGGGGTGCAACGGGTGCAGCTGTAACGGGTAGCGGAGCGCCGGCAGCGGGCGGCGCCGGGGTCGCGACCTGCCCCGCCGCCACGCCCGGCGCGGATCCGACCACCAGCGCCAACGCCATCGGCAGGGTCCGCCATGTCCAACACCGCTCCGCCCGCGTGCCGCTTGCCATAACCCGCCCCCATTTCAGCCCGTCGAACAGATGACCGTCAGATGCTGCGCCCTTTCGCGCGATCTGGCTAGTCTAAGGTTCGGCGTTACGGAGTCCTTCTCGCTGGGGATATAACTGGGCGAACTAAGGACGATTGTGCAATGACTTGGATGTCGACAATTAGCGCCGCGACGTCGATCATCTTGTCGACGAACTTAAGGACTATCTGTCCGACATCGATCGTTTCAGCAGCCGGGCCTGCGACGATGCCAGGTGCATGGCGGATTTGAGCTTACCTTGACCCATTCGTTTCGCGCGACGTCGAGAAAGCTGGCAGAGCGCCTGTCGCCGTTTCTCGACGTCGCGCGAAACGAGCGGGCTGGGGGGAGATTCAGCCAGATGTCATCCCGCTCCAGGCGTCGCCGCGACATGCGCGATGCGCCCGCTGGCGTCAGGGCGCGCCATCACCCACGCGCCTGCCGATCGCCATTGACCGCCCATTGCGCCGCAAACCCCCGCTGGTACGCCGGCCGCGCCTCGCCGCGCGTCACATAGGCGGCAAGGGACGGATATTCGTCGAGCAGCCCCGACGCGCGGAGCCGCAGCAGCACCGACACCATCATCAAATCGCCCGCGCTGAACCCGCCGTCGAGCCACTCGGCATCGCCGAGCCGCGCGGCGAGCGGCGTCAGCCGGTCGCGGATACGCTCCAGTACCAGCGGCAGGCGCTCCGCCGCCCAGGGCTTGTCGCCCTCCACCAGCCGCGCGATCGTCAGGTCGAGGATCGGCGGCTCGACCGTGTTGAGCGCGGCGAACATCCAGCCGATCGCGCGTGCCCGCGCATCCTTGTCCTCAGGCAGCAGCCCGGCATGGTGCTGCGCGATATGCAGCACGATCGCCCCGGTCTCGAACAGCGCCAGGTCGCCTCCCTCATAGGTCGGGATCTGCCCGAACGGATGCAGCGCGACATGCGCCGGCGCCTTCATCGCCGCGAACGACACCAGCCGCACCTCATAGGGCAGCCCGACTTCCTCCAGCGCCCAGCGCACCCGCATATCGCGCGCCAGCCCCTTGCCGCCATCGGGCGAGCGCTCGAACGCGGTGATGGTGATCGTCATCGGGCGGCTCCATATCCGGGGGCAGTGGTCAATCCGCCCTCATGACCATTCGACCACGACGATCACGTTGGCCGTCGCGGCAGCAAAGCGCTTCTCGGTGGGATGGGCGGCGAGCAGCGGACAATCATGTTTGAGCCAGCCCCCATCACCGAACAGCGGCGCCTCGGCCACCTCCACGTCGGGCCAGGAGAGCGGCTCGCCGGTATCCGGCCCCCACCAGTGCGGAAAGCCATTTTCGACATACAACACCCCGCCCGCGCAACGTTGCAACGATCCTTGCGGATTCCATGTCGAGCGGCTCAACCAGCGACGCTCGCGCACCGACCAGATACCCGACCGCTCCGCTGGCAGGTCGGTATCCTCATCGTCATATTCGGTGCTGGTGGTGACGACGATGCGATCATTGTCGATCCACCATGCCGCGCTGACCTCAGGATTGTTGCTCGCATCCGCCAACATGATGCCGGGGCCATCATCGGCGCGATCGAGCACGCGTGGCACCTCCAGCGCAAGCGTTACGTCGAGCACGCAGGCGATCTCGAAAGGATGCCACACCCATCCTGCGGAGAGCAGATGGCGGCCATCGGGACTGAAGCTCAACCGCGAATGAAAGATGTCTTCGCTCTTGTTGCGTCGCCGCGTCAGCCGCTTGCCCTCGGCCAGCGTATCGATGTGGATGCGGTTATAGTCGTCGGGGCAATGGGCAATCACCTCGCGGCCATCGGGTAATTGGCCGAGAGCGACGGGATAGGCATAAGCGTCTGCGCAATAATAGCTTCGATTGATCTCGCGTAAAATCTTGCCGCGATCGAGGACAAGGCCCTTGGTCGCCCGTTCGGCATAGATCACGCTGTAGCGTCCAGACGGCGAGACCACCGCCCGATCGCCACAAAAGGCGTAGTTGATGCCCGACTCGTGCTGACTCCCGTCCGTAACGGACCAACGCGTGCCACCGCCGACCCAATCGACCAGTTCGTCACCATCCCAGGCCAGCGACCTCGGCTGGAACGAGAAGGGAATCGCCGACAGCGTGCTGTTCACCGCTTCCACGCTACCGCACGTCCCGCTTCCTCACTTCAGCCCCGCCAGCCAGCGGATGACCTCGCTCGCCAGCCGCACCCGCGCGTCGGACCAGCCATGGTCGGTCGCTACGTGGACGCTGGTGACATGGCCGTTGCCCGCCGCCCTCGCGCCCTTGACCAGGGCGTCGGCCGGCGCGGCGAGCCCGTCGTCGGAGGTCAGCACGAGCAGCGGGGTCGTGCCGAGCTTGGGCGCCGCCTTGACGAAATCATAGGCGTCGGCATGCGCGATCGCCTCGTCGGCCATGATCGCCGGGCCAGTATCGGCCAGCGCCTCCATGCCGTTGTCGCCGAACGCCTTGATCGCGGCGGCGCGCGGCAGGCTGCCGAGCAGCCCGATATCGCCCGGCGAGATCAGCGCAGCGCCGATCAGCCCCTTGTCATGCGCCGCGGTCAGCGCGGTCGCCCAGCCGCCGAGGCTGTGCCCGATCAGCACCATGCGCCTGGTATCGAGGCCGAGCGCCGCGGCGTTGGCGGGGGAGCGCAGATACGCCAGCACCGCATCGACATCTTCGAGGTCATGCGCGAAGCGATAGCTCCCCGGGCTGCCCCATGATCCGCGATAGTTGAAGGTCACCACCGTCCAGCCCGCGCGGCGCAGCGCCTGGGCGAGGTCGAGATTCTTCTCGTTGCCGGGCAGGCCGTGGCACAGCACCACCACCGGATGCGGCCCCGCCCCCGCCGCGACATAGGCGAGACCGTTGATCGCCACCCCGCCGCTCGGGATATGCAGCACCGCCATCCGCGCGGGGTGCGCCGCGTCGTGCGGCGGATCGGTGAAGATCGCCGCGGGCACGTCCTGCGCACCGGCCGGCGCGGCGGCGCCGATACTCGCCAGCGCGGCCATCACGATCATCGCTGTCTTCATCACGCTTCCCCTTCGCCGAGTGCGTCATCATCCACCGGCGCGCGCGCCGATGCTAGCCGGCAAATGGCGCCTTTCCCACCCCGCCGCGCCGTGCCATCCTCGCCGCAACGACCAACGGGAGAGCCAGCCATGTCACAGGAAAATGTCGCGCTGATCCGCGGCCTCTACGATGCCTTCGCCGCCGGCGACGTGCCCGGCGTGCTCGGGCGGATGAGCCCCGACATCGTGTGGAACGAGGCCGAGAATTTCCCCTATGCCGATCGCAACCCCTATGTCGGGCCGCTGGCGGTGGCCGAGGGCGTGTTCGCGCGCTGCGGCAGTGAGTGGGATGGCTTTGCCGCCGTGCCGTTCGAGATACTCGATGCCGGCGACACCGTGATCGCGCTCGGCCGCTATCACGGCACCTACAAGGCGACCGCCAAGCCGATGAACGCGCAGATGGTGCATGTCTGGCGGATCATCGACGGCAAGGTCACCGCCTTCCAGCAATATGTCGACACGCTCCACGTCGCCCATGTCACGGGCGCGGCATGAGCGGGCATGTCGACCCGACCCGCGCCGCGTTCGACGCCTTCAAGGCGTTGCCGCGCGACCAGCCGGTCGAGATGCTCAACCTCGTGCGCTACCGCGACCGCGCCGATTATCCCGCCGGCCATGAGGCGGCCGGGCTCGGGCTGAGCGGGGCCGAGGCCTATGCCCGCTACGGCGCGGAGAGCGGGCCGATCTTCCGGCGTGTCGGCGGCGTCATCCTGTGGTCGGGGGCGCCGCAACTGGTGCTCACCGGGCCGGCCGACGAGGCGTGGGACAGCGCCTTCGTCGCGCGCTACCCGAGCGCCGGCGCGTTCCTGGCGATGGTGGTCGACCCGGCCTACGGGCTTGCAGTGGTCCACCGCCAAGCGGCGGTGCTCACCTCGCGGCTGATCCGCTGCGCGCCGCGCGACGCCGGGGCGGGGTTCGGCTGATGCACGGCGCGGCGTCAGCCCGGCGCATGGCACACCGCCTCGACATTGATCCCGTCGGGATCGAGCACGAAGGCGGCGTAATAGTTGGGATGATAATGCGGCCGCAGCCCCGGTGCGCCATAGTCGCGCCCACCCGCCGCGATCGCCGCGGCATAAAAGGCATCGACCGCGGTGCGCGTCGCGGCGGCGAAGGCGACATGGATGCCACTACCGCGCGGCCCGTCATTGCCGAGCCAGAAGAACGGCTTGCCATCCTTGCCCATGCCGATGCCGTGATAACCGCCGGTCTGCTCGGGGGTCACCTCCATCATCACGCTCACGCCGAGCGGGGCGAGCGCCGCCGCGTAGAAGGCCTTCGATGCGTCGAAGTCGCTCGCGCCGATGCCGATATGGTCGATCATGCCTGTTCCTCCAGGCAATAACTATCGCCGGCGAAAAAGCCCGGCTCAATCAGGGAGAGTCCTTATGCCCCACGCGACGCGGATGACGGCAAGCTTGTGCGGCCTGATCGCGATGCTCGTTACCGCAGGCCCCGCCCAGGCCGAGCGTTTGCGCTTCCACGCCACGCTCGCCGGCACCGCCGCGCCGACCGCGACGGGTTCGCCCGCGACCGGCCGCGCGACGATCCGCGTCGATACCGTCACGCAGCGCGTCTCGGTCGATCTCGCGATCACCGGGCTGGGTATGGACGCGCTATGGGACCGGTTGGTCAAGGGGCCGATCGGGCCGATCCATTTCCACGAATATGTCGCGCGGCCCGGCCAGCCCGACGATGTCGTGCTCGTCCTGCCGCTGCCTTATGGCCCGACCTACCGGCCGACGCGCCACGGCTTTCACGTGCGGATGAAGGACTATGACTATGCCGCCGGCGCGAAGCTGCTCGGCTCGACCGCGACCTTCGCGCATTTCGTCACTGCGCTGCGCGACGGCCATGTCATCCTCAACGTCCACACCGATCGCTTCACCGACGGCGAGATCAGCGGCACCGTCGCCGCCGGCTGAGCGTCGCGGCGGGGTTACTGCCCGCCGGGCTGTTTGAACTGCTGGCTCTTATACTGCTGGCTCTTGTACTGCTGACTCTTCAGCTGCTGGCTCTTGAGCTGTTCGCTCTTCCATTGCTGGCTTTTGTGTTGCTCGCTCTTCCACTGCTGCGCGCTGGGTTGGTTGAGACCGATCAGGACCCCCTGCGTCCCCTTTTGCTGATGGCTGGTCGGCTGGTTCAGCCCGATCAGCACACCCTGTGTCCCGGCCTGCCCGCCCGGCGGCGGCGCACTCTGCGCCTCGGCCGGCAGCGCGACGCCGAGCGACAGGCCCAGCATCGAGATCGCGGCGCCCAGCGCGGCCGTCGCCTGTGTCTTGTCGTCAGCCATCATCGTCTCCTTCGCCTTCGAGTTCTGCGTCGAGGATCGCCAGGTGCAGCGCCAGCCGCGCCTCGAGATCGGCCGGTTCAACCATTCCTTGCGCGCGGCAATGCGCGGCAAGCTGACCGTCGATGTCGAGCAGGTCGGTCGACTTCCCGGCCGTTTCGTCCGGCATACCCGCCGCCAGCCGTTCGCGCGCGCGGCAATACCAGGCGAAATAGGCATCGGCCGCCGCGATGAACGGCGCGGCACCCTGCGCCGCGACATAGTCCGCGACCATGCCGGCCTCGCCGAACTCGCCGCGCGCCCAGTTGCGATCGAGCATCACGAAATGCGCCGCGCCGTCCGCCGCGACCACGCGACCGAGCGGGAACAGCCGGCACACCAGCGGCCGGTCGGCATGCACGCCGCAACCGTCCTCGCCGAGAAAGATGCAGCGATCGACATCGTCCTGGCGCAGCGCACCGTTTGCGGTGAAGAACGCCCGCGCCTCGCTCGTGGAAACGCCCTTCGCCCGCGCCAGCCGCGCAATCTCATAGGGATTCACCTGGACGCGCTTGCCCGTGCAGCAGCGATTGCACCGCGTGCAGCGATAGCTGAAGGGCGTGGCAGGCCCCATGGTGGCGGCAGGCTGCTCCATCGGAGCGACTCATCGCATGACGGGCAACGCCTGTATTGGCGGTAAGCGACATCTCGCGACGTGCGCCGGCCCCGGATGGCATATGCGATCAGCGCGGGCGCTGCAGATCCTGCGGCGCCGTCCAGCGCGTCAGGCGCTCGCGATGCTGCTGGTCGGTATCGCGCAGCGCCGCGCCGGCCACCAGGCCGAAGATTGCCGCAGCGATCGCCACCGCCGGCAGATGCCGCCACGGCCCGATCGGACGTGGCTCGGGCGGCGGCGGACTCCAGTCCGCCACGCGGCGTGCCTTCCTGTGATGCCAGCCGAACTCCTCACGCATCGCGCCGCCCCCCGCCGCGACGATGATAGCGTGACGCTGGTTTCCGGATCGTAAGCGCATGCGTGCGTTCGTCGGTTTGACGACGATCAACGCGCTGCCGCGCGCACCGGCCTAGCGTGCGGCATCACCACCGGCGAGATCCTGCATGTCCGACATCACGCCTTTTGCCCGGCTCGGCGCCGCGCGCGTCGCGGCGATCGTCGATCGCTTCTACGATCTGATGGAGCACGACCCGTCTTTTGCCGGGCTGCGCGCGATGCATGATGCCGATCTCACGCCGATGCGCAGTTCGCTGACCGGTTTCCTCACCGCCTGGCTCGGCGGCCCGCGCAACTGGTTCAGCGAGCGTCCCGGCACCTGCGTGATGTCGCTGCACGGCGCGATGCCGATCACCCCTGCGCTCGGCGAGCAATGGGTCGCCGCGATGGACCGCGCGATCGCCGCTACGCCGGACATCGCGCCCGATCTCGCCGCGACGCTGTCGACCGCGCTCGGCCGGGTCGCGCGCGCGATGGCGCGCATCCCGCAAGCCGCGTAATTGCCTGGTTCAGGCGCGCGCTTCGACCACCGCGCCGCTATTATGGCGCAGCGCCTTGAGCACGGTCTCGACGATGGCATCGGCATCGAGCCCGGCTTCGGCATATTGCAGCTCGGGCTTGTCCTGGTCCTGGAAGGTGTCGGGCAGGCGCATGGTGCGC
>NZ_JAXOJP010000065.1:0-10577 GCF_036663795.1 Parasphingomonas halimpatiens
AGTCGCGTAATCGTGATCCCAGACATCTCCGCCTCCAATCCAACACTTCCGCATCGAATCAGAAAATCAACCTCTTGGGAATCCCCGCAGAGTCAGTCCTTTCGCCCGCTGGTATTAAGCGTTGGCCTGCGAGCGACCGCCGCCGGTGCCACCACCGCCGCCACCACGACCGCCGCGACGCGGGCCGCGGCCGCGCGGGGCATAGGGGCTGGTCGGCCGGGCGGCATGCGTGGCGCGCGGACGCGCCGGGCCGCGCTCGGCGCGCGAACGCTCTTCGCGCGGCGCCGGATCGGCGCCGATCGTCGTCACGCGGATCGCCTTCAAGGCATTGGCGCGCTGCTGGAAATCGGCCGGCAACGGCAGCACGGTGATTTTCTGGCGCGTCACCTTCTCGATGTCGCGCAGGTACGGACGCTCGTCCTCGGCGCAGAAGCTGATCGCGGAGCCCGACGCGCCGGCGCGCGCGGTGCGGCCGATGCGGTGGACATATTGCTCGGGCACGTTGGGCAGCTCGAAGTTAAACACATGGCTGACGCCCGACACGTCGATGCCGCGCGCGGCGATGTCGGTCGCGACCATGACCTTGACCTTGCCCGACTTGAACTCCGCCAGCGCGCGCTCGCGCTGCGGCTGGCTCTTGTTGCCGTGGATCGCGGCGGCGGCGATGCCATTGCCGGCGAGCAGCTTCACGACGCGGTCGGCGCCATGCTTGGTGCGCGTGAAGACCAGCGCGCGTTCGACATCGAGATCGTTAAGCGCGATCGTCAGCAGCGCCTGCTTCTCCGACTGGTTGACGAAGGTCACCGCCTGGTCGACGCGCTCGGCGGTGGTTGCCGCCGGCTTGACCGACACGGTGACGGGATCCTTGAGGAACTGGTCGGCCAGCTCGCGGATCGCGTTGGGCATCGTCGCCGAGAAGAACAAGGTCTGGCGCTGCTTGGGCAGCATGCGGACGATCTTGCGCAGCGCATGGATGAAGCCGAGGTCGAGCATCTGGTCGGCCTCGTCGAGGACGAGGATCTCCAGCGTGACGAGGCTGACGAAGCGCTGCTCGATCAGGTCGAGCAGGCGGCCCGGCGTGGCGACGAGGATGTCGACGCCGCGCGCCATGTCGGTGCGGTTCTTGTTGATGCTGGTGCCGCCGAACACGGTGGCGACCGACATCTTCGAGAACTGGCCGTAGCCGCGCGCGCTCTCGGCGATCTGGCCGGCGAGTTCACGCGTCGGGGCGAGCACGAGCATGCGGCAATGCGTCGGCAGGACGCGCTTGGCGTCTTCGACGAGGCGCTGGATCGACGGCAGCACGAAGGCGGCGGTCTTGCCGGTGCCGGTCTGCGCGATACCGAGCAGATCGCGGCCGGTCAGCACGGTCGGGATGGCGTCGCGCTGGATCGGGGTGGGGGTGACGTAGCCCTTTGCTTCGAGCGCGCGGACGAGCGGATCGGCGAGGCCGAGATTCTTGAAAGACATGAAAAAATGAGTCCGATATTGGCCATGCACGCAGGCCCGGTGGACGCACGTGTGGCGGGGGTAAATGACACCCCGCGTGACTTGGGAAGCCTAGTGAACAACCGAGACGGAGCCTGTGCCCTGACGGACACGATCACGCTGCATGACGCCTCGATGGGTGGCATATGCATGCTGCGATGCAATAAGTCAAGGTCGGGTCAGGTGGTGACCTCGGGTTGCAGTACGGCGAGCGCGATCAGGCCGGCGGTCACGGCAAGCCATAAGGCCGCAAGCGGCAGTACCGCGCCGCTCACCAGCGACAGCACGTACAGGATGCCACCAAGCGCCACGCTCACCTCGGCGATGCGTGCCCACAGCCTCGCCCGCCCGCGCAACAACAGCTCGGTTCCGCTGACAAGCGTGAGGATCGTCAGCAGGATCGCGACATCGAGCATCAAGAGCCGCGTGTCGCCGGTGCGCAGGTCGCCAACGATCGCGGAGGTCGCGGCGCTCACAAATCCGGCAGCGGGGCCGACCCAGGGCCAACGTCGCCGGTTTCGCGCGGGGGCAGTCGGCGCTCCTGCTTGGGTCATCGCTGATACGCCTTGGGCAGCGCCCCTTCGCCCGGCTGCATGTAACGGTCGCGCAGCATGCGCTGGCGCGTGTCGAGCGGTTGCTTCACCCCGTCGATCCACACCGCCTCTGCCGCGGCGTCGAGTTCGAGCGGGTCGTTCGACCAGATCACCACATCGCCGCGCCGCCCGGGGCGCAGCGAGCCGATCTCGCCGCCCATGCCGATCGCCTCGGCCGGTGCCGAGCTGATCGCCGCGAACGCCGCGTTCCAGTCGAGCCCGGTCGCGCCCGGGATCCGCGCCAGCGCGACGAGGTTGCCGGCATATTGCTTCTCGAGCCGCGCCTGACGCGCGTCGTTGTCGCCGATCATGCCGAGCCCGACGACGACGCCGGCCATCTTCATGCGCCCGACATTGGACTGGGTCGCCGCGAGCTGCTCGAAGCTCGCCGGCAGGTCGTTGAGCGCCGAGGCGATCACCGGGACATGCGCGGCGGCGAGTTGCGATGCGACCATCCAGCCCTCGCTGACGCCGACCAGCACCAGCCTGAGCGCCGGCATCTCGCGCTTGAGGTCGAGCAGCACGAGGATGTCGGAGGCACGCTCGACATGCACCAGCAACGGCACCTTGCCTGCGATCACCGGCTGCAAGGCCTCGGCATCGGCGCGCGTCAGCAGCGCATCCTTGCCCTGGTCGGCGTAGCCGCCGGGGTTGCGCGCATAGAGCTTCGCCTGGGCGAGCGCGTTGCGGAACGCCGCGATCGCCGCCGGGCGGCTGCCGCCCGCAGCGCGCCCACCATCCTCGCCATATTCCATGAACTGGAAGGCGCGCGGACGGGTGACCGCGTCGACATCGGCGCCGAGATCGATCACCGCACCTTGGCCGGCGAAGATCGAGCCGCGATTGTCCGGCGCGACGATCGCGCGGGTGATGCCTTCGGCGCGGTTGAGCGGCACCGCGCTGGTGCGCGGGTTGACCGCCGGCGCGACGTCGATCGCGGCATGGAACGGGCTGCCCGATGCGCCGCTGTCGTTGGTCGCATCGACACCATCGACCTCGACGATGCCGAGCCGGGTGAAGCCGGCGACGATCCCCGGCGTGACATAATGTCCGCCGGCATCGACCGCCTGCACGCCCTGCGGCACGGCGACATGCGCACCGGCGGCGACGACGCGGCCGTCACGGATCAGCACGGTGCCGCCGTCGATCGGCGCGGAGCCGTCACCGATGACGAGTTTGGCGTTGACGATCGCGACCGACTGCGCGGCGGCGGGGGCGGCGACGAACGCCGCGGCGGTGGCGAGGAGCGGGAGCAGGCGCTTCACTTGACGTCTCCCGCGCCGGGCTGGCCGAGTTCGAAATCCGATACCGGTCGTCGTGTCGGGTCATTGGCGTCGTAGAGCAGCGCGCCGTCGATCCACACCTTTTCGGGCCGGGCATAGACGCTGAACGGGTTGCCGTTCCACAGCACGAGATCGGCCATCTTGCCGGGCTTGAGGCTGCCGGTCCTGTCGGCGATGCCGAGCGCGCGCGCCGGGTTGATCGTCAGCCATTCCCAGGCGGTGGCGTCCGAAATCTGGATCCCCGCGCGGCGCCCGGCGGCGAGCGCCTTGGCGACTTCCTGGTTGAGGCGCTGGATGCCGTTCTCGTCGTCGCTGTGGATCATCGCGCAGGCGCCGGCATTCTGCAGCAGCGCGAGATTCTCGCTGATCGCGTCGTAGGATTCCATCTTGAAGCCCCACCAGTCGGCCCACACCGCCGCGCAGGTGCCATTGGCCTTGAGCAGGTCGCCGATCTTGTAGGCCTCGACCGCATGGTGGAACGCGCTGACGTGATAGCCGAATTCCTTGGCCATATCGAGCACGATGGCCATTTCGTCGGCGCGGTAGCAATGGTTCTGGACGAGGATCTCGCCGGCCAGCACGCCGCGCAGCGTGTCCATCGCGATGTCGCGCGCGGGTGGCTCGCCGCCGTCCTTTTCATACTTGTCCCATTTGCGCTTATATTCGACCGCGCGCGCCCAGGTGGCGCGATCGACCGCGATATTGCCCATGCGGGTCGAGGGCTCGCGCCCCTTGCTGCCATAGACGCGCTTCGGGTTCTCGCCGCACGCCATCTTGAGGCCATAGGGCGCGCCGGGGAATTTCATGCCCTGCTCGGTGCGGGCATAGACGTTCTTCACCACCACCGAGCGACCGCCCATCAAATTGGCCGAGCCGGGCAGGATCTGGAGCGTGGTGACGCCACCATTGGCGAGTGCGCGGCTGAAGCCGGGGTCCTGCGGCCAGACACTGTGCTCGGCCCAGACATCGGCGGTGACCGGCCCGGTCGCCTCGTTGCCGTCGCTATTGGCGGGCACGCCGGGCGAGGGATAGTCGCCGAGATGGCTGTGGATATCGATGATGCCGGGGGTCAGCACCTTGCCGGTACCGTCGATCACCGTCGCCCCGGCGGGCGCGGTCAGCGATTGGCCGATCGCGACGACCTTGCCATCGGCGAACAGTGCCGATCCGCGCTCGATCCGTCCGCCTTCGCCGTCGAAGATCGTGACGTTGGTCACCAGCGTCGGCACGCCGGGATAGGCATGATAGGTCGAGGGATAGGGGTCGTGGCTATAGCCCTTGCCCATGCCGGGCGCGGGCGCCTTGGCCGGCGTGCTGCTCGCGCTTTGCGGTTTCGCGCCGTCGCCCGCGCAACCCGCCAGCATCGTGGCGCCGGCCAGCGCCAGCAGGAAACCCTTTATCACGCGCATGATTCAGCCCCGTTATTGTCGCGTCCCGTGGTGCGGGATGTCCGGCAGTGTGTTGCTGATGTCAACCGCCCGGCGCGGTCTCGCAGGTGAATATTGTCAGCTGTCCCGGGGCGGTGTCGTCCACGCCTCCGCCGCCGCCAGCGCTTTCGGATCGTCGACGTCGATCCAGTCGAGATCGCTGCATTCGACCACTTCGGCCGCGCCGCGCGCTGCGAGTGCGCGCACGGCCTCGGTGATCGAGGGGGCTTCCAGCCCGGCGAGCGCGTCGAAGAATGGCGGCCCGACCGCGAAGACGCCGGTATCGTAGCAATCGTGCGGGGCCATGCCCTTGCCGATGGCGACGATCCGCGCGCCCTCCGTGGCGACGAAGGTTACGTCCTCGGGGTCGACCCAGGGATGGCCGAGCCGGCGGTCGACTCCCAGCCGCAAGCCCGGGCCCGCGCCGGTCGCCGCCATGCGCGCATAAAGCGCCGGCTCGACGAGGTGATCACACATCGCGAGCAGCGTCGGCCGGCCGGCCAGTTGATCGACCGCCGCCAGCGCCGACACGCCATTGGGCAATTGCCAGTCGCGCGACCGCACGGTCGTCACCGCGAGCGGCCAGTCACGCGCCGCAATATGCGCCTCGATCGCCTCGGCGCGGTAGCCTGTGACGACGATCGCCCGTGCGATCCCGGCGGCCGCCAGTCGCTCCAGCGCATGGTCGAGCAGGGCCTTGCCGGCCACCACGCACAGCGGCTTGGATTCAGCCGCCGCACGCAGGCGGGTGCCCGCGCCGGCTGCCAGCAATACCGCCGTATCGATCGGCATCACGCCGCGATGAACTGCTCGACCGCCAATTGTGCGAGGTCGTCGGTCATCTGGATCGGCGGGTGCTTGCAGAAATAGGCCGATGCCGGGTGGATCGGGCCGCCCAGGCCACGATCGCTCGCGATCTTGGCGCAACGGATCATGTCGATCGCGACGCCGGCCGAATTCGGGCTGTCCTCGACCGAAAGGCGCAGCTCGAGGTTCATCGGCACGCCGCCGAACATCTGGCCTTCCATGCGCAGGAAGCAGACCTTGTTGTCATTCTGCCACGCGACATAGTCCGACGGGCCGATATGGATGTTGTCGTCTTCCATGCGCTCGGCCGCGACCGACTGCACCGCCTCGGTCTTCGACACCTTCTTCGAGGCGAGCCGCTTGCGGTTCGACATGTTGAGGAAGTCGGTATTGCCGCCGGTGTTGAGCTGATAGGTCCGGTCGAGCTTGACGCCACGCTTGTGGAACAGGTCGGTCAGTACGCGGTGGACGATCGTCGCGCCGAGCTGCGCCTTGATGTCGTCGCCGACGATCGGCACACCGGCATCGGTGAACTTCTTGGCCCAGGTCTCGTCGCTGGCGATGAACACCGGGATGTTGTTGACGAAGGCGACGCCGGCCTCGATCGCGCATTCGGCGTAGAATTCGGTCGCCTTCTGGCTGCCGACCGGCAGGTAGTTCATCAGGACGTCGGCACCGCTCTCGCGCAACGCGGCAACGACTTCTTCCTTGCTCGGCTGCGGCAGGTCGGCGACGACGAAAGTGCGGTCTTCGGCATAGTCCTGCATATGCTCGGCGACGCCGTCGAGGATGTTGCCCATCGCGACTTCGACGCCGCTCGCCGGCACGTCGGCACAGAAGATCGCAGTGCAGTTCGGCTTGGCGAAGATCGCTTCCGCCACGTCGGTGCCGACCTTGCGCGCGTCGATGTCCCATGCCGCGACGATGCGGATATCGCTGGGCTTATAGCCGCCCATTTCCCAGTGCATCAGCCCGATATGATCGTTCGAGCCTTCCCGGTAATGGGCGAGGCCCTGGACCAGCGAGCTCGCGCAATTGCCGATCCCGATGATCGCGATGTTGATGGACTTCATGGTGTAACGACCCTTTCGACTTCAATGAATGTTGGGGAGTGCCCGGCCTAGCCGGGGAATCAGGTAGGAAGCGCCGATGTTCGGTCGGGGCGCGTGAACGCCCCTTCGACGCGGCGATGCCAGATGAGGCCAATGACCAATATGAGGGTCAACGGCACGATCTCGAACCACCAGAAGAAGCGTGGATTGCCGAGCAAACACGCCAGAAAGATGGCGTAGACGCGCATATTGGCACTTTCGAGCGCCATCAGCTTCATCGCCGGCGCGGCCTGAGCACCATAAGCGGCGCCGAGGCGCCGTGGGTCGTCGCTGTCGCGCAGCAGCCGGTCGAACGGTTCGGCGAGCCGATCGATGCCGCGCGAGATATTGTCGTACAACCACTCGACCACGCCGCCGGCGCGCTGCGGTCGCGTGGTGCCCGCGTCGCCACGCACGCGGCGGTGGAAGCGCGCGCGCTCAGCTTCATAAGTGCTCGACTGCGCCACATGCGCGGCACCGGCGGTCAATGCCAGCGCCCAGCCTTCGCCGGTGCCGATATGAGTCGCGATGAGCACGTAGATCAGGACGAAGACGCCATGGTCGCAGATGCCGTCGAGCAGCCGGCCGAACGGGCTGGCGGTGCCGGTCGCGCGCGCGACCATGCCGTCGAGGCCGTCGGCGATCAGCCAGGCAATCGACAGCAGCAGGCCGACGAACGCCGCCACCGGGCTGGCCCAGTTCCAATAGGCGATCGCCGCGCCGCTGCCGAGTGCGAGGCCGATCAGCGACACGGCATTGGCCGATACGCGCAAGGCAAGCGCGATCGGCAACAGGCGGCGGGCCGCTGGGTGGATCAACCAGAGATTGGTGGGATCTTCTATCCGCCTGTCTCGGGACCCGTCGGGCGGTGGCAATGTCATCGGAGTGTCATGATGCCAATATGGATCAAATGACGCAAGGTATTCAGCGCATCGGCGCCCGGATTCGGGACGAGTGGCGCCGCCATGGCCGGCGGCGCCCCCTGATCGCGACTGAGAATCCAGCGTTTTATCTCACAGGCTGCGCCCGATCAGTTCCTTCATGATCTCGTTGGTGCCGCCATAGATTCGGCTGACGCGCGCCGCGCGCCACATCCGGGCGATGGGATATTCGTTCATGTAGCCGGCGCCGCCGTGCAGCTGGAGGCACTTGTCCATCACTTCCCATTGCAGTTCGGTGTGCCACAATTTGGCTGCCGCGCCCTCGGTCGGGGTCAGTTCGCCCTTGAGGTGGCGCTGGATCGCCCAGTCGAGATGCGCCCAGCCGACCTGCAGCTTCGACTTGAGGTCGGCGAGGACGAATCGCGTGTTCTGGAAATCGAACACCATGCCGGCGAACGCCTTGCGCTCCTTGGTGAAGGCGACGGTCTCGTCGAACGCCTTTTGCGCGCTCGCATGCGTGCCGACGGCGATCGACAGGCGCTCCTGCGGCAGCTGGCTCATCAGGTAGATGAAGCCCTTGCCTTCCTCACCCAGGCAATTGGTCATCGGCACGCGCACGTCCTCGAAGAACAGCTCCGAGGTGTCGGCGGCGTCCTGGCCGATCTTGTCGAGTTTGCGCCCGCGCTTGAAGCCTTCGCGATCGCTCTCGATCAGGATGATCGACATGCCCTTGTACGCCGGCTTGGCGTCGGGGTCGGTCTTGGCGACGACCAGGATCAGGTCGGCATTCTGGCCGTTGGTGATGTAAGTCTTCGAGCCGTTGACGACATAATGGTTGCCGTCCTTCTTCGCGCTGGTGCGGATCGCTTGCAGGTCGGATCCGGTGCCCGGCTCGGTCATCGCGATCGCGGTGATCGTCTCGCCCGACACGAAGCGCGGCAGCCACTGCTTCTTCTGCTCTTCCGAGCCATAGGCGACGATGTAGTCGCACACGATGTCGGAATGCAGCGTGAAGCCGGCGGGCACGCCATTATACGCCATCTCCTCGTTGACGATCGAATTGTAGCCGAAGTCGAGGCCGAGGCCGCCATATTCCTCGGGCACGGTCGGGCACAACATGCCGACCTCGCCGGCCTTGCGCCAGAATTCCTTGGGGACGAGTCGGTTGGCTTCCCATTCGTTGACGTTGGGCACGCCTTCCTTCTGCAGGAAGCTGCGCACCGTCTCGCGGAACGCCTCGTGATCCTCGTTATAAGCAAAACGGCCCTGCACGGTGTCGAGCGACATTTCAGTTCTCTCCTGCAACCTTTTGTCCAGCTCTGCGAGCGATTGACGCGAACGTCAAGCGGCGCGCGGCTCGACTTGTCGTGACGATGATGGGTATGGGTGGGCTAAACACAGGAGAGAATGCGCGCATGAAACTCGCCAGCCTCAAGCATGGCCGTGACGGCAAGCTCGTCATCGTGTCGAACGACCTCGCCTGGTGCGCCGATGCCGGCCATATCGCGCCGACGCTGCAAGCGGCGCTCGACGACTGGGACCGGCTGCTGCCCGACCTGCAAAATCTGGCGACCGACCTCGAGCATGAGATGATTCCGCGCGATCGCTTTCATGAACATGGTGCGGCATCGCCGTTGCCGCGGGCGTATCAATGGGCCGACGGCTCGGCCTATGTGAACCATGTCGCGCTGGTGCGGCAGGCGCGCGGGGCCGAGATGCCGGAGAGTTTCTGGCACGATCCGCTGATGTATCAGGGCGGCTCGGACGGTTTTCTCGGGCCACGCGATCCGATCCCGCTCGCCGACGAGGCATGGGGCTGCGACCTCGAAGCCGAGGTCGTGGTCGTCACCGGCGACGTGCCGCTCGGGGCGAGTCGCGCGGAAGCGTTGGCGGCGATCCGGCTGGTCGGGCTGACCAACGATGTCTCGTTGCGCAACCTCATCCCCGGCGAACTCGCCAAGGGCTTCGGTTTCTTCCAGTCCAAGCCCGCCAGCGCCTTCTCGCCGGTGTTCGTCACGCCCGAGGCGCTCGGCGAGTGGTGGCAGGACGGCAAGCTGCACCGCACGCTGAAGGTCGATCTCAACGGCCAGGCCTTCGGGCGCGCCGATGCGAGCGTGGACATGACTTTCGATT
Source organism: Parasphingomonas halimpatiens (assembly GCF_036663795.1). Lineage (NCBI taxonomy): Bacteria > Pseudomonadati > Pseudomonadota > Alphaproteobacteria > Sphingomonadales > Sphingomonadaceae > Parasphingomonas > Parasphingomonas halimpatiens. The sequence goes on from NZ_JAXOJP010000065.1 coordinate 9,704, forward strand.
TCGGCACGCTCGTCGCGCATGCCGCCAAGACCCGCGCGCTCGGCGCCGGCACGATCATCGGGTCGGGCACGGTGTCGAACCGCGACTCCGATGGCGGCCCGGGCAAACCGGTCGCGGCGGGCGGCGTCGGCTATTCGTGCATCGCGGAACTGCGCATGGTCGAGATGATCAACGGCGGCGCGCCGGTCACGCCGTTCCTCAAAAAGGGCGACACCGTCCGCATCTGGGCCGAGGACGACAAGCATCATCCGATCTTCGGGGTGATCGAGCAAGTTGTCGGGTGATCGAGCGGCGTTTCGTATACCTGCTCTGGCATAGCCGCGAGCTTGGCGAAGGCGAAACCGATGACAAGTTGATCGGCATCTATGATAGTGGCGAGGCTGCGGAGGCGGCGCGTGTTCGGAAGCTTGATTTCGAGGGCTTCCGCGATTGGCCGGAGAGCTTTCTTATAGATCGTTACGAAGTGAACAGGGATGCTTGGTCGGAAGGGTTCGTTACCGTTTGCCCTAATGAAAATCATGGCTCCTGATCGGGATGTCGTCCTCCCGATCGCGGTTGTCGCGGTAATGATAGACTTAGTGCGGCTCCGGTATCCATTCCCGGGGTCTGAGGCGTGATCGTCGGCGATCCGCACTCGTTCGCGATTGAAAGTTCAATCACGGAAGCATTCCCACGACCCAGCCAACGCGCGCTGGGGTATTTTGTGATCCACCTTCTTGGCCAGTCATATGGCGTGCGAGCGCCCGATGCTTCTTTGCTAGGCCGTGTTGACAAAGGGGATTCCCAATAGCGGCAGTATCTGATTCAGGGTGGCTTTTGGGAGGCTGCCTTGATCCGTGGTTTGATGAGCGACGAAGAATGGAGCTGCCTTAAG
>NZ_JAXOJP010000066.1:0-10372 GCF_036663795.1 Parasphingomonas halimpatiens
CCCGGCCCGGTCGTCATGCTCAACGGATGGCTCGAAATCCAGGCCGCTAAACGTGCCATCCAAACCCTCGGATACCAGACCAATGTGTGAATCTGGTAGCCCTGAAGGGGAGGGGCTTAAGAGAAGAAGACCTCGCTAAGTTCACGCGTCGCGCAGGCCGATGCCGATGCTCGCCCGCGCTTGGTCGGCTTCGTTGCTGACCACGGGATAGGCGCAGTAATCGGCGGCGTAATAGGCGCTGGGGCGGTGGTTGCCCGACCAGCCGATGCCGCCGAACGGCGCCGAGGAGGAGGCGCCGTTGGTCGGGCGGTTCCAGTTGACGATGCCGGCGCGGGCATTGGCCCAGAAGCGGTCGTAGAGCGCGGGGTCCTGGCTGATGAGCGAGGCGGACAGGCCGTAGCGCGTGTTGTTGGCCTCGGCGATGGCAGCGTCGAAGCTGTCGGCGCGGATCACCTGGAGGATCGGGCCGAACAGCTCGATATCGGGGCGCTCGGCCAGGTCGGTGGTGTCGATCAGCGCCGGGAGCAGGAAGGGGCGGTCGGCGACGGGGCGTTCGAGGTGGCGCAGCGGCTTGCCGCCGCGCATCATCAGCGTGAGGAAACTCTCGGTCAGCTGGTCGGCGCTTTCGTTGTCGATCACCGCGCCCATGAACGGCGCGGGGTCGTCGTGCGGCGCGCCGACGATGATGCGCGACAGCAGCTTGAGCAAGGTCGCGATCAGCGGGTCGTAGAGTTTGGTGTCGACGATCAGCCGGCGCGCCGCGGTGCAGCGCTGCCCGGCCGAAGTGAAGGCGGATTGCACGACGAGCGTCGCCGCGGTCAGCAGGTCGGGCGTATCCCAGACGATGATCGGGTTGTTGCCGCCCATTTCGAGCGCGAGGATCTTTTCGGGGCGCGTGGCGAAGGCGCGGTTGAGCGCGATGCCCGTCGAGGCCGAGCCGGTGAACAGCAGCCCGTCGATATCGTCATGCGCGGCGAGCGCCTTGCCCTCGGCCGGGCCGCCGAGCAGCAGGCGGACGACGCCTTCCGGGATTCCCGCGGCGTGGAAGCATTCGACCATGAAGGCGCCGGCGGCCGGGGTCTTTTCCGACGGCTTGAACACCACCGCATTGCCGGCGAGCAATGCGGGCACGATGTGGCCGTTGGGCAGGTGCGCGGGGAAATTATACGGGCCGAGCACGGCGAGCACGCCATGCGGCTTGTGGCGCAGCGCCATGCGGCTGCCCATCGGCGAATCGAGCCGGCGCTGCGCGGTGCGCTCGGCATAAGCCGCGACCGAGATGTCGACCTTGGCGACGACCGAATCGACCTCGGTGCGCGCCTCCCATAACGGCTTGCCGGTCTCGCGCGCGATCAGGTCGGCAAAGGGCTCGGCCCTGGCGCGCACGACATTGGCGTAGCGCCTTAGCGCCTCGATACGATAGGTCAGCGGGTGCGACGCCCACGCCGCCCAGCTGCCGCGCGCTGCGGCAACCTCCGCATCGACATCGCCGCTATTGCCGCGCCACAGGACGGCGCCGGTCGCCGGTTCGATCGAAAGCAGTTCCGCCATCAGCCTCTCTTAACCGCAGGATTCGGGCTTGTCGAAGGGGGCAGTTTCAGCCCGGTGCTCGGGTCAGGCAAGCGCCGCGCCCATCGCCCGGATCGCCGCGACCTTGGCGTAGAAGGGTGCCCAATTGTCGGCGCGGTCGATCTCCGACCAGATTGCCTCGACCTCGTCGATCTGCATCGCGCAGGGGCTGCCCTGCCAATAATGATCGTCGCGCGGCTTGCGCGGTCGATAGGGCGCCAACGCCGCGCGCACCGCCGCCCAGGCCTCGCCATAGCTGTCGGGCAGGTGCCCGCCGAACGCATCGAAGAAGAAGCGATCGAGCGGGGCTGTTGTGCCGCGCAGCACGGGTTCGATCGTCTGGATCAGCGCGCGGTCGCTGGCGGGATCGTGCGGGGTCAGGCCGAGGCGCCACAGGATCGCGCGCGACACCGCCGGCTGGTAGTGGTCGCCGAAGCTTTCGAGCACCGCGATGAGCGGCTCGGCCGGGCTCAGCAGGCGCAGCGCGATGGCGAGCTGGGCGACGTCCCAATGGATCGCCTCGGGTTGGCGGCCAAAGGCATAGAGCCCGGCATGGTCGAAATAGGCGGCGGTGAAGCCCGGGTCCCAGTTCGGCGTGAAGCGCCACGGGCCATAGTCGAAGCTTTCGCCCGAGACGTTGATATTGTCCGAATTGAGCACGCCGTGGACGAAGCCTGCCGCCATATAGGAGGCGGCAAGCGTGGCGGTGCGGGCGACGACATGGGCGAGCAGGCGCGCCGGGGCATCGTCGCCCGGCTCCTCGCCATAGAAGTGGCGCAGGACGTAGCCGACGAGCCGCTGCATATTCTCCGCGTCGCGGTCGTGCGCGAGGCGCTGGAAGGTGCCGATGCGGATATGGCCGTGGTTCAGGCGGACCAGCACCGAGGAGCGCGTCGGCGAGGGTTCGTCGCCGCGCTGCAGCGCCTCGCCCGTTTCGATCAGCGAGAAGCTGCGCGAGGTCGGCACGCCGAGCGCCTCGAGCATCTCGGTCGCCAGTACCTCGCGCACGCCGCCCTTGAGCGTCAGGCGCCCGTCGCCGAAGCGGCTCCACGGTGTCTGGCCCGAGCCCTTGGTGCCGAGATCCATCAGCCGATCGGCCGAATCGCGCAGTTGCGCGAACAGGAAGCCGCGCCCGTCGCCGATCTCGGGATTGTACACGCGGAACTGATGGCCGTGATAACGCATCGCCAGCGGCGTCGTCAGGCTGCCGGGCAGGGGCTCGAAGTGCCCGAAATGCGCCAGCCAGGCGGCATCGTCGAGATGGTCCAGCCCGACCTGCGCGGCGGCGCGATCGTTGCGGAAACGCAGCGTCGTCTGCGGGAACTCGGCCGCGGCGACGGGATCGTAAAAGGCGTCGCCGAGCTCGAGGATGGAGGTTTCGGGGCGATAAGCTTGCGGGTGTTGGCGCATGCGGCAATATGGAGGGGGATAACCGCAGGACGCAACCATGGCCGCCTATGAAAATCGCTATTGGTGGTCGAATGACGGGCTGCGACTGCATTATCGCGATTATGCGGGGCGGGCGGACCGGCCGCCGATCATCTGCTTGCCCGGGCTGACGCGCAACGCGCGCGATTATGCCAGCGTGGCGGAACGGCTGGCGGGCGAATGGCGCGTGATCGCGGTGGATTTCCGCGGGCGGGGCGAGAGCGGCTATGCCAAGGACCCGATGAGTTATGTCCCGCTGACCTATGTCCAGGACATGGAGGGGCTGCTCGGCGAGCTCGGGGTCGATCGCTACGTCGCCTTCGGCACCTCGCTCGGCGGGATCGTGACGATGCTGCTCGCCGGCGCCTCGCACCAGCGTATCGCCGGCGCGCTGCTCAACGATGTCGGGCCGGAGATCGATCCAGCCGGGCTCGGCCGCATTCGCGGCTATGTCGGCAAGGCGAGCTCGTGGCCGACCTGGATGCATGCCGCGCGCGCGATCGCCGAGAACAATGCCGACGTCTATCCGCACTGGGAGATCACCGACTGGCTGGCGATGGCCAAGCGGCTCTACCGGCTCAACAGCGTCGGGCGCATCGTGCTCGATTACGACATGAAGATCGCCGAGCCGTTCCGCGTGCCGGGCAACGAGGCAGGCCCCGACATGTGGCGCGCGCTCGACCAGCTCAAGGCGGTGCCGACGCTAATTTTGCGCGGCGACCGCTCGGATGTGCTGGCGGCCAACACAGCGACGCGGATGGTCGCGGCGCTCGACTCTGCCGAACTGGTCGTTGTGTCCGACACGGGGCACACGCCGACGCTCGACGAGCCGGTAGCGGTGGCGGCGATCGATCGGCTGCTTGCGCGCGTGGCGCGGGAACCGGTTGCCGCCTGAGCGCGTCTGATCGGCATGGGACGGGCGCAGCTATGACATTTTCCTTCGACAAGATCGTCTTCTCGCCGCGCGATGTCGATCTCGCGCGCTCGCCGCTTGCCGGCAAGATCGGCGCGGAGACCTATATTCTCGGCGCGTTCAACCCAGGCATGACGCGGCTGGCCAATGGCAATCTGCTGCTGATGGTGCGGGTCGCCGAGGCGCTCAGGAACCCAATCCATGACGGCCATATCCATGCGCTGCGCTGGGACGAGGGTGGCTATGTGCGCGATCCGTGGCCGCTTGACCTGGTCGACACCTCGGATCCGCGCAAGTTCATGATGCGCAGCGCCGGGTGGAAGGTGATGGCGCTGACCTCGCTGTCGTGGCTGCTGCCGGTCGAGCTGTCGGCGGATGGGCGCGAAGTGATCGCGGTGCATTACGACCAGGCGATCGTGCCGCGCGCGCCCTACCAATGCTACGGCGTCGAGGATGCGCGGATCAGCCGGGTCGGCGAGCGCTGGCTGATGACGACCTGTTCGGTGAGCCCCGAGCGCCATTCGACGACGCTGTACAGCTCGGACGACGCGCTCGACTGGCGGCTCGAGGGCATCGTGCTCGACCATCAGAACAAGGACATGCTGATCTTCGAGGGGCTGATCGGCGACGCATACTGGGCGCAGACGCGGCCGCTCGGCGACCTGTATTTCGCCTATCCGCCGGGTAGCCCGTGGCGCGCCGGTCCGTCGATCAACCTCGCCAGCTCGCCCGACGCGCTGCACTGGAAACCCTGCGACAAGCCCGGCATCCGGCCGCATGCCGCGACGCTCGCGACCGCGCGGATGGGAGGCGGTGCGCCGCCGATCAGCACCGAACAGGGGTGGCTCAGCCTGTGGCATGGCGTGGAGCCATCGGGCGTGATCGGCATCTACCGCACCTATTGGTCGCTGCTCGACCATGATGATCCCTCGATCGTGCTACGCTCGGGCGAAAGTCCGCTGATCGAGCCCGATGCGACGCTCACCGAGCCGCTCAAGGATCTGATGTATATCGACAATGTCGTGTTCACCACGGGCATCGTCGACGCCGGCGACCATTATGTCGTGGCGAGCGGCGAGGCCGATCTGGCCTGCCGCATCACCCATATTTCGAAAGCGGCTTTCGCCTGAAGTTTACAGCGCGCCGCGGCAGCCGCGCGTGCGGTAGAGGCCGTGCAGGAAGCCGCGCCGCGCGACGCCGGCAAAGGTAGCGAGCTGAACGCGGCGTTCGGCGCTCGCCGCGCCGGTAACTTCGCGGACGAGCCCGCGGAACGGGATGATGCTGTCGACCAGCGCCTTCCCCCCGGCCTTGGCCATCGCGCCCTTGCGGTTGCCGCGCACCGGCGCATCATCGCCGAAATCGGGCCCGAGCACATTGTTCAGCGCGCGTATGCCATTGGCGATCGTCGCGCAGCTACCCGTGCCGTTCATGCTGTAGGGGTTGTCGCCGATCGCTTCGAGCAATGGCGGCACCTTGGTCTTGACCACGCCGATATCCTGCGCCGGCCGCACCGCGATGCGGCCGACTTCGGCGCCGGTGCTATTGTCTTGCCCTGCCTGGGCGCTTGCCACGGTCGGCACCGCGGCGGCGAGCAGAAGGGCAATCTTTACGGCGTTGCTGGTCGTCATGCTTTTCTATCCCTCTTCATCAGGTTCCAGCGACGTAACGCGCGACAACGCCATTCAGCAGCGTCAGCGGTACATTGCCGGTTTTCACGATCAGATCGTTGAACCCCTTGAGGTCGAATCCTGTTCCCAGCTTCGCTTTCGCGACGGCGCGCAGCCGGTTGATCTCGTTGTGGCCCATCTTGTAGCCGCAGGCCTGGCCGGGCATCGCGGCGTAACGCTGCAGTTCCGCCGTCAACTGGTTGACGGGCATGCCGGTCGCTTCTTGGAACCAGGCCAGCGCCTGGGCGAAGCTCCAGCGTTTCGCATGCAGCCCGGTATCGACGACCAGCCGGCAGGCGCGGAAGTTCATCGACTGGAGATAGCCGATCCGCCCGAGCGGATCGCCGTCATAGGCGCCGAGTTCGTCGCCGAGCTGCTCGGCATAGAGTGCCCAGCCTTCCGAATAGGCGTTGAAGGCCAGCAGCGAACGGATCAGCGGCAGGCGATAGCTATATTCGCCCTGCCAGATATGGCCCGGAATGCCTTCATGATAACAAAGGGTCGGCAGCGAATAGCGCGGCCAGGTCTTGGTGCTCTTGAGGTTGATATAATAGATGCCGGGCTGCGAGCCGTCGATCGAGCCGGGGCCAGCATAGCCATTGGGCGCGCCATTCTGGATCGCCGGTGGCACGCGCTTGATGACCAGATTACCCTTCACCAGCGTGCCGAAGGCGCGCGGCAGGCGGGTGCGGATATCGGCGATGCGGCCGTTGAGATAGGCCAGCAGTTCGGCGCGCCCGGCATCGGTATCGGCGAACAATAAATCGGGTCGCTTGCTCAGCGCGGTCAAGCGCTCGCCAACGCTGCCCGTGGTCAGCCCCTGTGCTTTCAGCAGGGTGTCGATCTCGGCATTGATCGCACGGTGTTGCGCCAAGCCCAGCTGATGCAGCGCCTCGGGCGTTTCGTTGGTGGTGGTACCGGCCTTGACCAGCCAGCTATACCAGCCGTCGCCGCCCGGTCGCGCCCACACGCCCGGCGTCTCGATCGCCCTGGGACGCAGCTTGTCGAAGGCGGCGATCTGACGTTCCAGCGCCGGCAGCACCTTTTCGCGCGACAGTGTCGCGGCCTGTTCGGCATGGTGTGGCGGCAAACCGGCCTTGGCGCATTTTGCCGCGAAACTCTCGACGATCGACCACTCAGCGATCGGCTGGGCGGCCATGCCCTTGAGCTGGCCGGCGGTGATGTCGATCAGGAAATCGGGCAGGATCGCGCCCTTGGCGCCGTCGGCGATCGTGCGCCCGGTCTCGCCATCGACGGCCGCGGCATAGCTCTCGATCCGCGCGAGATAGGCATCGGCGTCGCTAGCATCGGCGACGTCGTGCTTGTTCTCGAGCAGGTCGGGCAGGTCCGAATAGGCGCCGGCGAGCTGCGAGACGGTGTAGGGCGTGTTGCGAAAACTGTTGTTGGTGTCGAGCGTCGCCACCGTGCCGACAGGCATGGCGCGCCACCCGTCGACCGCCAGCGTATAGGCTGCCTCGGCGGTATCGACGTCGAGCGCGAGATCCGCAGGCAGGGCGCGGCGATCGACGCGACGCAATTGCGCGAGGCGCCTGGTCGCGCGCGCCGCCCGGTCGAGGTCGGCGCCGTGCGTGCGATTGGCGAAGCGCCCGCGCAGCGCGGCCCGCGCGCCCTTGTCGATCCCGAGGTAGAGCGCTGTTTCGGGATAGTCCGTCAGCATTTCCTCGGCGATCCCCGCTAGCAATGCCTGCGCCGATTCGCCGGCCGGCGTGGCGCGTGCCAAAGTCGGGGCGAGCGCCAGGGTGCCGAGGGCGCCGGCGCCGGCAAGCATCTCGCGGCGGGTCGTTTTCATCATGCTGGTCTTCCTGCTGGTTTGGCGCAGATCAGCCGAGCGCGCCGGGAAGTGCAACGCAATTCGGGTGTGGCATTCCAAGCGGGCTGATTTCTCGATCAAACATCGCTAAGCACCCCGGCGATGTCGCAACCCGTCCATATCCTGCACTTGCATTCGACCTTCGCGCTGGGCGGCAAGGAGGCGCGCGCGGTGCGGCTGATGAACGCGTTCGGAAGCCGGGCGCGGCACACCATCGTCTCCGGCATGCCCGAGCAACTCGATGCCCGCGCGGCGATCACGCCGGGGATCAAATATGAGATCGCACAGAACCCGCCGTCCTTGACAGGCAGGCCCTCGGTTGCGCGGTTCGAGGCGATCGCCACATTCATGCGCCGCTTCGATCTGGTGCTGACCTATAATTGGGGCGCGATCGACGGGGTGATGGCAGCTCGCGTCTTCGCCAAGGGCATGCCGCCGATCATCCATCATGAAGACGGCTTCAATGCCGACGAGGCGCGCGGGCTCAAGCCGCAGCGCAACATCTATCGCCGCTTCGCGCTCGGCGCGGCGCACGCGCTCGTCGTGCCCTCGCAGACGCTCGAACGGATCGCGCTGAAGACGTGGCGCCAGCCGCGTGACAAGGTCCACCGCATCGCCAACGGCATCGATGTCGCGCGTTATGCCGCCAAGCCGAATCCGGGTGCCATTCCCGGGTTCAAGCGCAAGCCCGGCGAGATCGTGATCGGCACGCTGGCCGGCCTGCGCGAGGTCAAGGACCTGCCGGCACTGGTGCGCGCGGTCGGCGGCATGACGGCGCGGGCGCGGCTGGTGATCGTCGGCGAGGGCCCCGAACGCGAGAAGATCGCGGCGACGGCCGAGCTGATGGGCATCGCCGACCGGGTGCACCTGCCCGGCTTCCTGCCCGATCCGCATCGTTATGTCGGGCTGTTCGATGTCATGGCGCTGTCGTCGAAGAGCGAGCAGTTTCCGATCGCGGTGGTGGAAGGCATGGCGGCAGGCCTGCCGATCGTCGCGCCGGCAGTCGGTGACATTCCGATGATGGTCGCGGCCGAGAACCTGCCGTACCTGCCGCCCGACAATGACGAGGTCCGCCTGCGCGACACCTTGCAGAGCATGGCGATGGCCAAGCCAGAGGGGCGCGCGTGGCTCGGGCAGCAGAACCGCGCCAAGGCCGTAGCGGAATTTGACGAGCAGACGATGATCGCGCGCTATGCTACCCTATATGGGCAGGCGATCGGGCGACCCGCTACTTTCACCTGAGTCAATTTGCTCGCTTGTCACCATTCTGACGCTATAGCGGCCGGAAAGGGTCCCGGAGGCGTGTCGTGTTCAAAGGTTTGAAGCCAATAATGTACGCCGGCCGCGAGGTTTGGCCGTTGGTGGAGGGCGGAAAGGGCGTTGCAGCGACCAATCATGCGAGCGCCGGCGCCTGGGCAGCGGCGGGCGGTATCGGTACCGTTTCGGCGGTGAATGCCGACAGCTACGACCCCGACGGCAAGATCATCCCGCAAATCTACAAGGCGCTGACCCGGCGCGAGCGGCATGAAGAGCTGATCGATTTCGCGATCGAGGGTGCGGTCCAGCAGGTCAAGCGCGCGTTCGACATTGCCGGTGGCAAGGGCGCGATCAACATCAACGTGTTGTGGGAAATGGGCGGCGCCCAGCGCATCCTGCACGGCGTGCTCGAGCGGACGCGCGGCCTCGTCGCGGGTGTGACGTGCGGCGCCGGCATGCCCTACAAATTGTCCGAAATCACCTCGTCTTACGGCGTCAGCTACCTGCCGATCGTCAGCTCCGGCCGGGCGTTCCGCGCCCTGTGGAAGCGCGCCTATTCCAAGGCGGCGGATTGGCTGTCGGCGGTGGTCTATGAGGACCCCTGGCTGGCGGGCGGACATAACGGCCTGTCGAACGCCGAAAATCCGCTCGTGCCGCAGGATCCCTATCCCCGCGTCAAGGAATTGCGCGCTACGATGCGCGAGGGCGGCATCGCCGACAGCGTGCCGATCGTGATGGCCGGTGGCGTATGGTATCTGCGCGACTGGAACGACTGGATCGACAATCCCGAGCTGGGTCAGATCGTCTTCCAGTTCGGGACGCGCCCGCTACTCACCAGGGAAAGCCCGATCCCGGCGGACTGGAAGGCGCGGCTGACCAACATCGAGGAAGGCGAGGTGTTGCTGCATCGCTTTTCCCCGACCGGCTTTTATTCAAGCGCGGTGCGCAATCCGTTCCTGCGCGACCTCGAGGCCCGCTCGGAGCGACAGATTCCCTTTTCGACCCAGGAGGCGGGCGATCACACCTTCCAGCTCGATTTCGGCGTCAAGGGCAAGAATTTCTGGGTGACGCGCAACGATCTGCTGCGCGCGCGTCAATGGTTCGGCGCCGGCTTTACCGACGCGCTCAAAACGCCCGACAATACGCTCGTGTTCGTGACCCCGGCGGAGAAGCAGGTCATCCGCAAGGACCAGGCCGATTGCATGGGCTGCCTCAGCCAGTGCGCCTTTTCGTCCTGGGCGGATAGCGAGACCAACTCGACCGGGCGCCTCGCCGATCCGCGCAGCTTCTGCATCCAGAAGACGCTGCAGGACATCGCGCACGGCGGCGATGTCGAGCAGAATCTGATGTTCGCCGGGCACGGCGCCTATCAGTTCAAGCGCGATCCCTTTTATTCCAACGGCTTCGTGCCGACGGTCAAGCAGCTGGTCGATCGGATCCTGACCGGCGATTGAGCATCGTGCGGAAGATCTGACCTATATCGTCGCATCTCTTTCCACTTCCCCGGCGAAGGCCGGGGCCTAGTCGGGCGACGCTGCGACGGGCGTCGCCGCTCGTCATGTCAGCTATCCCAACTGGGCCCCGGCCTTCGTGTACAGACCGGGGAGATGGTGGACGGGTGTTCGGAGACATGGTGGACACATCGGCATGGAGGATTAGCCATGCCGTTCAAGGAGTGTTCGCTGATGTCGGAGCGCGAAGAGTTTT
>NZ_JAXOJP010000067.1:0-10245 GCF_036663795.1 Parasphingomonas halimpatiens
TACGGAAAACCCGGCCCGGTCGTCATGCTCAACGGATGGCTCGAAATCCAGGCCGCTAAACGTGCAATCCAAACCCTCGGATACCAGACCAATGTGTGAATCTGGTAGCCTTCAGGGGAGGGGTTTGGGGGTGGGGCCGCGCCGCAAGCGGGACGTTCGTGGAGAAGCCCCACCCCAACCCCGCCCCTGAAAGGGAGGGGCCATAAGTGCCGATCCCTAATACGCCGCCGCCTTACGCCTGCAACCCAACCGTCGCCTGCGCTGCACGTAGCGTTGGGGCGGCAAGTTCGGCGGCACGCGCCGCACCCTTGGCCAGCGTCGCGGCGACCGCCGCGCGATCGGCCAGCAATGCTGACAGCCGCTCGCGGATCGGGCCGAGGCTGGCGATCGCCAGGTCCGCCAGCGCCGGCTTGAACGCGCCGAAACCCTTCCCCGCAAACTCGCCGAGCACCGCGGCCGGCGTCATGTCGGCAAGCGCGGCGTAGATCGTCACCAGGTTGCGCGCCTCCGCCCGCTCGCTGAGCAGTTCCATCGTGTCGGGCAACACCTCCGCGTCGGACTTGGCCTTCTTGATCTTCTGCGCGATCAACTCGTCGCTATCGATGAGATTGATCCGCGAGGCATCCGAAGGGTCGGACTTCGACATCTTGGCCGATCCGTCGCGCAACGACATGATGCGCGGCGCCGCCGTGGAAATGAACGGCGCGGGCAGGGTGAACAGCTCGACGCCGAAATCATTGTTGAACTTGGTCGCAACGTCGCGCGCCAGCTCGAGATGCTGCTTCTGGTCCTCGCCGACCGGCACATGCGTCGCCTGGTAGAGCAGCACGTCGGCGGCCTGCAGCACGGGATAGGTGAACAGGTCGACGCTCTGCGACTCGCCCGCCTTTCCCGCCTTGTCCTTCCACTGCGTCATGCGGTTGAGCCAGCCCATCCGCGCCGTGCCGCCGAGGATCCACGCCAGCTCGCTATGCGCCGGCACGCGCGCCTGGTTGAACAGGATCGCGCGCTCCGGGTCGATGCCGCAGGCGAGCAGCGCCGCCGCCATCTCGATCGTGTTGCTTGCCAGTTCCTTCGCAACCACCGGCTGCGACAGCGCGTGCAGATCAGCCAGGAAGAACAGGCATTCCTCGTCCGGCTTCATCGCATCCTGCATCGCGACCCATTGCTTGATCGCGCCGAGATAATTGCCGAGGTGGAGGTTGCCGGTGGGCTGGATGCCGGAGACGACGCGCATGTTGTTCTCGTGTCAGGCGGCGCGACGGCGCCGCAGGAAGGTCAGATCGTCGCGCGTGAACGCGCCGAGGGCGAAGGTCGCGATCGCATAGACCACGCCGCCGGTCGCGACCAGCACCACCATCGCGCCCGTCCGCACCAGCCAGCTGCCATGCGTATAAGGCGCCAACAGCCCTTCGAGCAGCCACAGCACCACACCCATCGCCAGCGCCGCGAGCGCGAGCCGCCACGCCCGGCGGCGCAGCCGCGCATCGGGCGCGAAATGCCCGCGCTGGCGCAGCGTGCGATAGAGCAGGAAAGTGTTCACGCTCGACGCCAGCGCGGTCGCCAGCGGCGGCCCCATATGCCTGAGCGGCACGATCAGCGCGAGGTTGAGCACGAGGTTCACGACCATCGAGATCGTCGCAAAGCGCACCGGCGTTTTGGTATCGCTGCGCGCGTAGAAGCCCGGCGTCAGCACCTTGATCAGGATGTAGCTCGGCAGCCCGACCGAAAAGGCGGCGAGCGCCTGCGCGGTATAAAGCGTGTCCTGCGCACTGAACTTGCCATGCTCGAACAGCGCCGCGACGATGGGCGCGCCGCACAGCACCAACGCGACCGTCGCCGGCAGGGTCAGCAGCAGCGCCAGCTCCATGCCGCGATTCTGCGTCTCCATCGCCTGGGCGTCTTCCCCGGCGCCGAGCTGCTTCGAGATCAGCGGCAGCAGCACGGTGCCGAGCCCGATGCCGATCAGGCCGAGCGGCAACTGGTTCACCCGGTCGGCCATATAGATATAGGTCACCGAGCCGGCCGAAAGCAAAGACGCGGCCACGCGGGTCGAAACGACGAGGTTGATCTGTACCGCGCCGGCGCCGACCGCGGCGGGCCAGATCAGCGCCAGCAGCTTCTTCACGTCGGGCGTCAACTTCGGCACACGCGGTCTCAGCCTGACGCCATTGGCGCGGCACGACCAGGCCAGCCAGATCAGCTGGAACAAGCCGGAGACGCTGACCGCGATCGCCTGGTTGCGCGCGGTGACCATCGGATCATGGTTGTGAAAGAACAGCAGCGCCGCGATCAGCGTCAGGTTGAGCAGGATCGGTGCCGCCGCATTGACCCAGAATTTGTGCAGCGAATTGAGGATGCCGCCCAGCAGCGACACCAGGCTGATCAGCATCAGATAGGGAATGGTGAAGCGCGACAGCTGCACCGCAAAGGCGAACTGCCCTTGCGTGATGTCATTGAACCCGCCCGACAATGCCAGCGTCACCGGCCAGGCGAAGACCTCGAGCACGATCGTCATGACGATCAGGATCGGCAGCAACACCGACAGCACGTCCTGCGCGAAGGCCACGCCCGTTGCCAGGCCTTCACCGTCCTTGTCCGCGACCTTGCGGTTGAACATCGGGATGAACGCCGCCGAGAACGCGCCTTCGGCGAACAGCGCGCGGAACATGTTGGGCAGGCGAAAGGCGACGAGAAACGCGTCCGACGCGAAACTCGCCCCGACATAACGCGCGAACAGCGAATCGCGCACCAGCCCGAGCACCCGGCTGGCGAGCGTCAGGCCGCCCACCGAACCGAGTGCACGCGTCAGGTTCATTTATTTTGCCCCGCCCGCCGGCCGTCAGGCCGAGCCGGCCGCCCCTGCCGCGCCGCTTTGCTGCGCTTCGGCCTGCTGCAGGTAGAGCGCGGTGAAATCGATCGGCTCGAGCAGCAGCGGCGGGAAGCCGCCGTCGCGCACCGCATCGGCCAGCACGCGGCGGGCGAACGGGAACAGCAGGCGTGGCGCCTCGCCGAGCAGGAAGGGCTGGATATGCTCTTCGGGAATGTTGCGCAGCCCGAACAGCCCGGCATAGGACAGGTCGACGAGGAAGGCGACCTTGCCCTCGGTCTCTGCCTTCACTTCGATTCGCAGAATGATTTCAAAAACTTCGTCGGCAACCTGGCCCGAGGCGATGTTGAACTGCACGTCGATCGCCGGCCCTTGCGGGTTCTGGTAGATCGCCGGCGCGTTCGGATTCTCGAACGACAGATCCTTGACATATTGCGAGATCAGCCCCGCCGCCGGGCTGGTGTCCTCACCATTGGCCATCGGCTCGGTACGGGTGATGATGCCGTCGTCCTGCTCGTCCATCGACCGTCAATCCTTCGTGTCTATAAGTGGTGTCGAAAAGGTGGAATGTCTGAAGGTCGCGCAACCGCCGACCGGATGGGCGCGCCTAGCAGGGGGCGCGGGTCAGGGCAACAATCGTGGTGCCCGGGCGTTGCGCCCTTTGAAACCCGTGCAACTTGTGCCTATGTAGCTAGGCGCCGTGTCCCTAGGGAGGCCAAGTGTTTTACATCGTCGTCTTTGCCGCCATTGCTGCCTTTCTCGGCATGCGCCTCTACAGCGTGCTCGGGAAACGCACGGGTCACGAACAGCCGCTGACGCGCGCGATCGAGGATCGCGCGCCGCCGATCACCTTGCCGCGCCCGATCGAGGTCGCGCCGGAGCCGCGCGATGGCAGCAATCGCAACGTCGATACGCGCGCCCAGGCCGGCCTGCGCGCGATCATCGCCGTCGAGCCGGCCTTCGACGTCGCGCAATTCCTGCAGGGCGCGCAAGCCGCCTATCGCATGATCCTCGAGGCCTATTGGAAGGGTGACGAGGAAGCGCTCGCCGATCTCGTCGACGATGACGTGCTCCATGCCTTCGCCACGGCCATTGCCGAGCGCGCCACCGCCGGTCATGTGCTCGACAACCGCCTCGTCACGATCGAGCGCGCGGTGATCGTCGATGCGTCGGTCGAGGCGCGCGTCGCGCGCATCACGGTGCGCTTCGATTCGGACATCGCCGCGATCACGCGCGATGCCGAGGGCGTGGTCATTTCCGGCTCGCTCAGCGATGCGGTCGAAACGCACGAGACCTGGACCTTCGCGCGCCCGCTCAAGAGCGGCGACCCGAACTGGAAGCTCGTCGACACCGACGAAGATTGATCGCACGATGCGGGGCCGGGGGATCTTCGCGGTCGCGCTGCTGCTGAGCGCTTGTGGCGCGCGGATCGTGCCGCCGCCGGCGACACCTTCCTATCGCCCGCCGGCCGGCCCGGCCCGGCCGCCCGTCCCGGCGACCCCGCTGCCGCCGGTCACCGCGACGGCCACACCCGGCGCGGCGAACGCGGTTTCGGCCGGCGTTATCGCCGGCCCCGCTATCTATACCCTGCCGATCGACGATGCCGCCGCGGCGCGGTCGCTCGCGGCCTTCCGGCTGTCCTGCCCCGCCTTGCTGCGCCGCACCGATAGCTCCGGGCTGACCCGGCCGGCCGACTGGCAAGCGGCGTGCGACGCTGCGCGCGGCGCCGATCCCCGCGCGGCGCGCGCCTTCTTCGCGCAATGGTTCGAAAGCGCCCAGATCGGTGACGGCCGCGCCTTCGCGACCGGCTATTATGTCCCCGAGATTGCCGGCTCGCGCGATCGTCGCAAGGGCTTCGACACGCCGATCTACGGCCGGCCCGACGATCTCGTCGATGTCGATCTCGGCCAGTTCAGCAATGATTTGAAGGGCCGCAAGATCCGCGGCCGCATCGACGGCGCCAGCTTCGTGCCCTATTTCGACCGCGCCGCGATCGAGCAGGGCGGGCTCGGCCGCCACGCGCCGATCATCGCCTGGGCCGCCGATCCGATCGAGATGTTCTTTCTCGAGGTGCAGGGCTCCGGCATCCTGCGCCTGCCGGGTGGCGATGCGATGCGCATCGGCTATGCCAGCCAGAACGGCCACGATTATACCGGGATCGGCGCGCTGATGCGCCAGCGCGGCCTGCTCGCTCCTGGCCAGGCGTCGATGCAGGGCATCACCCAATGGCTGCGTGATCACCCCGATCAGGGGCGCGACATCATGCGAGAGAACAAGAGCTTCGTGTTCTTCCGCGAGCTCGATGGCCCGCCGCTCGGCGCGCTTGGCCTGCCCGTCGCCGCGCGCGCCACGGTCGCGGCCGATATCCGCTTCGTCCCGCTCGGCGCGCCGGTCTTCCTGTCGATGGACCGCGCCGATGCCAGCGGGCTGTGGGTCGCGCAGGATACCGGCGGCGCGATCAAGGGCGCCAACCGCGTCGATACCTTCTGGGGCGCGGGCGACGAGGCGCGCGCCATCGCTGGCGGCATGACCGCGCATGGCACCGCCTTCCTGTTGCTGCCGATGGGCACGCTGGCGCGGCTCGCCGCGGAGGGCCACGGTGTCGGGACGACGCCTCAGCGCTGACGAAGCGGCGTTATGGGCGCGCGTGATGGCCAATGTGCGGCCGATCGAGCCCGCGCGAAAACGCCCCGTCGTCGCAGCCGTCGCCACGCCTGTGCCGGCGCCCGGCCCAGCGAAAACGCTCAAGCCGGCCAAACCCATAGCCCCGCCGCGACCGGTTGCGCCGCGCCCCGTCGCGAAGCCCGCGCCCGCGGTCGGCGTCACGCTCGACGGTGGCTGGGACCGCAAATTGTCGCGCGGCATCGTCGCGCCCGATCGCACGATCGACCTTCACGGGCATAATCTCGATACCGCGTACCGACTGCTCGACGGCGCGCTGGGTCAGGCGATCGGCGCGGGCGAACGCGTCGTGCTGCTCGTCACCGGGCGCCCGCCGCGCGCCGGCAGCGAGCGGCCGCATGCGCGCGGCGCGATCCGCGCGGCGGTCGGTGACTGGCTCGCCGGCTCGCGCCATGCCGGCGCCATCGCCGCCGTACGCGGCGCGCATCCGCGCCATGGCGGGGCCGGCGCGCTCTATATCGTACTGCGCCGGCCGCGCGACGCCTGAAGCCCAAAGTGTTAACCTATTGGTGGCATATTCCGCGCACGCCCGGAGACATCCGGGCGGCGTGGCAAAGGGGGCCACCTTCATTTCGATGGATGGCGTAACGCTCAAAAGTCGTGCGATCGGGTTCGCCATGGGGGCGGGGGCTTTGGCCTTCATCCTCGCCCTGGTCGCGACGTCGAGCGGCCAGATCGACGTCGCCAACATGGCGCGCGCGCTCATTCCGGCGCTGGTCTGCGCCGCGATGTGCTGGGCCTCGGCCGAGCGCGCCATCGCTTCGACCGCCTCCGCCATCGATGCCGCGATCGCCCGCATCGCGCGCGCCGCGCAGGGCGATCTGGAAAGCGATATTCCGGTCGAAATCGCTGAAAACGTGCCGCAACTCGCCGCCGCGATGCACAGCCTGTTCAACCAGCTGAGCACCAATCTCGAAAGCGTCCAGCGCCTCGCGCTGTTCGATCCGGTCACCGCGCTGCCCAATCGCACGCATTTCCGCCGCAGCTGCGAGCGCATGCTGAGCGATCTCGGCCCCGGCAGCAGCGCCGCCCTGCTGTTCATCGACCTCGATCGCTTCAAGACCGTCAACGACACGATGGGCCATGCCATGGGCGACATGCTGCTCGGCATGGTCGCCAACCGGCTGCGCGCGGTCGCTGATCGCGTGCTGGCCGATCATCCCGGCGTCGTGCCGCTCATCGGCCGCCTCGCCGGCGACGAATTCACCATGTTCTTCGCCGGCATCCGCGATTCGGCCGAGGCCGCGCGGATCGGGCGCGGCGTGCTCTTCGCGCTGGGCGAGCCGTTCGATCTGCTCGGCACCGATATCGTCATCGGCGCCTCGATCGGCATCGCCATGCGGCCGCTGCACGGCGAGACGCTGACCGATCTGATGCGCGCCGCCGATGCCGCCATGTATCACGCCAAGGCCAGCGGTCGCGGCCGCGCGGAACATTTCACCGACGCGCTCGCCGCCGAGATTGCCGATCGCGCGCAGCTCGAATGCGATCTGCGCGAGGCGATCGACAGCGATCAGTTCGCTTTGGTGTTCCAGCCGCAGATCAGCCTGCCCGCCGGGCGCATCGTCGCTGCCGAGGCATTGCTGCGCTGGCGCCATCCGCGCGACGGCCTGCGCCTGCCGGGCACCTTCATCCAGCGCGCCGAGGAAACCGGGCTGATCGTCGAGATCGGCGAATGGGTCATCGCCACCGTCGCCGATACCATCGCGCGCTGGGGCAGCATCGGCATCGAACAGCGCCTCGCGATCAACGTGTCGCCGCGCCAGCTCGATCATGCCAGCTTCTTCCGCCGCCTGCGCGCCGCGATGCTCGACGCGAAAGCGCCCGCGCATCTGCTCGAGCTCGAAATCACCGAGACGCTGGCAATGCATTGCAGCAGCGAGGTGATCGAGGCGATCGCCGCGTTGCGCGCCGACGGCGCGACCATCGCGATCGACGATTTCGGCACCGGCTATTCCAACCTGTCGCGGCTGCGCGCCCTGCCGGTCGACCGCGTCAAGCTCGACCGCAGCCTGATCGAGAGCATCGTCGACAATGCCGATGCCCGCACCATCGTCCACGCCGTGATCGGCCTGATCCACGGTCTGGGCTGCGAGGCGGTGGCCGAGGGCATCGAAAGCCCCGCCCAGGCCGATGTGCTCCGCGTGATCGGCTGCGACGTCATCCAGGGCTATGCCGTCGCGCCGCCGATGGACGAGGCGGCCTTCATCGCCTGGTCGCGCGACGAGGGCGGCAAGGTCGAGGGCATGGTCGCGCGCGCCATCGGCTGACCGCGCCGCATTGACCTCGCCCGCCGGCTGACCGACCATGCGGCCATGGCGCGCAAACCTCGCAGGCAGAATGTCCAGTTCGGCGGCTTCCAGGCGGTCAAGACCGGCACGCCCTCGCCCTTTGGCGATCTCTATTACTGGGTGATGGAAATGACCTGGCCGGCGTTCGTCGCGCTGAGCACAAGTGTGTTCGTCGCGATCAACCTGCTGTTCGGCACGCTCTACGCCCTGTCCCCCGGCGCCATCGCCAATGTCGCGCCGGGCTCGCTGGTCGATGGCTTTTTCTTCTCGGTCGATACGCTCGGCACGGTCGGTTACGGCGTGATGGCGCCGGTCACGCGGCTCGGCCACGCCCTTGCCGCGGTCGAGATCCTCATCGGCCTATTCTTTTCCGCGACGATGACCGGGCTGATCTTCGCGCGCTTCTCGCGCCCGCGCCAGAGCCTGTTGTTCAGCCGCATCGCGGTGATCGGGCGGTTCGGGGGGCAGCGCGCGCTGATGTTGCGTGTCGCGATGATGCGCTCGCGGCCGCTGGCCGATGCCGCGGCGCAATTGTCCTGGCTCGAAAATGTCGAGACCGCCGATCATCGCACCTTCCGCCGCCTCACCCCGCTCGCGCTGGTGCGCGATCGCAACCCGACGCTCGGCCTGTCCTGGACGCTGGTGCACCTGCTCGACGACGACAGCCCGCTGCTCGCCGCGCTCGCCAGCGAGGAGCGCTTCATGATCACGCTGACGGTCAGCGGCCTCGACACCCTGCTCGCGACGCAATCGACCGGCGGCATGCGCTACCGCCGCGAGGATGTGCTGATCGATCACGAATTCGTCGACGTCGTGTCGGAGGAGGGCGGCGTGATGTTGCTCGACCTTGACCGGTTTCATGATGCGGTGCCGATCGGGGGGTAGGGGCGGACGCGGTGTTGCTGGTGGTCCGGAAGATTCTGACATTTGCCGGAGCCTATGCCCCGGAACGGACATAGTTGATGACGGCTTGATAGTATTCGGCGACATCCGGGGTTCGGGGATGTTCGGCGATAAACCGATCTACCCTCTCTGCGAAAAGAGCCGCGCCCTCCGTGTTGCCGCTGATGCGGCAGCCAACAAGGCAATTTACATAGCTGACCAGTTCGTAGGTCGCGTGATTGCGGTGATACGCATGCTGGGGAAGCACCGCCGGGTCGTTCAGCCTTTTGGCGATCTCTTCCATATCGACAGCCAGTTTGACCATGCGCGCCAACGTCCGCAAGTGCGGCGGCCCCCGTTGGGCAGGCCTGCGTCGTGGTTCCTGCCGGTCAGCCACTAGGGGGGCACGCTTATCGACGGCGCCGGAACGGGGAAAATGGTGGAAAGCTGACATTCCTTTCCCTTGGTAAGAACGCTCCCCCGCCGTCAGTGCCCGGGCTCCGCCACCGGTTGGAGCATGCCACCGGTCATCCTACCATCGGCGTCGAGCGCCACCGACATTCTCATCCCGCCCTTGGCGAACATCAGATCGTAAACGTCATCGCCCCTCGGACCGCGCCCGCGGAAAGTCACCGACTTCAGCTCGCCCATCGAGCTGAACATGGGATGTGTCCTGGGCAGGTCCCGGCGGACGACTTCCGCGAACTGCAGAGAAAGCTTGTTGTAGTCGGGTGAGCCGCTCGCCAGACCGGCGACAAGACTTCGCAACACAGCCTCGGTGCCGGGGTTGGGCGCCGAGGCGGGAGTGACGGCGGGCACTTCCCTTACTCCAGGCGGCGCCAGAATGCCGCCGGCCATCCGCCCGTCGGCGTCGAGCTTAGCCGACATTATCACCTTTCCCTTGGCGAACACCAGGTCGTAGACGTCATCGCCCATCGTACCGCGCCCGCGGAAAGTCACCGACTTCAGCTCGCCCATCGAGTTGAATATGGGATGTGTCATGGGTAGGTCCCGGCGGACGACTTCGGCGAACTCAGGGGAGAGCTTGTTGTAGTTGGGTGAGCCGCTCGCCAGACCGGCGACAAGCCTTAGCAACACAGCCTCGGTGCCGGGGTTGGGCGCCGAGGCGGGGGTTATCGCCAATTCTCCAGGCCGCGCCACGGGTTGACTATTACCCGCTTGCGAGAGGGCGGCGGGATGCAAAAGCGCGAGCATAATTGCTCCGACGAAGATCATGATGGCCACTCCTGCTACTGCTAAACGATTGAAAGTTGAGTGTAGCGGGAGGGCATCAGAGGCTAGGTCCGGCGATTGGGGTACGGCTTGACCGTACCCTTCGGCCTCAACGAGCATCCGAGCGGCGTCCAAGGACGACGTCGCGCCAAGCTTGGTGCGCGCCATCTTCAGGCGCTTCTCGACTGCATGGTGGGAAATGCCGAGGTCTGAACCGCGCCGGGTCTGCCGGAGGCGTTGGGTTGTGAGTCACGCTGCCATATCGATGTTGTCCGCGGCAGCATAATATTGATCTTCGGCTTCGGCAGGTGGGATGTTGCCGATGGG
>NZ_JAXOJP010000068.1:0-9367 GCF_036663795.1 Parasphingomonas halimpatiens
CGAGGGCGTGATGCGCAGCCGCTCGGTGCCGACCGGCACGGTCGGATAGTTGATCGGCTGGACATAGATGCCGTGATTGTCGAGCAGCCAGTCGCTGATCATCTTGCACTTCTTGGCGTCGCCAACCATCACCGGGATGATGTGGCTGGGATTGTCCATCGTCGGGATGCCGATCGCATCGAGCCGGCGGCGGACATAGGCGACGCGCTCCTGGTGGCGCGTGCGCTCGACCTGGCTGGTCTTGAGATGACGGATGCTCGCCGCGGCGCCGGCGGCGAGCGCCGGGGGCAGGGCGGTGGTGAAGATGAAGCCGCTGGCAAAGCTGCGCACGAAATCCACCAGCGCGTCGGACGCCGCGATATAACCGCCCATCACGCCGAACGCCTTGCCCAACGTCCCCTCGATCACGTCGATCCGGTCCATCAGGCCCTCGCGCTCGGCGATGCCGCCGCCGCGCGGGCCGTACAGCCCGACCGCATGAACCTCGTCGATGTACGACAGCGCGCCATGCGCCTCGCACACGTCGAGAATCTCGGCGATCGGCGCGATGTCGCCGTCCATCGAGTAGACGCTCTCGAACGCGACCAGCTTGGCGCGGCCCGGCGCGACCGCGGCGAGCCGGCGGTCGAGGTCCTCGGGCGAATTATGTTTGAAGCGCTGGCACTCGGCGCGGCTGTGGCGGATGCCCTCGATCATCGAGGCATGGTTGAGCGCGTCGGACATCACCACGCAGTCGGGCAGCTTCGCCGCCAGCGTCGACAGCGCCGCCCAGTTCGAGACATAGCCCGAGGTGAACAGCAAGGCGGCGTCCTTGCCGTGCAGGTCGGCGAGCTCGCGCTCGAGCTCGACATGGGCATGCGTCGTGCCCGAAATGTTGCGCGTGCCGCCGGCACCCGCGCCGCACTTGTCGAGCGTCGCGTGCATCGCCTCGAGCACCACCGGATGCTGGCCCATGCCGAGATAGTCGTTCGAGCACCACACCGTCACGTCGCTCACACCGTCGGCGGTGTGATGGCTGGCGCGCGGAAAGGCCCCCGCCTTGCGCTCCAGCTCGGCGAAGGTCCGATAGCGCCCGTCCTCGCGCAGCGTGTCCAGTTCGCCTGCGAAGAACGCTTCATAGTCCACGGTGGAAATCCCCCTGCATGGTCATGGCGACCGCGCCGGCGGTCTTGGTAGCAGGAAAGCTGCTGCGCGCCGAATCTGCCTGCGGCAAGTGCGGATATCAACGTATATCCAACCTTTTTTGCATGCGCGCCGCGCCGCCGCGTCACTGCTTGAGCGTCACCCACACCGCCACGGGCACGACGAACTTTCCGGGGGCGGGCTTGCCGACCTCGACGCGGTCGGCGGTGACCAGTTCGCCCGAGGCGAGGT
The DNA here is from genome assembly GCF_036663795.1 of Parasphingomonas halimpatiens. Classification (NCBI taxonomy): domain Bacteria; kingdom Pseudomonadati; phylum Pseudomonadota; class Alphaproteobacteria; order Sphingomonadales; family Sphingomonadaceae; genus Parasphingomonas; species Parasphingomonas halimpatiens. The sequence continues at coordinate 1,375 of NZ_JAXOJP010000068.1, forward strand.
TGAAAGACGCCCAGGGCTTGGGCATGCGGCCGAAGGTCAGCTTCTGGATCGGCTGGCCGGTGACGCTGTTCATGATCGTGGCGATGACACTCATCGCGCGGCGATAGCGGCGCGGGGAGTCGCCTGTCCAGCGCGGACACAGGTCAATGTGCGATGATCCCACAATGCCAGCAGTAGGGTCTGACGGCGGGTCAGGCGCGCTGCGCCGAACAATGTTCCGTTCTCCGGCGAAAGCCGGAGCCCAGAGCCAAAGGCGTCGCACTGCGTGATCCTGGGCTCCGGCTTTCGCCGGAGGACAGCACTCACCCGGTGGCCCTGGCCTCAGCCCTTGAGCGCCGCCAGCACGTCCGCCGGCGCGATCGGCAGGTGGCGCAGCCGCACCCCGACCGCGTTGAAGATCGCATTGCCGATCGCCGGGCCGACCACTGTCGTCGCGGGTTCGCCAAGTCCGACCGGCACTTCCTTGCTGTCGACAAAGGCAATGTCGAGTTCGGGCACGTCGGCGATGCGCAGCGGCATATAGGTGTCGAGATTGGTGTCGCTGACCTGGCCGTTCACAAAGGTCGTGCCCTCGTGCAGCGCCATGCTTAGCCCCCACAAGGCCGCCCCCTGCACCTGCGCCAGCGCGCCATCGGGATCGACGATCGTCCCGGCATCGACCGCCAGGCTCAGCTTCTCGACCGTTACCACCCCGGTCTTGCGGTCGACATGGACGCGCGCGACGCATGCCGACCAGGTCGGCATGTCGCGTTCCTGGCCAAAGCTGGTGGCGATGCCCAGCGCGGTGTCGGCCGGCAATTTGCCGCCCCAGCCCGCCATCGCCGCCGCGCGCCGCACCACCTCGGCCTGGCGCAGCGCCCCGCCGATCGCCGCCGGCGCGCTGCCGGCATTGCGGCCCGCGCCGGTCAGCAGCTTTAGCCGGAACGCGACCGGGTCGGCTTTGATGTGGTGCGCGGCCTCGTCGATGAAGCTTTCCAGCGCCCAGTTGGTCCAGCCCGGCCCGACCGAGCGCAGCCAGCCGGGGCGGAAGGTCGTGTTGGCGAGGTCGTTGGCGATCGCGCGGACGCGCTGGTGCCCAACATCATACCAATGGTCCGCTCCCGAAATCGCGAACGGATCATAGGCGCCGCCCGCCTTGTTCTTGGCGAGGAACGCCGCCGCCAGCACCTGGGTCGGCCAGCCGGCACAGGCATGATGCTCCATCGCCTGGACGTTACCGGCGCCGTCGAACGCCATGCGCAGCCGCTGCGCCGAGGCCGAGCGCACCGAATCGAAGCGCGCATCGTCTTGCCGCGTCAGGATCATCTTGACCGGCTTGCCCAGCGCCTTGGTCGCGAGCAGCGCGGGCACGGCATAATCGCCGTTGAGCCGCCGCCCGAACCCGCCGCCGAGCAGATAGCTGCGCATGATCACCTTGCTCTCGGCCACGCCCAGCGCTTTGGCCAAGGTCGGCATGATCAGGCTCTGCCACTGGTTGCCGGTATGGACCTCGAACACGCCGTCCTTCTCGAACGCCAGCGCGTTGAGCGGCTCGAGCTGGAAATGCAGCACGGTGCCCGTGGTGTAGGCGGCGTCGATCGTGCTCGCCGCGCCGGCGCCGAACGCGCCCGTCGCCGGGTGATCGGCCACGTCGAGCTCGACCCCGCCATCGGCCTTGCCGATCAGGTCGGCGGCATGGTCCAGCAGCATCTTTTCGGAGACATCGGCGCCGGGGCCGGGCGTCCAGGTCACGGCGAGCAGTTCGGCGGCCTTGATCGCGGCCGGATAACTGTCGGCGATCGCCATCACCCAGCCGGGCACGGTGTCGGACGGATCGTCGAGGATCAGATAGCGCTGATAGCCGCGCACATTCTTCGCCGCGCTGTCGTCAACCGACACGACCTTCGATCCATTGCGCGTCGGCGGCAGCTTGGGCCGGGCATAGACCATCCCCGGCACCTTGGCGTCGATGCCGTAGACCGCGCTGCCATTGGTCTTGGCGTCGACATCGAGCGCCGGCGTCTTGCGCCCGATCAGCGTGCGCTTCTCGACCGGCTTGATCGGGAGCTTGGCCAGCTCATCGGGGGTGAATTGCCGCGCGACCGTGCCGCTCTTCGCGATGTCGCCATAACTGATCGAACGACCGCCGCCATGCACCGCGCCGGCCCGCGCGCTGCACTGCGCCGGCGACATCTTGAGCAGCGTCGCGCCCGCCTCGATCAGCGCGATCCGCCCCGCCGCCCCGGCCTGGCTGAACACCGGGAAGGTCTGCCACACCGACCAGCTGCCGCCGGTCACCATGAAACCCCATTTGGGGTCGGTGTCGACATGGACGATGCGCACCTTGCTCCAGTCCGCCTCCAGCTCGTCGGCGAGGATCCGCGCCAGCGCGGTGCCGACATGCTGGCCCATCTCGGCGCGGATGATGTTGACCGTGACGATGCCGTCGGCGTCGATGCCGAACCAGATCGTCGGCGCAAAGCTCGGCCCCTTGGCCTCTGCCGGCACGCTGCCCGGCACCGCCGGGTCGATCGCGGCGAGCACGCCGGAAAAGCCGAACATGATGCCGGTCGCGCCGCTGGCGACGAGGAAGCCGCGCCGCGACAGCGGGTTGGTGCGGGTTTCGGGCGGGGGAAGGCGGCTCATGACGTCTTTGCCCCCGCCGCCACCGGCTTGGCGGTCATCGTCGGCGGCTTGGCCTGCTTGCCCGCCGCCTGCTTGATTGCCGCGCGGATCCGCACATAGGTCATGCAGCGGCACAGATTGCCCGTCATCACCGCGTCGATCTCGTCGTCGCTCGGCGCCGGAAAATCGGCCAGCAGCGCGGCGGCCTGCATGATCTGGCCCGACTGGCAGTATCCGCATTGCGGCACCTGCAGGTCGCGCCACGCCTGTTGCAGCGGGTGCTGCCCTTGCGGATCGAGTCCCTCGATCGTCGTCACCGCGGCGCCGTCCACCGCCGCCACCGGTGTGATGCAAGACCGCGTCGCGCGCCCGCCGACATGCACGGTGCACGCGCCGCACATGCCGATGCCGCAGCCGAACTTGGTGCCGGTCAGCCCGATCTCGTCGCGGATCACCCACAGCAGCGGGGTGTCGTCCTCGACATTGGTGGTCACCGTCCGGCCGTTGATCGTGAAGCTGGTCATCACTCCTGGCCCTTGCCTGCGGCACGGATCGCCGCGACGCGTTTCTCGAGATCGGGCCATGCCGGCTTGGCGGTGCGCGTCGCGCGCAGATAAGCCGCGATCCGCGCGACATCGCCGTCGCTGAACCCGGTCGCAAAGCCCGGCATCACCACGCCCGGGATGCCCTGCTTCGCGTCGATGCCATAGAGGATCACGCGGATCAGATTGGTCGGGTCGTCGAGCGACAGCGCGCTGTTGAGCGCCAGGTCGGGGCGCAGCGGGTTGGGGTCGGTGCCGCCATTGAAATGGCACGAGGCACACGCCCCGGCATAAAGCCGCGCCACAGGGTCATATTGCCGCCCCATGCCGATCTTGTCGGCGGCCAGCGCCTTGCCGATCGCCACCGGCGTTTCCGCCGCGCGTGCTTCGGCGCCATTGATGCTCAGGAAATAGCGCGCGATCGCGTGCAGATCGGCCGGCGGCAGCTTGGCGAGGCCATGCGGCACCGTTGCCATCGGCCCCGCCGCGACGCCGTGATAACGGCTCACCCCGGTGCCGAGATAGGCGACCAGCTCGTCCTCGTTCCACGGCACCGGCGAGGGGTTGGTCTTGTCGAGCGGCGGCGCCACCCAGCCATCGATCGCCGCGCCGACATAGGGTTTGTCGTGCAGTTCGGCGCCGAGCGACCCGCGCGGCGTATGGCACGCGCCGCAATGGCTCGGCCCTTCCGCCAGATAGGCGCCGCGGTTCCAGACCGCGTCCTTGCCCGCATCGGGCACGAACCGCCCCGGCTTGAAATAGAGCCACTTCCACCCCGCCTGCAGCAGCCGCACGTTGAGCGGGAAGGGCAGGCCGTTGGACCTGGCCTCGGCGCGCACCGCCGGCCGTGTCATCATGAAGGCATAGAGCGCGGCGACATCCTCGTCGCTCAGCTTGGTGAAATGGTCATAGGGAAAGGCCGGGAACAGATGCCCGCCGTCGCGCCGCACGCCCTCGTGCATCGCGCGGGTGAAGGCGGCGAGCGACCAGCTGCCGATGCCGGTCTCCGCGTCGGGCGTGATGTTGGTCGAATAGATCGTCCCGAAGGTCGTCGCCATCGCATAACCACCGGCATAGGCCGCGCCGCCCTTCGCGGTGTGGCACGTGGCGCAATAACCCGCCCCGGCAAGCGCCTCGCCCCGGGCGATCTGCGCGGGCGCAAAGCTGCTCGGCGCGGGCGGCGTGATCGGCGCGATCGAAGAACGCCACCCGAACGCGGTCACGCCGATGATGGCGATCACGATCACCGCCGCGATGCCGATGAGAATGCGCTTCAGCACGCCATGTCAGCCATCATCGGATGCGCCACTCGTTCAGGGATGCCGTGGCGCGATCATCTACCTTTGCGCAGGCCCCGTCCAGCCCGCCCGGTCGCTTGAGTGGGATGCTCCCACATTCACCGTTCGTTTCGAGCGAAGTCGAGAAACCGCAACAAGCGCTTCGCCAGGTTTCTAGACGGCGCTCGAACCGAACGGGGCGGAGGGCCGCCATGGCGGTGAAGTTTCCCTCTCCCCTTGTGGGAGAGGGAGGGGCCCGCTGCCGAAGGCAGTGGGAGGGTGAGGGGGACTGACGCGAACGTCGCGTTCCGGACTCCCCCTCATCCGGCGCTACGCGCCACCTTCTCCCACAAGGGGAGAAGGGTTTCGGTCACATCTCGCGGGTCAGGTACTTAGCCCCTCCCCTGAAGGAGAGGGGCTTGAGAGAGTCATGCTAGCGGGGATTAGGTATAAGGCCCGCCCTCCCCTCAAAGGTGGCAGGCACCCCGATGGTCGCCCGTCGCCTCCAGCAACAACGAAACCGTCGTCCGCAACGCCGCCCCCGCCGCGATCACCTCCGGCGGATTGCTCGCCGCACTGGCGCCCTCCAGCTCCTTCAGTCCCTTTTTCAGCATGGCGCACGGGTTCTTCGATCCCTGGAACTTGCCCGCCCAGCCATCATAGCCCGAGCAGATCACCAGCTGCGCGGCCAGTGCCCAGCGCGGTTCCTTGCCATATTCATGCTTCATCTGCTCGCCGGTGAGCCCGTTGCAGGCGGTCGCGAAGCTCGCCTTGTTCAGCTGCCCCGCCGCCGCATCGTCCATCACCTTGGCCATCAACAGGCTGCGCGCCGACCAGGTCGCCGCCGCATCCGGGGTGAAGCCATCGCTCGCCGCCGCCGGCGCCGCGACGATCGCCAGCGCCAGAAAAGCCGTCAGATGCCGTGCACGCATGCTCATTCCCCTCTGTCGATCCGCGTGGCCGGAATGGACCGGCACCACGCGAATCGCTTGGACGGAAAAGACTTTTTCGCCGCCAAGGCCGGGTCGCTACAACCTAATGCTGCGTCATCGCGCCTGTCACCGCCGTCGCGGGCACGACAATGTCGGTCGGCGGATCGATCAAGCGGACCCTGCCGGTGTCGATATCATAGACCGCGCCCCAGATTTTCAGCCTCCCCGCATGCTGCGGCGGGTAGAGAATCGGCTGCTCGGCCGAGCGCAGGCGCGCGGTCACGCGGTGGACATTCTCGGCGATGCCATTGTCCAACGGGGAGCCCGGCTGGTCGCGCACGGCAAGCGCCGCCGGCAGGATCGGCTCGACCATCGGGCCGATGCTGCCGGGGTAGCGGGCATTGTTCTGGACGATACCCGTCGCCGCCTTGACCGCCCCGCAATCGCTATGGCCGAGCACGATAATCAACGGCACCTTCAGATTGGCAACCGAATATTCGATGCTGCCGAGCGACTGCACCGCAGCGACGGTGTTGCCCGCATTGCGCACGACGAACAATTCGCCGAACCCGGTATCGAAGATCAGCTCCGGCGGCACACGACTGTCCGAACAGCACACGATCGTCGCAAAGGGCTCCTGCCCCGCGACGAGCTTGCCGCGATGGGCCGGGTCGAGCGGCGCCGGCACCCCACCGGCGATGAACTTGCGGTTGCCCTCGATCAGTTGGGCGAGCGCCTGGTCGGCGGTGAGTGAAGTGCCATGGCCATCCGCCGCAGCGCGCACCGGCAGCATCGCCGACAGCGCAAACGCGGTCGAACCCTGAATCAACGCCCTTCTGGTGATCGTCATGACCGCCCCTCGCATATCGTTGCGATACCGTAATTACAGCATTTTCACGGCTTTACCACGAAAAGCTGTCGGCGGCGGGCCCGGTCACGACCGAGAGCGTCGGGAACCAGATCGGTGCATCGTGCTGGAGATGGGGCCGCCGTTCTTCATGATCGACGGGGCCTGTCGAGCCCCTTTTGCGGGGCGAGCGTAGCTGCACGAAAAGAGGAGGGCGGCGACGCGCCCCAAACCGCCCCGCACCGTGCGCCGCAATCGGCGGATCGGCGCGGGGGGAGGATGGCCGTTGGTCGCTCAGTTGGCCTTGAGATAGGCGATCACATCGGCGCGCTTCTGCGCGTCGGACAGGCCGGCATAGGTCATCTTGGTGCCGGGCACGACGCGCATCGGCTTTTCGAGATACTGGAACAGCTTCTCGGCGCTCCAGGTGATGCCGCTATTCTTGTTGGCGTCGGAATAGCTGAAGCCGGCCACCGTGCCGGCCTTGCGGCCGACGATACCCTTCAGCATCGGGCCGATCTTGTTCTTGTCGAACTCATGGCAGGTCTTGCACTGTAAAAAGACGATGCCACCCTTGGTCGCGTCGCCGGTAAAGCTGGCGAGCTTGGTGCCGTCGACGGTGTCGACATTGTCGGCGGCCGGTGCCCCGCTCGCGGCAGCCGGCGCGGCGGCTGGCGTCGCTGCGGCAGGGGCCTCGGCGACCGCATTCGCTGCCGCCGGCGTGCTGTCGGCATAATCGGGCTTCTTCGAACACGCCGCCAGCGCGAGTGAGGAAACGGCCACTGCCAGCGCCAGCCGGCCAAAACGGGTCGATTGCATGATGGGCTCCTGTTGGGGTGGGTAATGTCGGTTGAGGGTCATAGCACACGATTGGGGGCGCTGTGTCCAATGGCTTTAGGGGCAGGTTTCGGGTCGGGCGGTATCGGCGAGGTGAGGGCGGATGGCCGGGGCGTGTAAGCGATCCCCCTAGGTGGGTTGGTGGCGGCAGACCCGGTGCCGGTCGTACGGGGTGACGGTGGCGAATGGGCGGTTTTGGGAAGAGTCGCCGTTCCCGGTGCCGGAACTGGACGATCTGGAATGCGACCTACATGGCGTAGATCGCTCTTGGTTGATGATGCCATCGTTTACTGAGCTGGAGCGGCGATTTCTCCGTGACCGGCATATGGAGACGTGGCTAAGCTGCTGAATGTCGATCGAACGCCTCCGCAAACTCGTTCAAGCTGCAGTACCGGTGCTGTTCGCACAAATTCACGGCGGGCGGGTCAGATGCGAAAGCGAAGCGACCCTGCAACTGCATTTGGGCCGGGTGATTTCGACAATGGGCGACCTTGCGTTGCAGCATCCCCGCGAGACGTTTTCGATCGAGTTAGAGAAACCTCTGATCGGAGCGAGACGCGGCCGCATCGACGTATGGTTCAAACTGACGACTGCTGACGATCGTGATTGGCGATGCGCGATCGAGCTAAAATTCTTTAAGAAAGCGAACCAGCGTGAACCGAACAACCGATATGACGTGTTCAAGGACATCGCTCGGCTGGAGAGAGAGGTGGCTCGGTAAATCTGGACAGGCTGCAAAGTGGAGTTTCTGCCTGAACGCGGCCAGCTTGGCTGCCGAACAGGAGATCGTATGACGAAGCGAACACGCCGGAACCACAGCCCGGCATTCAAGGCGAAGGTGGCCTTAGCTGCGGTAAAGGGCGAGAAGACGCTGGCCGAGCTAGCGCATCAGTTTGACGTGCACCCGAACCAGATCACGACGTGGCGCGGCCAGTTGCTGGAGGGTGCAGCGGG
>NZ_JAXOJP010000069.1:0-9168 GCF_036663795.1 Parasphingomonas halimpatiens
CTCCCGAAGATCAATCGAATGCGCTTTACCCATGATCCACCTCCGATCACGGTGAATCACATCTCAAAGAAAAAGGGAATCCATCACGATTCATATTTCGTGCAGCACGCTCTAGATCAGGGCGTCAGGGTCGCCATCTACCGCCGCGTCGCGCCGCTGCGGCGCGAGGCCGTCACGGCGCTGGGCGCGGAACTGGCGCGCGCCTATCCAAGCATGCGCAGCGTGTTCGAACACCCCGAGGCGCAGCCGATGCGATGAGGGGATCGCCGCGACACATTGAGTGTGTCGCGTCCGGCCGGCGATGTCGCCTTGGGACTCGTGCCATATCGGGACGGGCAGCGTCGCCCCGATATGGATATTTCCGGCCCCTATTGCAGGGTGACGGGCGTCGGAGCGACGCTGACGCCCCCGTTGCCGGCGCTCGGGCCAAGACGGTTGTTGCCGAACGACAGGATCGAACCGGTGCCCGTGATCTTCGTGCTCGCGCCGTTGCTGTACGTGCCGACATTGGACAGCCGGATCGTTGCGTTGGTCGCGACGATACCGAAGCCCGTATTGTTCGCGACGATCACCGAATCGAGCGAGACGTTGACCGGGCCGCTCGCCGATGAATTGGCGTAGACGCCGCGGAACGCATTGTTCGAAAAGTTGCTGTTGGAGACGACGGCGGTCGAATTGTCCTCGACCTGCAACGCCACGGCCGAGGTTGAAATATTGACATGATCGAGCGTGGCCAGTGCCGTGCCGACGCCGGTCGGCTTGATACCGATGCCATTCTGCAAATTATTGAAGATATCCACGTTCCGCACGACCAGGCTTGCGTTTGCGACGCTCGGCTCGAACGAAATGCCGGACGTGGTGGTGTTGCCGCCGCCATTGCCGAAGCCGTTGATGCTGACATGTTCGACGGTCAGGCTGTTGCCCTGGAGGAAGCGGATCCCCACCAGGCCGGGGGTGCCCGCCCCCTGGATGCCGTCGATCGTCAGGTTGCGCACCACAACATTGATGTTTGCCGCGTTGATCGTGATGCCGTTGGTGCCGGCGACGAGGATCGAACCGACCTGGCCGCCGGGGCCGCTACCGCAATCCAGCGTGATCGACTTGGTGACAGTCACGCCGCCAAAGCCGCCCGGATCGAGGCAGTCGATCTCGCCGCCCGACGCGGTCTTGCTGATCGCACCGGCAAAGGTCTTGCACGGCGCGGTGCGGCTGCACGGGTTTGCGTCGTCGCCGACCCCCGAAATCCAGGTGCGCGTTGCCTGCGCGCTGGCTGGCGCCGCGGCGCACAGCGCGACAAGCGTAGCGGCCACGGTGATCGCGGCCATCCTGATCAATTTCATCATGTGAATCCCCCCTTCCTCGAAACATGGTTGGCGCACGAAACGCCCGAACACCCCATCCATGTTGCTCTCGTGGCCACATAGCGATGGTTAAGAACCCGTAAGGGGTGAACTTAGCGTAACGCGACGAGACCGGCTATCGAAAAGAAGTATGGACGCTCTGGCGGCGCCGTGTCGCGATCGACGCACCGGCAATCGGGCAGGAAATGCGGTGCGACTTCACCCGCCATGTCAGGGAATCCGAGCGGCCGACGCGCGTGTCATGGATCAGAGTGCGCGGCGAGCGTCGTTCGCAGCCGGCCCTCATAGTCGCGCTTGCCGAGCGGTACGCCGCCGAGGCGCAGAATGTCGTACGCCGTCACGGCGTGAAAGTGGAAATGCGGCAGCGCGAACGACAGGATGTAGCTCTCCGAGGCGAAGGCGAGCCGGCGCGGGCCGATCTGCTGGTCGAGCGCCTTGCCCGACCAGCCATCGACCTCGTCGGGGGTGAATGCCTGCAGCGCCGCTTCCGCCCGGGCGATTTTCGCCTGCAGCGCGGCGAACGGCACCGCGCCGACCCGGATAGCCTCCAGACTTGAGAGCGAATGGTTCGCGACGCATTCGATCTGGAAATGAAACGGCGCCATGTCGGGGTAGAGCCGCGCATTCACCAGATCGTCGGGGTCGGTGCCCGTCGCCGCGCAATGCCCGGCCGCCTTTTCGAGAAAGCCCGCGACGGCGCCGACTGTCTGCAAGAAAGTCGGCACGCTGAGATCGTAAAGTGATGTCGCCATCGGCGTTCCCTCGCGCGAAATCGGCGCCCGTCGCCGCGCGGCCAAAGGTGCGGCGACGGCGGGCGCCGGGACCATAGCCCCGCTCGGACGTGCCGGGCAATCGTGCGTCGACCATGTCGGGTCGAGCGCATCGCCCGTCACTGTCCTTGCCTCGCTGGGTGGCGCGATCCCCTCAGCGCGCGCGCGCCGTGCATCGGTCGCGCGCGTCAGGGGCATGCCTGCCACCGGCTTCGCTCGTTTCGTCACAGACATTGCCCAGCGCACAACCGACGCATTCGCTGGTCCTGACGGGGTTGCAGGCCGCGCAATATCTGAGATGTAGTCCGGCAAGGCTGGCGTGCGCGATCTCTGCTTCGATCGAGTCGGCGCGCATCGCGCTCTCGATTTCCTGACGCGCGCGACGCCTGAAATATAGTCGTTCGCTGATCGCCATACGGTTTCCCCTTCGACAACCAACATGCTGCCATTCGACACATTTCGAGTGCGGAACACGCCGAAGGATCTGGCGACGGAAAGTCCGTCGCGAACGACTCACCCGATAAGCCCGGCAGGTGGCAGATGCCGGCTTCGCGAGCCCGCGCATATTGGGTATATTACGCGGGTCAGCGGTTGCTGTCGCTCGACCTGGGCAATGACACGCATGGATCACGCCGCTTTCGACCCGGGCTTGGCGGCCGCGCCTGGATGCGGATCGCCTGCTCGAACGGGACGGGAGTGATCGTTGCGGACGTCATCCCGTTCTAGGCGCTCGCGCGCGTCACCAGCCTGACCGGCACCGGCATGGCGACGGCGCCGGCCACCGTCAGCCCAACCATGATCGCATCGACGAGTAGCGCGCCCGCGCGGGCAAGATCCTGTTCGATCGTGCTCAGTGCCGGTTGGCTGTCGCGGGCGTGATAGCTGCCGTCGAAGCCGATCACCGCGACATCGCCCGGCACTGTGCGTCCCGCCATCGCCAGCCTGCGCATCACGCCGAGCGCGAGGCCGTCGCTCGCGGCGAACACGGCGTCGTACGCCGCGCCGCGCACGAGCAAGCCGTCGATCGCCGCCGCGCCTTGATCGATCCGACTGCCGGCGAGCGGCGCGTCGCCCTCGATCGCGTCGAGCCCGTGGCGCGACAGCGCGGCCCGCCAACCATCGCGTCGCGCGCGGAAAGCGTGGTGGCGGCGCCAGCCGGGGCCGACAAAGGCGATGCGTTGGCGCCCCTGCGCCACGAGGTGATCGACCGCCAATACCGCGCCCGCGTGATTGTCGGCGCGTATCGTGGGCAGTGAGTCGTCCGGCGCGCCCCAGCCGACGATAGTGCCGCCCGCAGCATAGGCCTCGCCAAAAAATCGCCACGCGGCGCGGTTGGCGGCGCTGCCGATGACGATAACGCCATCGGCCTCGCCACGTTGTTGGAAATCGCAGCGCCACGTTGCCCGCTCGCCCTGAAAGGACAGACTCACGCTGAGTTGACGGCGTGCTGCCGCTGCCTCGACCGCACCGACCAGTTCATAATAAAAGGGGTTGAGCGTGGCGCGGTCGGCGCCCGGCGCGGATAGCAGCACCAGCGCGATGCAGCCCGGTCGCGCGCCGCGCAGTTGCATGGCAGCGCGGTGCGGGCGGTAATCGAGCGCCGCCGCGGCGGCCTTCACCCGGTCGCGCGTCGCGTGCGCGATCGTCGGGCTGTCGCGCAAGGCGCGCGACACCGTCGGCTGCGAAACGCCGGCCAGCGCCGCGACATCGTGCGACGTGGCCTGCCGCGTCCGCGTCGCGGCGTCTTTTCCCCCAAGCGGGTCCATTCGAGCCTTTCCAGCACCGTCCATCGCAGGCTACGCGACCTCTCGGTCGACCAGAGCCGCGAACGCCCGGCGAATCAAGCCCCGGTTCGGATCAGCAAAGCGTCAACATCTCTTGCCGCCCCGCTTCCGGTTTTTCACCTAAGCGACAGCGCCATGTGCGCCGCCCTATTGGTCGGACGATTGTTTCGCCGACAGGCCACGATAGCGCATGCGTATTCTCCTTGTCGAAGATGAACCAGCCGTGCGCGAGGAGCTGTGCGAGTTCCTCGAGTTGCGCGGATTCGCGGTTTGCGCGGTTGGTGACGTGAAAAATGCAGTGCAGGCATTGCAGGAAGGGTGGCGGCCGTGCGCGCTTCTCACCGACTTCAACCTGCCCGACGGAAGCGGCCTCGATCTGATCCGGACGATCCGCCACTCGCTCAAGTTCGGCCCGGAGGTCGCGCCGGCCTTGCTCATGACGGGACATACCGATCTGACCGAGCAGGTTCGTCTCGCCTTGGCGCAGGAGCAGGTCGCGATGCTGACCAAGCCGCTCGACCCGGCCGCGCTGTTGCAGATGCTGTGGCCGGCGACTGTCAGGACGTCGCGATGATGCGTAACGCCGGCGCGGCTTATGCCGAGCGCGACCGGGACAGCCCGGCCATCCGACCGCAAACCCTGCGCGCTTGGCTGCTGGCAGCGGTCCTGGCGAGCGTCGCTGTGGCGGCAAGCTCGTTCCGGATCATCCTGGTCCCCGGGATCGAACTGTATCTCGGGCCGCTCTTCTACCTGCTGGCCTATCGGCTGGGCGGGGTAAGGCTGGCGCTGCCCGTGGCGGCGATCACGATGCTCCCATCCTATTTCTGGTGGGGACATGTCTTCTCGATCGTTCTTGCGCTGGCGCATGTCCTTGCCATCGCGCGGATGCCCCGGTTCCGTGACCTGGCCATTCCCACGCTGATCTTTTCCGTGTTCCTTGCCGCACCCGCGGGATATCTTTTCCTTCGCTTCCATTACGGCGCGCCCGATGTCGTCATCGCGCTCGCGGTGCTGCGCAAGCTGCTCAACGACGTGCTGTTGGCCGCGATCGTCGACATGATCTGCGCGATTGTCGGCTTCGACCTGGCCCAGGGCAGACTGTTCCGTCGCCGGACGGTGCGCCTCACCAGGTTGATGCCCGCGACTGTGAGCCTGATCATATTGACGTCGACGCTCGTCCCCTTCGTCAACAATGTCGGTCGATTCTCGAAGGACTTCAGCCAGGCCCGTGCCGAAGCGTCGCTGTTCGCCGAGCTCGAAATTCGTCGCTCCCTGGCCGACCATGCCAGCGGTCGGGACATGTTCCGGCAGGTCGGCGGCGATCGCGCGGAACGTAACATCATCATCGCGTCCCGGCTCACCGGGTCGATCCAGGCGACGGTGAAGCGACGCCTCGGTTGTACGCGGATCGACGATGGCGCGCAGGTTAGCGGCCCCAACGATCGCAATACCTTCGCCTACTGGCTGGCGGCCTGCCAGCGCGGCAAGGTTGATGTGGGGGGACGAAATTACTATTATTTCTACTCGACGCGGCCGGTAGCGGAGCGGGCCTATCGCGGCGCGCTGCTGGAGATGACCGGCCCCTGCATCATCCTGATCGTCTCCCTGCTGCTGCATTTGTTTCTGAACCGCGGCGTGGAGCAGTCGCTCCACGCCTGGAAGCTGGTCGTCGAGGCGTTGGGCAAACCCGACATCACCAAGCCGCGGCGCCTGCTGTTCAAAGAGTTTTCGAGCCCGATCGACGCGATCGTCGCGGCGAACAACCGCTTCGCGACGCTGGCCGACGATCGCCGGCGGCTTGCCGATGCCGTCGTCGAACTCAAGGACGAAATGGACCTCAAGCTCGCCAGCGACATTCGCTTCGACCGCGAGACGGGGGTGCTGCACTTTACCGAAATCAGCATCGATTGCCCGGCGCGCAAGGAAACGATCATCGTCTATCCCAGCGACCGCAACGCGGTCGCGGGGATCTGCGCGGCGAGCGAAGCCTTCGTCGAATTTCGCATAGACGGCGGCGCCGCGCCCGACTGGTTCCTGCTTTCGGCGCGCGGCCTCGAGGAGTCGGGCCATTGGCGGTCGGGCTGGATCGTTCGCCTGCGCCAGTCCAAGCTGGCGCATGATCGCGTCCTCCAGCAGGCCCGCCTCGTCGAGCTCGGCGGCATGGCCTCCGCGCTCAGCCATGAACTCAAACAGCCCCTCTTCACCATCGCGCTGTCTTCGGAAAACGGCCGGCTGCTGATCGACCAGGCCACGCCCGAAGCCATCGTCAAGGCACGCACCAAGTTCGACCGCATCTCCGAGCAGGTGAATCGCTCCCGCGACATCATCGCGCGCATCTCGCGCTACTCGCGGATCGAGGACGACGACCCCAATCCGGTCGAAATCGGCGAGGTGATCAACACTGCGTTGCGCTTCATGCGTCCCTTGATGGTGCAGAAGAATGTCGACGTCCGCACCGAACTGCCGGAACCGCTGATGGTGCTGGTATCGCGCGTCGGTATCGAGCAGTTGCTGGTCAACGCCATCCAGAACTCGGTCGATGCGATCCTGTCGCGCAGCGCTGCGGGCGAACCCGGCCTCCAGGGTGAGATCGGCGTGTCGGTCACCGTCGATGACGATGGCGTGCGCATGCGGATAACCGACAACGGGACGGGCATGATGCAGTCGGATCCGGAGTCGGCGTTCGGGGCCTTCGTCACCACCAAGCCGGCCGACAGCGGCACCGGGCTCGGGCTCTACATTTCACGCCAGATCGTGATGGAAATGGGCGGGCGGATCAGCATCGGCTCGCGCCCCGCGCCCGAACGCGGCGCGGTGATGACGGTCGATCTGCCGGCCCATCTGATCGCGCGACGCAAGAACCCCGTGCGGGGCGTGGAAGCCTCGGTATGAGCCGCCCGCCTTGTCACGATCGGGGCATCGCCGCGCTTGGCGACAGGGTCCCCCGGACGCGGTCAAAGCAGCCGCCGAGCCGATCGGCGGAATAGCCGCCAAAACGGCGCGGGCCGCGTCACCGCGGCCCGCGCTTCATGTCAGTAAGGGAGGTGTCCGCTCAGGCGGGGACGCGGTGCAGCGCGCACAGCTTGTTGCCGGCGGGATCGCGCAGATAGGCGAGGTAAAGCGACCCCATCGCGCCCGAGCGGATGCCGGGTGGGTCTTCGCAGGCGGTGCCGCCGGCGGCGAGGCCGGCCGCATGCCACGCATCGGCCTGTTCGGGCGAGCTCGCCGCAAAACCGATCGTGCTGCCATTGGCGCACGATGCCGGCTCGCCATTGATCGGCTTGCTGATCGCGAAGATGCCGGTCTTGGTCATGTAGAACACGCGGCCCTTGTCGTCGGTGTTGCCGGCGGGCACGCCGAGCGCGCCGAGCGTGGCGTCGTAAAAGGCCTTGGAGGCGGCGATATCGTCGGCCCCGACCATGATGTGACTGAACATCGATCTTCTCTCCTTGCGCGCTTCGTTGCGTCGCCGGGGATCGTTACGGTCGGCGACGCGACCTGACAATGGCCGCCAGCACCTTTGGGCAGGGCGGCGGTGCGGCGTAGGGCGCCGGCGGCACGCAGCGCGGCGCCGGCGGCACTTTTGCTGTCGTGGCTGAAATGCTAGCTTTGTTGACAGGCGTCACGCGAACCGGCCGTATCGTGCGACGTCAACGCCGGAGCACAGGCATGCCCGCGACCGCTCTCGACCCCGTCACGGACCCTTCCGCCGCGCCCGCCGCGCGCCCCGGTCCGGTCACGCTCGGCACCGCCTTCTGGGTGTGGCTGCGCATCGCCGCGCTGTCGTTCGGCGGCCCGGCCGGTCAGATCGCGATCATGCACCGCATCCTGGTCGAGGAGAAACGCTGGATCGGCGAGCACCGTTTCCTCCACGCGCTCAACTATTGCATGGTGCTGCCCGGCCCCGAGGCGCAGCAGCTCGCCACTTATATCGGCTGGCTGCTCCACCGGACGCGCGGTGGCATCGTCGCCGGCGGGCTGTTCGTGTTGCCGGGCATGGTCTCGATCATGGCGCTGAGCTGGGTCTATGCGCTGTACGGCAAGCTCGGCATCGTCAGCGCACTGTTCTTCGGATTGAAGGCGGCGGTGCTGGCGATCGTGCTGCAGGCGGTGATCCGCATCGGCGGGCGCGCGCTGCGCAACCGCGTGATGCTCGCCATTGCCGGGGTCGCCTTTATCGGCATCTTCTTCCTCGGCATTCCCTTCCCGCTGATCGTGCTGGCGGCGGGGCTGGTCGGCTGGTTCGGCGGCCGCGCCGGGCTGGCGGTGTTCCGCGTGGGCGGCGGGCATGGCGCTGCCAAGGGCGTCATCGTCGCCGATGCCGATACGCTGCTCGGCGAGGAACTGCCCGACCATGCCCGCGTTTCGGCGCGCCAGTCGCTGCGCGTGGCGGCGGTGTGGCTGGCGCTGTGGCTGGTGCCCGTGGCGGTGCTGCTGGTGTGGCTCGGCCCGGCCAACATCTTCAGCCAGATCGCCACCTTCTTCTCGACCATGGCGACGGTCACCTTTGGCGGCGCCTATGCCGTGCTCGCCTATGTCGCGCAGCAGGCGGTGCAATCCTATCACTGGCTGCGCCCCGGCGAGATGCTCGACGGGCTCGGCATGGCCGAGACGACGCCGGGGCCGCTGATCATGGTGCTGCAGTTCGTCGGCTTCATGGGCGCCTATCGCGCGCCGGGCCTGCTCCCGCCGCTGCTCGCCGGCACGCTAGGCGGGCTGCTCGCGACCTGGGTGACTTTCGTGCCGTGCTTCCTGTGGATCTTCCTCGGCGCGCCCTTCATCGAGCGGCTGCGCGGCAATGTTGCGGTCGCCGGCGCGCTGTCGGCGATCACCGCGGCGGTGGTGGGCGTGATCCTCAACCTTGCGTTGTGGTTCGCGCTCCACACCGTCTTCCGCCGCGTGACACCCTTCGCCGCCGGGCCGCTGCGTTTCGACCTGCCGGTGCCGGCGAGCCTCGATCCCTGGGCGCTGCTGCTGTCGCTCGGCGCGATCGTCGCGGTGCTGCGCTTCAAGGCCGGCACGCTGCCGACGCTCGCCACCACGGCTGTGCTGGGTGTCGCGCTCCATCTCGCCGGGGTGACCGGTTAGCGCGGGGTGCGCCGAGGTCGGGAACGCGTAAACGGGAAGGTCTCAAATTGGTGGAGGCTGTGTGAAAACGCCCTGATATGCTATGATTCTGGCGTTGCAGGAGGCGCCGAAGTGGGACGTTTCATTGAGGGCTGTGATCGCCGGCAGAAGCTGCTTTTGCCCAAT
>NZ_JAXOJP010000070.1:0-9153 GCF_036663795.1 Parasphingomonas halimpatiens
ATCTTCACCCTATGCTATCGCCGCCACGTTCTGGCGCAGGTCGACCTGCGCCAGAACATCGTTCAACCTGTTCACCATGTCCCCGAACACCTGTCCACCTTGTCTCCGGTCTAAACACTCCGCTGGGGAGGGGGACCATTTGCTTCTTCAGCAAATGGTGGAGGGGCTTGGAGCGCGAGGCCCGCGCACCGCGCTCCAAGCCCCTCCACCGCTTCGCGGTCCCCCTCCCCGTGCCGGGGAGGATCGGAAAGAGAAGCCGCGCCTAATCGTGTATTCAGCGCTACCCTTGGCGCCCCCACGCGACCGTCATTCTCGTCGCCCCACTGACCCGGCCCGATCGCCCGTCAGCTCCCCTTGCGCCCGATCTTCGCCACCCGCGCGGCAACGTCGGCGGCGACCGGGGGGGTGACGAACGGGTCGATCGGCCCGCCATACATCGCGATTTCCTTGACCAGCCGGCTGTGGATCGGCTGCAGCGAGACGTCGGCCATCAGGAACACCGTCTCGACGCGCGGGTTGATCTGCTGGTTCATCCCCGCCATCTGATATTCATATTCGAAATCGGCCACCGCGCGCAGCCCGCGCACGATGACGCGCGCACCCTCGCGCTCGGCAAAGTCCATCAGCAGCGAATCGAAGCGCACGACATGGATCTCGCCATCGATGTCGGCCACCTCGCGCTGCACCATCGCCATGCGTTCGTCGAGGTTGAACATCGGCGATTTGGACGGGTTGGTCGTCACGCCGATCACCAGCCGGTCGACCAGTTTCGCGCCGCGCCGGATGATGTCCATATGGCCGAGCGTGATCGGGTCGAAGGTCCCCGGATAGACGCCGGTGCGGATGGTCATGGAATGTCCTTAGCGGTCGCGTTCGAGAACGAAGCGCGCGATCGCGCGCAGCAGATCGGCCTCGCTGCCATAGGAATGAAGATGCTCGATCGCCTGGTCGACCAGCATGCGCGCCTGGCTGCGCGCGCGGTCGATGCCGAGCAGCGACAGGAAGGTCTCCTTGCCCGCGCCCTCATCCTTGCGCAGCTTCTTGCCGGCGGCTTCCTCGTCGCCCTCGACGTCGAGAATGTCGTCGGCGATCTGGAAGGCGAGGCCGAGGTCGCGGGCATAACCGCGCAGCCCCGTGCGGCCCTCGGGCGCGATCCGGCCGAGGATCGCCCCGGCCTCGACCGACGCGGCGATCAGCGCGCCGGTCTTCATCGCCTGGAGCCGCGTCACGGTGTTGAGGTCGAAGCTGGTCTTCTCCGCCTCCAGATCCATCATTTGCCCGCCGGCCATGCCGGTGGGGCCGGCGGCGCGCGCCAGGTCGAGCACCAGCTCGGCACGGACGAACGGGTCGGGATGCGTCGCCACGTCGGCGAGGATCTCGAAGGCGAGCGCGTGGAGACAATCGCCCGCCAAGATCGCGGTCGCCTCGTCGAACAGCTTGTGGACGGTCGGCTTGCCGCGACGCAGATCGTCATTGTCCATCGCCGGCAGGTCGTCATGGATCAGCGAATAGACATGGATGCACTCGATCGCGACCGCCGCGCGCCCGGTGCAGTCGCGATCGACACCGAACAGGCCAGCGGTGGCGAACACCAGCAGCGGCCGCAACCGCTTGCCGCCGCCAATCGTCGCGTGGCGCATCGCGCGATACAGGTCGGCGCGCGGATCGTCGGGGATCGCCAGCAGCCGGTCGAAACGGCGATCGACATCGGCACCGACCTGGGTCAGCGCGGCTTGCAGCGAAAGCGTGCGGTTCGCCATCGGTTCAGCCGGCGGCAAAGGGCTGGGTTCCGGTCGGGCGCCCCTCGCCATCGAGCCTGATCGCCTCGATTCGCGCCTGCGCGGCGTTCAGCCGCTCGGCACACGTCTTGCGTAGCGTGTCGCCACGTTCGTACAGGTCGATCGCGTCTTGCAACGGTACCTCACCGCTTTCCAGCCGGCCGACGATTTTTTCCAGTTCCGCGAGCGCGGCTTCGAATGACAGGTCGGTGGGCGGCGTTTCCATGATCACGCTATGCGGCACCGGGGCGAGGGGGGTCAACCACCCCTTCGCCCCGATTGCTCAACCGATATGCAAAAGATGCGCGACGAAGATCAGCAGCATCGCACCGATGATCGACATGACGAAGCCCGCCGGGTGGAGTGGCTGGTCGGCCGAACCCGGGCTGAGCAAGCGGCCGATCAGGCCGCCGACGAACGATCCGCCGATGCCGAGCAACGCGCTCATGAACAGGCCCATATGGATCGCGCCCGGATAGACCCAGCGTGCGAGAATGCCGACGATCGCGCCGACGATGAACATCCGAATCACATGAAACATGGACTTCTCCCTCCCCTCCCGGGCCCCGGAGACTGACATGCCCGGATCGGCGCCGCAATCTTTTCGATAACGAAACGTCCCGCGGATTTCCGCCGCAAACCTTGCCTGCGCCGATGATTCTACGGCGACCTGGCTGACCCGGGTCGGCCGAGCGGGTCAGCCCGACAGCGCGGCGGTCAGCGCGAGCACCGGCGGGCTGAACGCCAGCGGCCGCATCGCCGCCGCGGCGAGCGTGATGGTTGCAAAGCCCCAATAATAAGCCGGGTGGATCCGCCCGCGCGTGACGAGATCGTAGATCATCGCGGCCGCGACGTAGAGCGTCAAAAGCACCCAGATCGTCCAGATGATCCAGCTGCCGAGCAACGGCAGCGGCAACAGCCGCCCGACGCCCGGTGCCATCACCTGGATCGCGCCGCACAGCATCAGCCGGCGGTGCCAGTCGATCGACCCGCGCGCCCGCACCCCGGCCCAGGTCAGGCCGGCGAAGACGATCACCGTCAGCTAGTCCATCACCAGAAACACGTTGGGCGGGAAGAAGGGCGGCACCCGGTGGTTCATCACGGTCAGCGTCGTCACGCTCATCCCGACCAGTACTGCCCAGCCGACATAAGCCGCGGCGACCATGCCGAGCCGGCGGTGCTGCGCGACATTGCCGCGATAGACCAGCAGGTTCTGCGTCACATAGATGCCGAGCCAGCCCATGAAGGTCAGGCCGTGCAAATGCACCCACCAGGGCGACGCCAGGCTCGATCGTCCCGCGACGAATTGCAGCGTGAACCCGGCGATCACCGTCGCCGCGATGACGAGCGCCATGATCAGGAAGAAGCCGCGCTCGCGGTTCGCCGCCTGCGGCTGCACGCTTTCCGCCAGTGTCGCCATGTCGTTCTATCCCCCCGGAAAAACCGACGCGCCCTTAACAGATATTCGCGGGCGGTGCCAGCCATTGTCGGGTGCGCCGGCAACGCGGCCGATTTGCGCGCCGCGTCGTGACACTTTTATGAAACTGCCCTATCATGAGGGAATGCAGCAGGATTCGAGCTTGATCACGGGACGTCGACCGGAACCCGATCTGCCGGGCCGGTGGGGCATCTATTCGGTCCAGCACGACAAGTGGATCGACGTCGTCTTCGCCTCGGAGCGCGAGGCGCTCGAGGCGCTCAAGGTGCTCAAGCCCCGCCCGGCCTGACGCACCCGGCCTGACGGCCACGACCGGTCAGGCGGACCGCAATTCGTCGATCACGCGGCGCAGCGCACCGTCCACCGTCTCGGCATCGCTACCGAGCTTGCGCGCCTCGGCCTGGAGCGCGCCGGCGACGACACCGGTGCTTTCGGCGGTCTCGCCCAGATTGGCCATGTGGCTGCTCACCGTGGCGAGGTTGTCGAGCGCCAGCCCCATGCCGCGGCTGATCCCCTTGCTGACGTCGCCCTGCTGCGCCATCGCGCTGGCGACCAGCGCCGCATGCCGCTCGATTTGCGCGATCGCCTCGTCGATCGCCTCCAGCGCAAGGCCGGCATTGCTTGCCGCCGAGCGGATACTCTCGACTTGCCCGTCGACCTCGATCGTCGCGCCCGCGGTCTGCTTGGCGAGATTGCCCATCTCGGCCGCGACCACTGCGAAACCCTTGCCCGCCTCGCCGACGCGCGCCGCCTCGATCGTCGCGTTGAGCGCGAGCAACGTCGCCTGCTGCGCCACGCTGCGGATCAGTTCGGCCATCGCGGCGACCTGATCGGCCTTGTCCGACAGGGTGGCGACCTGGCCGGTCGCGGCGCGCGAGCGCGTCGCGGCGGTCTGGATCGCCTGCGCGGCGACCTGCGTCTCGCGCTGCAGCCGGTCGCCGACCTGCGCCAGCTCGCCATTGTTCGAGAACATCGTCGCGAGGTCGCCGGTCACCTTCTCCGCCGCCCCCGCCGTCTGCCCGGCCTTGCGCCCGGCATCGATGGCGTGGCGTGCGACATCGTCGGCGGATCGCGACAGGCGCTCGGCCGAGGCGCGGAGCTTGTTGTTGACGGTCGAGACGCTGCGCTCGATCATGTCGGCGAGATCGTGGAGCAATTGCTTGCGCTGGGCGTCGAGCGCAGCACGCTGCGCGGTCTCGGCTTCGGCGAGGCGACGTTGCCGTTCGGCCTGCTGGTCCTGCGCGGCGATCGCCGCCTGCGCCTCGGCGCCGTCGCGCAGCAGGGCGTCGCGTTCGCGCGCCGCCTCGCGAAACACCGCGATCGCGCGCGCCATCGCGCCGATCGCATCGGCCCGGCCGGCATGCGGCACGGTGATCGCGGCGTCGCCGGCGGCAAGCTGCTGCATCGCGGTGCGGATGTCGTGCAGCGGGCGCAGCACGGTGCGGAAGGTGACGAGCAAGGCGATGCCGAGCGCGACCAGCGACATCAGCCCCGACACCTCGAACACACGCAGATCGGCCTGGCGCTCCAGCCGGCGCGCTTCGTCGTGCAACGCCGCGATCCGCGCCAGATCGGCCTTGATCAGCGCGTCGGCGATGGTCGAGGCGCGGCGCTCGGCCGGGCGCACGGCCTCGCGAAACAGCTGCAGCGCGCGGTTGCGATCGATCTTCGCCGCGTCGCGCACGATCGCCAGTTGCCGCAACACCTCGCGCTGGGTCTGGAAATAGTCGCGGTTCGACGCCGGCTCGGCGCGCTCCAGCGTCAGCAATTCGTCGCTGAAGTCCTTGTAGCGGCGGTTGAAGCGCTCGCCGATCTCCGTCAGCGCGAGGCGATCGGGTTCGGTCGCGAGATTGAGCGCATCGCGTTGCAGCGCGCGGCTGGTCGATCGCAGCTCGGTCAGCGCCAGCGTGCGGTCGACCTGTGCCTCGACCTCGCCCTGCGCCGCGGCGATGCCGTAACGCGCATGCTGCTCGAGCCAGATCGTGCCGATCACCACCGCGGTCATCAACGCCAGCGGCAGCATCATGCGCGCTACCAGACTTTGGCTGAACATCGATTACCCCACCGCGTGACCGACGAGCCCATGGTGCCGCGAGGTTACAGCTATGTGACTGCGACGCGGCAATTTGTCGTTGCGGGGTTCGCGCTCCCCATTGTCGCTGTCGTGCGGCTGTCCTAGCTTCGCGGCCATGAGCCCGATCGCAACCCGCCGGCATCAGATGTTCCCGGTCCTCGATGCTGCGCAGATCGCGACTGTCCGGCGCTTCGCCAGCGGCCCCGAGCGCCATTTCGCGCAGATCCGCAGCGCGATCGTCGCCAACGCCGCCGCGGCACCCGCATGAACGCCCGCCGGGCCTGGTGGCCGGCGCTGCTGCTGCTCGCCGGCTGCGGCCCGCATCGTCCGCCGCCGGCGCGTGTCATGTTCGCCGGCCTGCCCGCCAGCGGCAGCATCGCCGATGCACGCCGCGCCGGCTTTACCGACTGCATGCAGCCCGACGCGATAAGCCTGCACTGCGCCCGCCACGGCGTGATGTTCGCCGGCACCGGGCCATACGAGGCCGCAGTCGATCTGGTCGGCGGCGACGGCAGCGGCGGCTTCGATCAGCTGACCTTGTGGCACCCGCGCGATCAATATGCCGTCTATGCGATCACCGAGGCGCTCGATCGCCAGGGCTGGCAGCATTGCAACACCGGCACCGACGATCGCGGCGACCAGATGATCTACACCCGCAAGGGTGCCCCGGTCAGGATCTCGATGGACCTGAGCTACTGGAGCAAGCGCCGCGTGCGCGTGATCCCGGCGTGGAACAAGGCGGAGCGGCGCTGCTGAGGCACGGGCCGTGGCGTTCGGCCCCACGCCGCATCTGGCGGATCAGCGCCTGTGGGTCGGATGACATCGGCTGCAATTGCCCCCGGTCCGTCGGTGCATTCTGCAGAAAATCCGACCTATATCGTCGCATCTCTTCCGCTTCCCCGGCGAAGGCCGGGGCCCAGTCGGGATAGCGGATATGATGAGCGGCAACGCCCGTCGCAGCGTCCCCCGACTGGGCCCCGGCCTTCGCCGGGGAAGTCAGGAAGACAGCGCTGCTACGCGTTTCGCGGTCCAGATTTCACGCAGCCCGCTCTGGCCCTTCCTTCACAAGAAGCGCTCAGAGAAAGCCCCACCGCCCGCGCCGTCCCCCGCTACACCCCACCCTCGGCCATCACCTCGGCCACCAGGTCCTTGCGGCTGAGCTTGCCGATCATCGTCTTGGGCATCGTCGCGCGCACCACCACCTGGTCGACGCGCTCGTGCCGGCCGAGCTGCGGGTTGAGCCACGCCGCCAGCGTCGCGCCGTCCACCTCGGCGCCGGCATTGAGCGTGACATAAGCGCGCGGATGCTCGCCGCGATAGGCGTCGGGCAGGCCGATCACCAACGCCTCCTTCACTGCCGGATGGTGGTACAGCACCGCCTCGACCTGGCTCGGGAACACCTTGAACCCCGACACCGCGATCATGTCCTTCAGCCGGTCGACGATGCGGATGAAGCCGTCTTCGTCGATCGCCCCGACATCGCCGGTGCGCAGCCAGCGCGTCCCCGCGGCATCGCTGATGAACACCTCGGCATCGGCCTCGGGCCGCCGCCAATATCCCTTCATGATCTGCGGACCCGCCACGACGATCTCGCCCGGCTCGCCGTCGGCCACCGGCAAATTGGGGTCGATCTTGTCGACCAGCCTGACATGCGTGCCGGGGATCGGCTGGCCGATCGTCCCGGCCTTGCCCGCGCCCTCGTACGGATTGGCCGAGATCACCCCGGCGCTCTCCGACAGGCCATAACCCTCGACCACCACCGCCCCCGTCGCCGCCTCGAACCGCGCCTTCAATTCGGCCGACAGCGGCGCCCCGCCCGAGATGCACACCCGCAGCGAGGCGAAGTCGGTCGCGGCGATCTTGGGATGGTCGAGCAGCGCCTGGTACATCGTCGGCACGCCGGGCAGCGCGGTGGCTTTCGTCCGCCCGATCGCCGCCAGCACCTGCCCCGCGTCGAAGCGCGGCAGCATCACGATGCACCCGCCGTTGAGCACGGTGCGGTTGAGCACGCAGGTATTGGCAAAGACATGGAACAGCGGCAGCACGCCCAATATGCGGTCGGGCTCGCGGGGGTGCGGGTCGATCCCCATCACCTGCCGCGCATTGGCCGACAGATTCTGGTGCGTCAGCATCGCCCCCTTGGGCACGCCGGTCGTGCCGCCGGTATACTGGATCAGCGCGACGTCGCTTTCCGCGTCGATCGGCGGCGTGGCGTGTTTGCCGTCATTGGCGATCAGCGCGGAAAAGGCCGTCACGCGCTTGTCGTGCGGCCGCGCCGTCACCTCCTTGCGCTTGAACATGCGGTAGAGGATCGACTTGGCCGGCGGCAATGCCCCGGCGATCGATCCCACCACCAGCCGCTCCAGGCTGCTCGCGTCGAGCACTTGCAGCGCGGTCGGCAACAAAGCGCTGGCCGACAGCGTGAACAGCAGCCGCGTGCCCGAATCCTCGATCTGGTGCGCCAGCTCGGCCGCGGTGTACAGCGGCGAGAAGTTCACCGCCGTCGCGCCGAGCTTGAGGATGCCGTAATAGGCCGCGAGATAATGCGGCACATTGGGCAGGAACAGCCCGATCCGGTCGCCCTTGCCATAACCCAGCGCGGCCAGCCCCGCAGCGACGCGGTTCGCCCCGTCGGCGGTCTCGGCGAAGGAATAATGCCGGCCGAGAAAATCGATCAGCGGCGCGGCGCCATGTTCGTCGGTCGCGCGGTCGAACAGCTGCACCATCGTCAGCGGCGGAAAATAGGTCCCCCAGGGCGTGGGATGTCGATAGGCGCTGTGCCAGCTACGCTCGGGGTCACTCATTGACATTGGTGTAAGCAAGCCGCCCGATGGGCGCAAGTCGCCGCCCGGCGACGCGTCAGATAACGCGCCTGGTCGTCCAGGTCACCAGCACCGACACCGTCGCAAGACCAAGGTCGATCGCCGCCTGCACACGGTGCGGCGCGCGGTCGGCGGCGTCATGCGTCAGGATGCGGATATCGGCCGAAGGATGCCGCGCAAACGCCGCGAGCAACAGGGCCGCGCCGACCACCAATGCTATCCGCCGATTACGCACCGCGCCGTTCCTTATCGAGAAGCGGTGGATGGTAAACGAGTGTGGGGGAGGGGGCAAGGGTGCGGCGGTGATGGCCGAGCGGTGGCGCGATCATTGTCGCGCGTCCCGGCTACCTCGCGACGAGAAGCGTCCCGACGACGAATCCCGCCAAGATGATCGCAATGAAGAAGTCGCTGACCATGGCAATGCTTTCGTTGCGTCCGCGATGATCGGCGCGAACATGCTCCACCCCGGCAACGGTGTAGAATATTGCGGCACCAATGGCCGTCGGCAGCACGAAACCCGGCGCGATGAGCGAGGCCAGTCCGAGTACGCCGGAGGCCAGATTTGCGCCGCCCAGTTCGCGGACAAGCACGTAAACCTCCGGGCTCTCCACGCCCATGATGTCGCGGCTCGTAAAGGCCGGCTGGAAATATTGTCGCAGGCCGGCCAGCAACAGCCTTGCGCCGACCGCCCAGAAGGCGAACCATTTTCCGATCAGCCACAGCATCGATGTCTGATGGATCGCCGCGTCAACGGCGATCGATGCCAAAGGCAGCACCAGCATGGTGAGGATGACGACAAGCAGATAGACCATGCGTTTTCCCTCCCGAATTTCAGGCGTATCATAAGCCGGCAGCTTGTCAGCTACCCGCCCAAAATCTGGTCGTTCAATATCCAATACCGCATCTCATGGATCCGCACCTTGTAGCCCCTCCCCTTTGTTTAGACCGGAGACAAGGTGGACAGGTGTTCGGGGACATGGTGAACAGGTTGAACGATGTTCTGGCGCAGGTCGACCTGCGCCAGAACGTGGCGGCGATAGC
>NZ_JAXOJP010000071.1:0-8572 GCF_036663795.1 Parasphingomonas halimpatiens
TTAAGGCAGCTCCATTCTTCGTCGCTCATCAAACCACGGATCAAGGCAGCCTCCCAAAAGCCACCCTGAATCAGATACTGCCGCTATTGGGAATCCCCTTTGTCAACACGGCCTAGAAACGGGGCTCAACCTGGATCTCATCGAAGAAGGAGCAAGCATGGCATTATCGACTTGACCGAGACCCCCTCCCCATGTGGGCGGGTGGGCGGCAGGAGCGGACCGACAGTCCCGCCGATGAAGGCGGGCAGCACCCGCAGGGCCGAAACGAAGAGGAGGACCTGAGCGCAGCTCAGGTTGCGGCACGCCGCGGCGGGACTACAGGGCAGCGACGCCCACCCGCCAATTCGATGCCGGAGGCACACGCCATCGCGCTCGCGCGATGTCCGCGAACCGGTGCAGAGCACCGGCGGGATTGATCCTCTGGATCAATCCAGCGTCAGCGATCGTCATCCGAATGGACCGAGACGCCGCAGAGCGACTCGGCGTCGCGGAAGCGGCGTAGAGCGTGGTCATGCCGAAGGCGTGAGACGCCAGGCTCCCAACATCGCGATCAGCCCCCACGCCAGAGCAACTCTTACGCCGCCACAGCACGCCACGTGCCGCCATCTGGACATGATCCCCTTGCGCCGCGCTCCAACATCCCAAACCTGTTCGCGGGGAGCCAGACCGACGCACACAGGACCACGCCATGACCGACGCCCCCGATCGCATCCTCCGCCTCAAGACCGTCCTCGAACGCACCGGCCTCTGTCGATCGACCCTCTACCGCAAGATGGAGAACGGCACGTTTCCCCAGAACGTCCACATCAGCGTGCGCTGCGTGGGTTGGCGAGAGTCAGCGGTGACCGAATGGACCCGCAACCCGATTTTCTATGAAACACCGGATCATTGCCAGTAGACAGGTAGGAGTTGGCCTGGCCGACGTCATTGAATTGCCGCGCTTGTCACCAGCGACAGCAACCAAATCCAAAACGGTTGTTCCGCACCGCCATCGCTATCCGACTACTTCGATTTATGTTCTACCTGCTCACACCTAGAAAAAGGCATGATGGGCGGGGCGACATGACAAGAAAGAGTTGGGCCGAACTGCTGGTTATCGGCGCATTGATTGCCGCAGCCGGGATCGCAAGCGCGTCGGAGACCATCACCTACAGCTATGACGCAAAGGGCCGGCTGATTCTGGCCCAGCACAGCGGCACGGTGAACAACAATGTGATCGCCAATTACACCTATGATGCCGCCGACAATCGCAAGAATCTGAAGGTTACCGGCGCACCCTGAGTGGCGCGGGGGGGGGGGGGGGCCGCAAAAAGCCGCTCGCGCCACTGTCGATCCAATCACGATCCAAGTTGCCAGGGGGACTCATGAAACTCAAGAATAACCTGCTTGCACTTGCGGTTACCGGAGCTCTGCTTTCGGTCGCGGTCAGCGCGCCCGCCCGCGCGCAGGTGCAGGCGGAAGTGCCTCCGGTCGTCTCCCAGATCGACGATAACGGGATCGATCTGGTGAGTGGCAAGGGCGTTATTGTCCCGCTGAAGATCGCGATCGGCCCGGGCGGCCCTGGGAGCCTCGCGTATAGCTTCTCAACATCGAACGAAGGGCAGGACGATTGGCTCGGGTTCATCACGGTCGATAGCGCGACGTCCACCCATTACAGCGTAACCATTGGCGGCGGCAGCGACGTCTTCATCTTGACCGGCGCGCTCGGCACGGGAACCTTCGCGCAGGATCAGGGCGGCAGCGGGTCGACACTGACCTACAACAGCTCGACCCAACAATTCACCTACACGGCCGCGGACGGTATGGTCGGCGTTTTCGCCAAGCAACTTATTGCGGGCGACGTGCTAGACTCGGTGCCGCGGATTCTCAGCCTTACCTACCCAGCAGGGGAAACGCTGAGCTATTCGTACCGAAGGACATCCGATCCAGCCAACCTTTATACGCTGCGTTCGATTGTCAGCAATCTCGGCTACCAGCTTCGCCTGACCTGGGGGCTGGATAACAGCAACGTTCTGCATGTCACCAGCGCCGTCGCCTTCAACATGGCGGATGAAACCTGCGATCCCAATGCCGACGTTTGTACCTTGGTCGGCAATTGGCCAAGTATGACGATCGACGGGGCCTATCACGCAACCGACAATGCCGGGCAAACCGCGAGTGTGACTCTTACAGCGCAGGGCACGGCCGGGCTCCAGACGGTCACCTTTCCCAGCGGGCACCAGCAAAGCCTGACGCTGACGACCTGGACTTCAAGCGGACTCGTAACCGGGTTCAGTGATGGCGTTGGAGCATGGACATACTCGACCGGTGTCGATCAATTTGGCCAAGGTAACGCGGATTCCTCCAGCCCGGCCGGGCTTCATCACCATGTGTATTTCGATGGCGCTAGCGGGCGACCGTTCGCTAACCTTGTGGGAGGCGCGATTGCGACCTCCTACCACTATGGCAGCGACAAGCGCCCCGATAATATCGCACTCGTGCAGATCGACCAGGCAGTCGTCAAATACACCTATGATGGGCGCGGGAACGTGACCGAGAAGCGCAGCGTGTCGAACACGCCGGGAACGCCGGCCGATGTCGTGACCAGGGCCTTCTATCCAGCGAGTTGCACGCAGCCCAAAGTCTGCAACCAGCCCATCTACACGATCGACGCGAACAACCAGCAGACCGATTATACCTACGATTCCGCGCACGGCGGCGTTCTAACTGTCACCTACCCTGCTGACGCCAACGGCATCCGGGCGCAAACCCGCTATAGCTATATTGCGCTCAGCGCGAACTATCGTAACGCGAGCGGCGTGGTCATCGCGGGTTCGCCGGTCTATCGCCTTACTTCGATATCCCAGTGCCAGACGAGCACAAGTTGCGCGGGGACTGCGGACGAAGTGAAATCCACAACGACCTATGACCCGAACAATGCGCTCCTGCCTGTGTCGGTGACCAAGGGCGCAGGCGATCTGTCGCTGGTGGCGACTACCACGATGACCTATAGCCGGGTCGGAGACCTACTGACCGCCGATGGACCGCTTCCCGGATCGGACGATACGACACGCACCTATTATGATGTCGCGCGGCGCGCGATCGGTAGCATTGGTCCCGATCCTGACGGGGCCGGGCCGCGGTTGCGGCAAGCCGTACGGACAACATTTAGTGGCGAGCAAGTCACGTCCGTCGAGACCGGCACCGCGACGAGCCAGAGCGACACGGGGATGTCGACCTTTGTGGCGGCCCAGCAAGTCCTGAGCGACTTCGACGCGGCCGGCCATGTTGTGAAGCAGCGCGTGGTAGCCGGTGGCGTCATCCAGTCACTCGAGCAATATAGCTACGCGAGCGATGGCCTGCCGGACTGCGTCGCCCGGCGCATGAACCCCACGATCTTCGCGACGATCACTGCTGCGGCCTGCACGCTTGGCACACAAGGAAGCGGTGCGAATGATTTTGGCCCTGACCAGATCACCAAATATGGTTATGACAGCCTGCGGCGTATGACCTCGGTCAAGAATGCTTTTGGCACAGCCGTTGAGTCGACCCAAAGCACGGTTTACGGGAATCTCAGCATGGTCACGGCGGTGATCGATGCCAATAACAACCGCACCTCCTACAGCTATGACGGGTTCTGGCGGATCTCGAAGATTCAGTATCCGGTCCCGGCACAGGGCGCGAACACCAGCTCGACAACGGATTTCGAACAGTTCAGCTATGATCTGGCTGGCAACATCTTGAGCCGGCGGTTGCGCGATGGAACCTCCGTCACCTTCAGCTACGACCATCTCAACCGTCTCACCACCAAGACACCGCCCGGGACCGAGCCCGCCACCAATTACACTTATGATCTGTTCGGCCGCACTACGCTTGTCTCGCAGCCTGCCATTGGCGTTTCTCACACCATGGTATGGGATGCCCTGAGCGAACTCAGAAGCGAGACCCAGCCTTTCGGGACGATGAGCTACCAATACGATCAGGCCGGCCGGCGCAGGCTGACAGGATGGGCCGACGGATTTATCGTGAACTATGACCATGCGGTGACGGGCGAGGTTACAGCAATCCGGGAGAACGGTGTCACCTCGGGTCCGGGCGTTCTCGCGACCTACAGCTATGATGATTTCGGTCGACGGACGGGAATCACGCGCGGAAATGGGGCGACGACGAGCTACGGGTATGACAGCGTTTCGCGACTATCGTCGCTGTCGCACCACCTGTCGGGAACTGGCAGCGATTTCGGGGCCGGGTTCACCTACAACCCGGCAAACCAAGTTGCGAGCACGACGCGCTCGAATGACATCTATGCCTATGGCGGCAACGCGAACATGGATAAGCCCTATGTAGTCAACGGGCTGAGCCAGGCGACCAGTTCGAACGGTTATGCGATCGGATATGATGCGCGGGGCAATGTAACGAGCGCGGCTGGCAGCACTGGCACGAGCACCTTCGGCTACAATTCCGCAAATCTGGTCACGAGCGCCAGCGGCGGCACGACGCTGCACTACGATGCCCTCGACCGACTCATGGAATATGACACAAGTATCTCAACCCGCTACGTTCATGACGGGCAAAATGTCGCGTCCGAAGTGTCGAACCCCTCGAACGCCATTCAGCGGCGTTATGTGTACGGTCCGGGGGACGATGAGCCGGTTGTCTGGTATGAGGGCTCGGGAACAAGCGATCGGCGTTGGCTGCATGCCGATGAGCGCGGTTCGGTGGTGGCGGTGAGCGATGGTTCGGGTGCCGCCATCGCGATCAACAGCTATGACGAATTCGGCGTGCCGGCGAGCGGCAATATCGGGCGTTTCCAATATACCGGCCAGGCATGGCTGCCGGAACTGGGGCTCTATGACTACAAGGCGCGCATGTACTCTTCCCGTCTAGGACGGTTCATGCAGACTGATCCGATCGGCTATAGCGACGGGATGAATCCCTATAACTATGTCCATGGCGACCCGATCAACGGGACTGATCCGACAGGTATGTGCGATAAACAAGTCAACCTCATCTGGTGGCACCTGGATTGGTTCCCCAACGGGCAGTTTAATAGCGATCGAAGCTTTCAGCGTCCTTTCATGATGTGTCTCGATGACTTCGCTCAGGTCGACCCATCGCCATTGGGAAATGGCGGGCTCTTTCAGTATAGACTTTTGCAAATAACCCAACAAAAGGTACGAAAACCCAACCCAAAGAATTCAAAATGCGGTAAATTAATAATGCAGTCCCAATACACTAAAATTTTTGGTCAAATGGGAACGGATTTAACCGTTAATCCTATGTTTATAATGGCCACAGCCGTGCAAGAGAGTGGCTGGAATTTGTCACACGTTTATGGAACAAATAGCTTAAGTCATGGTAAGCCGCTAAACAATCTGTTCGGTTCTACTTTGCATGGAGGAAACAACTTACCATATCCGAACGTTCAGGCATCTGCTCGAGCTTGGGAAAGTAATTGGGGTCCCTATCTGGAGAACCCTCCACAAACGATAGCACAATACGCCAATGATCTTAATAGCAATCCGCATCATATGTATAATAGTAATCCTGCATACCCGGGAGAGCTAGCCAGGCGTTTAGGGCAATTACAAGATGCCGCCCAGGACTGTGGCATCCAATTTTGAGGTGCTTAATGAGGTACATGAAATTTATCTCAGCCTTCACAGCGTTTATGATCTTTGGCGCCCCCTCATCACGCGCTGCTGACGTTGAGCGCTCAATCGTTCGCAATTGCCGGCAGGCAGGGTATCCGGGACCTGGAATCGGACAACGGTACAGAGGGACGATTCACAATGAGGATTACGATTTCGCGGCATCTCTGCCATCTGGGTTGGCCGGGTGGAGCGGTGTGGCTGGTTCTGCCCCCTTCCATGGCTTCACGATCTTTCTCGACTCAAAGCGGCAAAGTTGCATCGTTTTCGAAATTCATCTCCGAGTAGACGAGGAGGACGCGATGCGAAGACCTCAGAGCGCGGAGTCCGTTGGCTTCGGTAAAGCCGGCGGGTGGCAAACGAGGAACTCCGGAGCTGTCGGCGGTATAAAGTTGCTAAATATTACGACCAATTTTTCCTTCAAGCAGCCGGACCAGGTGGATGATGGATCAATCCTCTTGGTAACGCCCCCCTCAAACGCGCGAGCCGCACTACGGATTTATGACGCGTTCCTCAAGAATCTTAGGTTCGGCAAGACTGGGGCGCCGGGACGTAGGTAGAAGGTTCTCACGATGGTCGCGAGACAGCCGTTAGAGATCGATGATCCAGCAAGCTACGCGACGACGCAGGCATGGCGGTAGACCCGGGCGGGCCGAGCATCACCAAGCGGAAGAAAACGGCGATTTAGAGATCAAGACCCGCCAAGGCGTGAGTTGCTGCGTGCCGGCAGAGATGACCGTAATGGCGCTCGATCATTTCCACGCTCGTGTCGCTTATCTGCGCGACGGTGAGCAGGGGAAGGCCGCCGTTCACCAGATCGGTGATTGTGCTGTGGCGCAGCGTGTACGCTGTGGCGCCGTCTGGCAGCTGCGCTTTAACGACCGCTTCCGCGATCGGTCCTTTCCACGACTCCTTGTCCCACCGCTTTCCGTTGTCGCGCGCCACCAACGGCTCGCTCGGCAAGCTGCCTTTCGCCTGAGCCGTGAATAATTTGGCGACGGTCGGTGGCAGAAGGATACGGCGCGGCTTTCCGCTCTTGTCCTTGCCGATGGTCAATTCCGACGTCCGCTTGTCGAAATCCGTCACGTTTAATTTGGCGACAGCACCGGGGCGAAGGGGAAGCAGGCAAAGGGTCCTGACGAACGCAGCCGCTTCCTTGTCGATGTTCTCCAGGAGCGCACGGCGCTGACTGCGATCGAGATACAACGTCCGCTGTCGATCCGCATTTCTGATCGGCTTGAGCGCCTCTTGCCAAGCGGCCTCGGTATCGGGGGCACCTGGAGCGATAACCTTGTTGAGCGCCGCCCGAAGCACTGCCATATCGCGGTTGATCGACGCGGGAGCGCGCGGGCGGGTGGTCTGCTCGCCCTTTTTGCGGCGACTGACTAATGCTGGCTTTTCCTCCAACCTCTGCCGCCAGCCTTTCAAGTGGTTGCGGCGAAGCTTCGCGAGCTTCAGCTTCGCAATGGTGTCGGAATAGACATACCGCTTGAAACGACCTTCGGCTTCAGCGTTCGATTTGACATAGCGCCGGCAAGCTTCCTCGACCGTTTCGATCTTTTCCTCGGGCTGTGCCCCGGCTTCGACCACGGAGACAAATGCCTCGGCGTCTTGCTTCGCGATCGCGAACCGGTCACGGCCGGGATGCTCGCCGTAATCACCAAGCGCTTTCAACCGATAGCCGCGCTGATCCTCGTCATAGGCACGCGCAACCCAGGTTCCCGCACCCTCACGCTGCGAGGGCCGATAGCCGAGGAAGCAACCCGGTCGTATGCGCTGCCAGTGTGGCTCGCGCCGCGCGGGCAAGGCGTCCCGCTCCTTCACTTTGCTCAAGTCCAGCGCCATTTTCACTCTCGTTGCTTATTCCGTACGGAAAAAGTACGGAAAACATGGTCGGAATTCTATGGACCAACTGGCACAGAAAATCAAGGATTTCCGCCGTTTTCTGCGTCTCAGGGAGTGCCAAAACCACCCATTTCTCTGCCCTCCGAAGGCAGAGGCCACAGGTTCGAATCCTGTCGGGTGCACCAGCTAAACGATCTGACGAAGTGCGGTGCTCAGCGGCCCGGGCGCGCTTACGCCCCGAGCAACCACGCCTCAGCCATGGTGACCGATCCGAAGCAGCGCGCGCATCAACTGACTGCGGGCGAGTGTCTGGCTGACGACGAAGGCGAGCCGCTTCGACCGATATGCCGGATCGCCGAGGATCTTCTTGAAGGAGGCCACCGCTTCCTGCGACTGGATCTTCATGCCGCGCAGATCATTCAGTGTCAGATGCTGGTTGGGCGCGCAGGTGAGTTGCGCATGGACGACGGCGCGTTCGGCGACGAAGCGTGCAATATCGTCTTCACCGAAGAAGCCGCTCATCGCGATATGGACGAGCGATCGGGGAATATCGACCCCGATGGTAAAGCTGTCGTCCGTCGGCCGCAAATCGTTCGTCGAATACCTGACCGCGATGCCACCGTTCTGACCCGGATGCTGCCGGCTATATACCGCGTTTTGCACGAATTCTTCTCTCCCTGACGGAATCGGCGACGCATCTGCCCGCTGCCGATGAGCAGAACTATCGATCCAGCGTTTACCTGACGTGACGCGCAGCCTGCCGGGCTGCGGTAACCGCTTTGTTGCACTCGCCCTCCCTTTGCCACGCGCCTCCCCAACTTGGTCCGCAGCTTCGGCAGCGTCCGCAGCCGTCTTCCTAACCTCCCGAGCGCATTGTCCCCGCGCAGCGTGATGGTTTCACCAAAGAATGGCCGTGACGAGGCTCGGGGTGACGACGATCGAACAGCCATCGACGACCTGTCCGACCTCTTCCGAATGGACTAGGAGGCGTTGACAAATTGGCGCATCCACAGCCGGATTGAGACGAGGTGGATGAAGCCGAGATAGCTATCGGCGGTTTTGTCATATCGGGTGGCGAGCCGCCGGGCGTTTTTGAG
>NZ_JAXOJP010000072.1:0-8186 GCF_036663795.1 Parasphingomonas halimpatiens
ATATCCGCTCTGGAATTTTTGCTCATACGCCTGCGCCCACAGCGCAAGGACGTTGATCCCGTGATATTCCATCTGGGTGACGGCGTTTTGGGGCTTGGCGATATCGGCGCCGCTGCCATGCCAAGGCATGATGAATTCCCCGGCGCCGGCCTCGATCGCTGCGATAATGTTGTCGGTGACGGCGCGGTACACGTCGAATCGGGTATGTGAAGGTACTTCAGCACTCATGATTTCCTCCTGCGCAGAGCGGGAGAGCCTCAGGGTTGAGGCGCTCCCGAATGCGCGGGAGGTCTGAAAGTAAGTGTGAGCGCGTGCGCGAAAGCGCGCACGGGTAGGAATTATGCGGTGAGCGCATACCTGCGGGGACTTGGGGACTTTGGGGAGGTGGCTGGGATCCATTGAAAGCTTCGGCTGCCGCAGGTACACTGACAGTGGCACTCAACTCTATCAAACTAATCTCTTGTCTTTTGAGAATTTTAACGTTTATGTCCACGCGAGTGGCACGTTTATTACCTTCGCCGCAGAAGAACAGTGGCTAGGGATTTTATTCGGAGAGGCGTATGCGCTTGCGGACAATTTTCAGAAACTTATTTTTTTCGCAGACGCCCGATGTTGCATCGAACGTCGATACGTCTGCTATTCCGAGTAAAGAAATGTCCGATAAGCTATATTCGCTAATGCCTCCAGCTGGGAAGGTTGGACTTTGGCTATACTTACGACAATATCTTGCGAGAATTGGTGAAATAAAATCAGCCTCAGATATCTTTAATTTCACCCTTAAAGTACTTCCGGGACTGTTAACATTTATTATAATTCCGATATTAGCGGTGTCGGCAGTATATTTTGCAAAATCTGTTAAAATTACCTACAAGTCACATTCGCCGCTTTTTTTAGTTGCCATTTCATTCTTAATTACGCTTTTAATATCACAAGCCATTACAAGCATTGTGAAGAAGAGGCTTCATCGAAAGCTGATTGCTTTTGATCCACACCATGATTTTGAGATTTTACAATATGCCGTAGTTGGACATATTATTTCCGAAACTAAGGCTGTTTATGCGTTCCGCTATTTAGTGAAGCCGAGACGCGAAGGAGTTAATATATTTCCAGTCATTTTTAACTGGAGCGGTGAGGGGAACGTTACAATTTTGCCAAGAAACAGCCGATATGCGGCTGGCAAGCCTAAGAAGATTCCGGGGAATTTCTCCAAGGGTGAAATACACCTTAATGACGAAGCTAGGGATGGTGTGCCTATTATAGTTGAGTACGTCTTAAATACCGCTGATTCACTATCTACTATTCCAAGCCGGCATCTTGGTATAAGTATAAACTCAAAAAAATACCCATTGCTAAATACTCATTTGATTATTTCATTTGAAGCGACCTGCCCACCAATTTCCCTGCGGAGAGAAATGTATCTGGGAGGGTTTGGTCTGGGTCCCATTGAAGGCCAAATCGTCAACTTGCGCGCGAACGATTCATATCACTGGCCTCTCTGGCGGGTGTTCAACTGGAGCTATTGCATTGCCTGGGATTTTGGGCGATAGTGGCCTCATGGAACTGTAAACCACTGATAGATAATGATTTTTGCCTGAAGATACCGAGAGTGGCAGATGCCGCTTAGGAGTCATGTGGCAAAATATATGTGAATGCGTGCGCTTTTTTGGCGCAACTGGAAATGGTCGCCCGAATTTTTGGCAGCTTTGGCGCAATTTTGTTGCGCGTGATGGGCACCAAAATCTTATCCAACCAGATTTAATTTGAACCTTTTTGGTTCCTGGGTTTGCTCGATCGCACCAATGCCATGGTGGGTTTTTACCGACCCCACAGGTCGTACGAGAGCGCCGCGCGTTACCTGTCCCATGGTCTCACGGTACCCCAGACGGGCGCGCCGTCGAGAATCCGGTCGTCGTGGTTGCGGTGTCATCCTCGACACTTTGAGTCATGGTGGTATTCTTGAAAAGTATCTCGATCAGACTACGAATTTGTTCTCGTCGGTGGTCACGGGTTGGTTTTCGAACTGCCCCACGAACGGGCTCACCATCATTCAAAATCGTCCAATTTCGTAGCTCTTGGAACGGCGAAAACATAGGAAATACGGGCTGTTTTCCGGTCGCGACAAGGTTCGAACTCACGGATTGCAGCACTTGGCGCTTTTCGTCGTCGTTTCCGATTTCGTAGCCTTGTAGAGCCGCCAAACCGAGTTCGAACCTTTCGGCAATTTTTTGCCATTTTGTCGAATCCGGGTGCCGCTGCCTTTCTTGGATCTCAAGTTTTTGGACAATGAGTATAGCCTTGCGTTCGTCGAAGGTGGCTTTGTCGATCGTGCCATCAAGCACGGCGTCGGTGATACGGTTCATGCGCTGTTGGTTGAGCGCCAGGTCGCGTTCCAATCCTTTGGCACGTTCTCCCGCCGTGGCCTGGTCCTCTGCCATCCCTTGTCGGATAACGTCCCTAAACTCCCCCACGTCCCCAGCGTCCACCTGAAGGAGACGGAGTTCGGCGCGAACCAGCACGTCGATCTGGCGTTCAGAGATCGACACGCCCCGACAGCCGAGGTCATGGCAGCGATAATAAACGTGACCTTTTTGGCGTTCACCGGACAGCGAGCGCCCGCATCGGTCACACTTGATAAGCCGACGAAACAGGAAGCGGTGGATTTCGGTTCGGGGATATAATCGACCCGACAGGATCGCCTGCACGCGATCGAAAAGGGCGCGCGAAACGAGCGGCTCGTGATTGCCGGGAAAGATTTCGCCCGTGGTGCCGACACGCATGATGCCGACATAGAAGGGGTTGTGCAGGATGCGTGCGGTGTGACCGACCGGGATCACGTTTCCCGATGCGGTGCGTAAACCTCGCTCGGCAAGCTCGGCTCGCAGCATGTGGAGCGAATAGCGGCCTGTTCCGTACAGTTCGAACGCTAGCTGGATCAGCGGACCGAGATGTGGGTCGACCTCTTTTGCCTTTGCCCTGCCCGTGTCGAGATAGCCGATAGGGGCGGCCATCGGCCAGAACCCTTGCTTCAATCGTCCGTATCGCCCCTTCTTCACCTCATCGCGCAGATTGCGAATGAAGTCGGCGGCGACCACGGCCTGAAGATCAGCGGCAAGCCTGCCGCCGCGCGTGGTGAGATCCATGTTGTCGTGCGCGAAGTGGACCTCGATGCCTCGATCTATCAGTTCGCCCAGCCGTGCCCAGTCTTTCAGGTTGCGCGCGCTGCGGTCGATTTTGTGAATGATCACGCCGGTGGCACGGCCACGCTCCAGGGCAGAAATCATCTTGTTGAACTCACCGCGCCCGAGCTTGGCGGCAGTTTCCATTTCCTCAAACCAGCCGGAGATCGTCAGGCGCTGCCGCGCTGCGAAAGCCTCGATGGCTCCACGTTGCTCCTGCAGCGACGAGCCGTGCTCGCCCTGCTTCACGGTCGAAACGCGGATGTACGCAAAATAGGATTTCATGGGCTGGACGGTGGAGTCGGCTGAATCCTACCGTCCGCAATCGATTCACGCGAGTCGCTGCGGTGGATATCTTCCTCGACCAATCGCTTGTGGATGCCGATCAATACCTTCGCTAGGTTGCGCAGGCGCGTGTGAGCAAGCTCGCGCTCCTCGGCGCTCAGGTCAGGACAATAGCGTTCAATGATGCCGTCACCGGGACGATGTTTTGGCGCATCGTTCATCGAGATATGATGCGCGTTGATGGCGCCCGTCGGTAGGATAGGAAACATGCGCCCAGGGCATAATTCCCATCCTGCCGTTCTCGCTCGCCATCCGGCACGATGGAGAGATGACGCAGGCTCACCTAAAATCAGACGGACCAATTCCTACCATCTCTCGCGTCTGTGCCGACGGAATGCTTATCGAGG
Source organism: Parasphingomonas halimpatiens (assembly GCF_036663795.1). Classification (NCBI taxonomy): domain Bacteria; kingdom Pseudomonadati; phylum Pseudomonadota; class Alphaproteobacteria; order Sphingomonadales; family Sphingomonadaceae; genus Parasphingomonas; species Parasphingomonas halimpatiens. The sequence goes on from NZ_JAXOJP010000072.1 coordinate 3,869, forward strand.
CGGTCTTTGATCCAAGCGCTATCAAGACGGCGCTCGCTGTCTGCCGGCCCGACAGCGAACCAACGATCGAGGATTATATCGACCTGTCGACCGGTGAGCGCCTCATTCCGTATTCGCCACACAACAATCTCCTGGCATCTGGGTGTGTGCTGCTGCCGAGCAATATCGAGGAGTTCGGGGATAAGGCGGACATGGTGGGAGCGGTTCGCGCGTTCATTCACCGCTATGTCGATCTGTCACCAATCTTCGAAGAGATCGCCACCCACTATGTGCTGCTCTCGTGGGTGTATGACGCCTTCAACGAACTGCCCTATCTGCGCTTTCGTGGTGATTATGGAACCGGCAAGACGCGGGCGCTGCTCACCATCGGGTCAATCTCTTACAAGCCGTTTTTCGCGTCGGGCGCGTCCACCGTGTCGCCGATTTTCCACGTGCTCGACGCCTTTGGCGGCACCCTTGTGTTGGACGAAGCCGATCTGCGCTTTTCGGACGCGACCGCCGAATTGACGAAGATCCTGAACAACGGGAACATGACCGGTATGCCGGTGCTACGCACGATGTCCAACCGGCACCGAGAGCTTAACCCGCAGGCGTTCAAGGTATTTGGCCCGAAGCTCATCGGTATGCGCGAGCACTTCGCCGACCGGGCACTCGAAAGCCGGTTTTTGACGGAGGAGACGGGCCAGCGTCGGCTTCGGGATGACATTTCTATCCATCTGCCAAGTTCACTCAAAGTCGAAGCACAGGCGCTGCGCAATCGGTTGCTCGCATGGCGATTCCGTAACCGTCACGTCGTCGGCGTCGATCCAACGCGCATCGTATCGGGCATCGCCCCGCGACTGAACCAGACGGCACTCGCCCTCCTGTCGATTGTCGATGATGAGGGCCTGCGCGACCGCATCGCTCGCGAGCTTGTGGGCGAGGAGGCGCGCGTTTTTAGCGAGCGAGCCTCCTCAGCGGAATACACGGTGCTCGCGGCGATAACGGAAGCCGCAACGGTCTCTCCCCGGTCACATATCGCCCTCGCCGACATAGCGCGGCGGGTCTCCAGGAAAATTTCAGAAACTCTCGAGGATTCGTTCACGTCGAAAGCGGTAGGCTGTGTGGTGCGAACCAAGCTGCGACTGCCGACCGTAAAATCGCACGGCGTCTATGTGATCCCGAACACCGCGCGACCCGCAATCGCCGCGCTAGCCTTACGTTACGGTATCGCAATGAAATAGCTGGTCACGCACGGCGCGAGGATTTCCGCGCGAAGCGCGGCGTTATGCGCACAGCGCATAATTCCTATCCTCCACGAATTGGACAACGCACGCGATGATAAACATGCAGCCTCATTTAGCAGGCTGCGTAATTCATCACGCCGTATGCCTGACAATACATACATGCGACGCATCCGCAACCGCTGGATGTTGTCACAGGAAGAGCTGGCAGACCTGCTCAACATTAATCAAGCGCGCGTATCCCGTTATGAAAAGGGCGAGGAATATCCCTCACTCGCCGTTGCCCTTGGCCTCCAAGTGATCTTTGGCCGATCGCCGAAATCGTGCTTTGCCGCCGTCTACACTTTCGTGGAGGATGGCGTCATCACCCGCGCAGCAGCACTGCATCGCACGCTTTCCGGAAGGCGCGACCCCGCCTCAGCCAAAAAGCGACACCTGCTGGACGCCATGATGGACCGGGCGACTAGAGGCGACACACCGTGACCGCTCCTGCTGCCAACGGCTTGGTGCTCGGCTTTCACCCGAGCAACCAAGGCTTCGGTTGGATCGCGTTTTCCGGACCTTTCTCGATCCATCATTGGGGCGTGTCGGACATGGGGCGCGAGAAGAACGAAGGTTGTCTTCGCAAACTTGAACGTCTTCTCGAACGCCTAAACCCGCACACGATTGTTCTCGAAGCCTATGAAGGTACGAAGCCCGCGCGAAGCGAACGCATTGTGCGTCTGTGCCGGGCTGTCGTCGCGATGGCAAAAGATCGAGGAATCGAGGTCGCCATCTATGCTCGCAACGAGATCGTCACGTGCTTCATCTCGATCGGCGCAAAAACCCGGTACGAGATTGCCTCGGCTATAGCTCGTTCGTTTGAAATTCTGCGGGACCGGCTGCCGGCCCCACGGAAACAATGGGAAACGGTGCATCGCAGGATGACGCTCTTTGACGCGGCGGCGCTCGTGCTCACACACTACAACTTGGGCGCATCGCAGTTGTTCGATGATCTTTTGCACGGTCGGCCGAAATGACGCCGTGAGCCTCGCGCTAGATCGATGCGCGCCTTCGTAGATCAATTGGCCGACCGAGAGCATGCACCTTATGAGGCGCCCATCTGGGCGCTTCTGTGTGGGCGTCGACGCATGGAGAGAGTCGTCAGCTAATTCGCTGGGTTTTGATCCACCCGCAATGGCGAATGAACAAGGAGCCAGAATGGAGCCAGATTTCGATCACTCACTGCGCCAACGACGCCTAAGCTATTGAAAACTAAGTGGAGCGGGTGAAGGGAATCGAACCCTCGTCGTAAGCTTGGGAAGCTTCTGCTCTGCCATTGAGCTACACCCGCGCGCAGCGACGCAAATCCTAGCTATGCCGGCACTTGTCAAGCGCGCGGCGCCGGTAGCGCGGCCGATCGTGTCAGATCCCGTCGATCGTCACCGCCCTGCCCTGTGCCTCGAGCTGCGCCGCGAGATCGGCGATCGTCGTATCGACCAGCGCGGCATCGGGGCTGCGGACGACGAAATTGGCGCCGACGCGCCCTTCGCGGAAGAACGGGTAGCTGCCGATCTGGACGCCGTCATGCGCCTTTTCGACCGCGCCGAGCAACTCGGCGACCTCGCTTTCGGCGACCCAGCAGCCGAGCGTGCGGCTGACCACTGGCCGGCCGCCTTCGAGCGTGCCGGTTAGCGCGTCGAGCATGCCGGCGGTGATGTGCGGCACGCCGGCCATGATGAAGATGTTGCCGATGTGGATGCCCGGCGCGCCCGACTGGCGGTTCTCGATCAGGTCGGCGCCCTCGGGCACGCGCGCCATGCGCTTGCGCGCCTCGTTGAGGCCGCCGCGCCCATCATAATATTTCTCCAGCACCGCCAGCGCCCGGGGGTGGTAAACCACCGGCACGCGCAGCGCATCGGCAATGGCATCGACGGTGATGTCGTCATGCGTCGGGCCGATGCCACCGGTGGTGAAGAGATAATCGTAGCGCGTGCGCAGCGCATCGACCGCCTCGACGATCGCCCCCGTCACGTCGGGCACGATGCGCACCTCGGCAAGGCGGATGCCCTGGACGTTGAGCCACGCCGCGATCTGCGCGACATTCTTGTCCTGCGTGCGCCCCGACAGGATCTCGTCGCCGATCACCGCGAGGCCGGCGGTCCAGATGCGTTCATTGGCTGTGGAGGTCATGCACGCCGCCATAGCGAAAGCCGCGCCAAGCCGCTATATGCGCGTCGATGACTGATTATGTGACCGTAACCGCCGACGCGCCGCTGGGCCGGACCGGCGCGATCAAGCTCCATGGCCGCGACGCGTTCGACGGCATGCACAAGGCCGGCCGGCTCGCCGCCGAGACGCTCGACATGATCACCCCGCACATGGTGCCGGGTGTGACGACGGGCGAGATCGACGACATGGTGCGGCGCTTCATCCTCGCCGGCGGCGGCGTGCCCGCGACGGTCGGTTATCGCGGCTATACCCATAGCTGCTGCATCTCGATCAACCATGTCGTGTGCCACGGCATCCCAAGCGACAAGGCGCTCAAGTCGGGCGACATCGTCAATGTCGACGTGACGCCGATCGTCGATGGCTGGCACGGCGACACCAGCCGGATGTACCTGATCGGCGACGTGCCATTGAAGGCGCGCAAGCTGGTCGACATCACCTATGACTGCCTGATGGTCGGGATCGAGGCGGCCCGGCCGGGCAACCATCTCGGCGATGTCGGGCATGCGATCCAGCAGCTCGCCGAAAAGCATCGCTATGGCGTGGTGCGTGATTTCTGCGGACACGGCGTCGGCCGGCTGTTCCACGACGCGCCCGAAGTCGTCCATATCGGCCGCCCCGGCACCGGCCCCGAACTGCGGCCGGGCATGATCTTCACGATCGAGCCGATGATCAATATCGGCCGTCCCGACGTCAAGCTGCTCGACGATGGCTGGACGGCAGTGACGCGCGACCGCTCGCTGTCGGCGCAGTTCGAACATTCGATCGGCATCACCGAAGATGGCTGCGAGATCTTCACCGCCAGCCCCAAGGGTCTCGACCGGCCGCCCTACGCCTGAAGCGCGCGCCGGGCCGTCAAGTGAAACGCAAGTAACGTGGCGGGCGGA
>NZ_JAXOJP010000073.1:0-7594 GCF_036663795.1 Parasphingomonas halimpatiens
CTCCGACATCAGCGAACACTCCTTGAACGGCATGGCTAATCCTCCATGCCGATGTGTCCACCATGTCTCCGAACACCCGTCCACCATCTCCCCGGTCTGTACACTTCGCCGGGGAAGTCAGAATGATGGCGCTGCCGAGCGCATCGGGGTTCAGATTTGACGCATCCCCCCGCTAAAATCCCGACAGCGCCCCAGCGCCCGGCTTGAGCGCCACCCCCGTCAACCGCAGCTGGCGCGCCGCCACCAGCAACGCCGCGATGCTGTCCGCCGCGGCTACGTATCCCAACCCATGCGGCGGGCGGATGTTCGACACGCAGTTGCGCTCGCTGTCCTGTCGGCCGGGGCGCGGCTGCCAGGTGATGTAAGCGCCGAGGCTGTCCGGCGCGCTCAGCCCCGGGCGTTCGCCGATCAGCACCACGACCAGCTCGGCCCCCAGCGCGGCGCCGATCGCATCGCCGATCGCGACGCGCCCCTGCTCAACGAGCACGATCGGCGCGATGGACCAGTCCGCCAGTCGGGCGACCAGCGCCGCGACCATCGGCGCGGCATGCGCATGGACGGCGGTCGCGGACAGCCCGTCGGCGATGACGATCGCCAATGTGTCGCCGGTCGCCGGCAACCGCGCCGCATCCCTCTCGTCCAGCAACCGGCCGAGATCGGGCCGCCTGAGATAGGTCGCCCGGTCCGTCGCCTGGCTGCGCACCGCAATCGTCGGCCGCCCGATCGCCGCCGCCACGCCCACCGGATCGAAGACCGCATGGACCGCGTCGCGCGCCCGCGCATGGTCGAGCTGGAAGTCGAGCAGTGCGCGCGTCGGCAACCCCTGCCCCGCCCGGCCGAGCAATATCCGCGCCTGGGTCAGCGCCCCCAACCGGTCGCGCAGCGCCGGCGGCTCAGCCATAGGGCGCCATCAACGCCGCGATGCTGTCGGGCGACAGCGCGAACGGCGCCTGTTCGGCGATCCGCCCGCCGCGCGACAGGCCAATCGCCTCCAGCCACGCCTCGAACTCCGGCGCCGGCCGCAGACCGAGCACCTCGCGCAGGTACAGCGCGTCGTGGAAGCTGGTCGACTGGTAGTTGAGCATGATGTCGTCCGCGCCCGGCACGCCCATGATGAAGGTGACGCCCGCCACGCCGAGCAGCGTCAGGATGCTGTCGCTGTCGTCGCCATCGGCCTCGGCATGGTTGGTGTAGCAGATGTCGACCCCCATCGGCAGGCCGAGCAGCTTGCCGCAGAAATGGTCCTCCAGCGCGGCGCGCGCGATCTGCTTGCCGTCATAGAGATATTCCGGGCCGATAAAGCCGACCACCGAATTGACCAGCAACGGCGCGAACGCCCGCGCCACGCCATAGGCGCGCGCCTCCAGCGTCTGCTGGTCGACGCCGTGATGCGTGCCCGACGACAGGCACGATCCTTGGCCCGTCTCGAAATACATCACATTGTCGCCGACCGTCCCGCGCCCGAGCGACAGCGTCGCCGCCCGCGCCTCGGCGAGCAGCGCCAGGTCGATGCCGAAGCCGCGATTGGCCGCCTCGGTCCCAGCGATCGACTGGAAGGCGAGGTCGACCGGCGCGCCGCGCCGCACCAGATCGAGCGTGGTGGTGACATGCGCCAGCACGCAGCTTTGCGTCGGAATGGCATAGGCCAGCCGGATCTCGTCGAGCAGTTCGAGCAAGGTCGCGGTGGTCGCGACATCGTCGCGCGCCGGGTTGATCCCGATCGCCGCATCGCCCGCCCCCATCAGCAGCCCGTCGAGCACCGAGGCAGCAATGCCCGCCGGATCGTCGGTCGGGTGGTTGGGCTGCAGCCGCACCGCCAGCCGCCCGGCCAGCCCGATCGTGTTGCGAAAGCGGCTGACCACCTCGATCTTGCGCGCCACCGCGATCAGATCCTGGTTGCGCATCAGCTTGGACACCGCCGCCGCCATTTCGGGCGTCACGCCGGGCGCGACGGCGGCGAGCGTCGCGCGATCGGTGTCGTTCGCCAGCAGCCATTCGCGAAACCCGCCGACCGTCAGATGCGCGATGGCGCCGAACGCTGCCGCATCATGCCGGTCGACGATCAGCCGCGTGACCTCGTCCGCCTCATAGGCCACCACCGCCTCGTCGAGAAAGGCGCGCAGCGGCAGGTCAGCCAGCGCGAAACGCGCCGCGATGCGCTGTTCCGCGCTCTCGGCGGCGATGCCCGCCAGCGCATCGCCCGAGCGATACGGGCTCGCCGCCGCCAGCAAATGGCGCAGATCGGCAAAGCGATGGCGCGTGCCCGACAGGTCGGCGTGATAGCCCGTCACGACACGCCTTCCGCCGCCGCGCCCGCCGTCACCCCGCCGCCTGCTCGTGCTTGATCCAGTCGTCGATCTGCGCCGCGAGCACGTCGAGCGGCACCGCGCCCTGGCCGAGCACGGCATCGTGGAAGCGCCGCACGTCGAACTTGGCGCCCAGTGAACTTTCCGCCTTGTGGCGCAGCGATAATATCTTCAGCTCGCCCAGCTTGTACGCCAGCGCCTGGCCCGGATTGCTGATATAGCGGTTGACCTCGGCATCGATATTGGCGTCGGTCAGCGCGGTATTGTCCTTCATGAACGCCACCGCCTGGTCCTTGGTCCAGCCCTGCGCGTGCAGCCCGGTATCGACCACCAGCCGGCACGCGCGCCACATCTCGTAGGACAGCCGCCCCATGTCCTTTTCGGGCGTGTCGTAAATGCCCATCTCGATCCCGAGATGCTCGGAATAGAGCCCCCAGCCCTCGACGAAGGCGGTGAACTGCGCGGCATATTTGCGGAAATCGGGCAGGCTCATTTCCTGCTGCAGCGCGATCTGGTTGTGATGCCCCGGCACCGCCTCATGCGCGGTCAGCGCGGCGAGCTCGTAGAGCGGCCGCTGGTCGAGCTTCGAGGTGTTGACGTAGAAGGTCCCGGCGATCCCGGCCGGCGGCGAGCCCGGCATGTAATAGGCCGTCGTGCTCCCTTCCGCCGTCTCGGCCGGGATGGCGCGCACGCCGTAAGGCAGGCGCGGCAGCGTGCCGAACAGCGTCGGCATCTTGCCGTCGTTGATCTTGGCCTGCAGCGCGGCGGCGCCCATCAGCTCGGCCACGCTGCGCGGATAATATTTCGGGTCGGTGCGCAGCGCCTGGATGAAGGCGGCGCGGCTGGCATAACCCGCCTTGCGCGCCACCACGTCCATCTCGCCGCGGATCCGCGCCACCTCGTCCAGCCCGATCTGGTGGATCTGCGCCGGCGTCAGCTCTGTGGTGGTCTGCTGGCGCACCATGAAGGCATAATATTTCGCACCGTCGGGCAGTCCCGCCGCGCCGAAGGTCTTGCGGCATTTCGGCAGATAGCTGGTGCGGTAATAATCGTCGATCTTGCGATATTCGGGGTTGAGCGTCGCGGTGATCAGCGTCTTCGCCCGCGCCTGCATCGCGGCCCATTCAGCCTCGCTAATGCCGGACCGGCGCGCGCCCTTGAACGGCGCATAGAAGCGCGAGTCTTCGATCCTATCGGTGATCACCCCGGTGATCGTCTTCTCGAACCCCGTCAGGCTGACACAGGGCTGGGTATAACCCCCGGCCACCGCCTGGCGCGTAATGTCGAGCGCCTGCGCGTTGAACTGCGGGAACAAAGCGAGCCGCGTGAGATAACTTTCGAAATCGGCCTTGCTGCGCAGCGGCACGTTGTCGGCGAGGCCGGCAAAGCCCTGGAACCAGCTGCCCAGCGTCGACAGCGTCATCGTCCGCTCGCCAAAGCCGTTTGCCTCGACCTGCTCGGCCAGGATGCGCCGCAGGATCGCCTGGTTGGTGCGATCCGCCGGCGACAGTGCCGCCGCCGGGATCGCATCGAGCCGCTTGACGAACGTCGCCGCCTGCGCCGCCTGCCGATCGGCCTCGGCCAGGCTGATATCGCCGACCTGGTCGTCATAATCATGCACGCCCAGCGCGGTGGCGTAGATCGGGTTGGACTTCAGGAACCACGCCCAATGGTCGGCGATCACCGCATGAAGATCGTCGGTCGGCGCCGCCATCGCAGGCACGGCGGTGGTGGCGAGAATGGCGGCAAGCAACAGGCGACGCATGGTTTCCCCCTTGAAAATCTCGGTGGTGCCATAACCACCATGCGCAGGGTTTCGGTCAAGGGTGCGCGGTGGTGGGGGGTCGGAATTGCTACGCGACGTTGTGGATCGTCATGGTCGTGCTGAGGGTCGCCGATGGGGTTCAAGAACCGGACGCGCCACCATCTGCCGAACGCTGATCGCGCCATATCCATCGCAGCACCTCGGGAAGAATCGCCGCACCATCTGCGTCCGAGTGGCCTCCCGTGGTCCAGGCATGATTTATGTCATACCGCGGCCCTGGCCGTCGCTCCGTGTCAGCATGAGCGTTGGACCATTCAAGGCTCTTCAACATCTGCTGGTTGGCCAGAAACCAATTGCCATGCTCGTTGTCGAGGTCGCCGGTTCCATCTTGCAGGAAGATGCGCAGGGGTCGGATCGGGCTTTTGCGGATGATCCCCGGATAGGTGTCGCCGCCGAACGTCAGCGGCGTGCCATCCGCGCCGAATTTCAGCCCGATGGAGGTATAGCTGCCGATAAAGCTGATGACGTTACCGAACGCCTCGGGGTGTCGCCAGGCAACCGTCCAGGACGCGATCGCGCCGCTCGAAGTCCCGCCGATCGCGCGTCGCCTGGGATCCGCGGCGAACCGCCATCGTTTCGCGACTTCGGGCAGCAACTCATCCAGGGTCATACGGGCATAGTCGTCGGAGAGGGCGTCATATTCCTCTGCCCGATGATCCGGATTGCCCATGCCAAGCGTGTCAAGGTAATGCGCCGCGAGATGGCCGGGTGTGACGAAAACGCCGAGGGTCGGCGGAATGGCACCTTGCTCGATAAGCTTGTCGAGCACCGCGGGAACCCTCAACGATCCAGCAGGATTCGTCGCCCGCTGCCCGTCCTGAAACAGCAACAGGTTCGGTGGTTTTGCCGGATCATAGGCTGCCGGCACGTACACCCAATATCGCCGCACCGTCCCCGGATAGACCCGCGACTGTAGCTCGAACGGGCCGAGGAGCTGTCCCCGCAGTGTTGTCCGGGCGGGCTGGCCCAGGGTTGGCGCATCCCTGGCTGACACGGGCGACGATAAAGTCAGCATGGCCGCCGCCATCGCGGGTACGACTGCGGTGGCGAGAATGGCGGCAAGCAACAGGCGACGCATGGTTTCCGCCTCGAAGGTCATGGTGGTGCCATAACCACCATGCGCGGGGGTTGGGTCAAGGGCCGGGTGAGGGTGGTGGGTCGGAATGGCAGCGCGACAGTGCGGATCGTGATGGTCGTGCCTGGGCTCGCGCACGGGACATTTCTGCACGATGATCGCGACGGGGCTGGACCACGATCGCGCGGTTCTTGGCGTGGCCGATCCTGACACAAGACGCCGCTTCGTCAAGGAGCGGACCGCCGGCATTGCCGCCTAATATTGGTCCTTTAGCAGCCGCAAGGCTAATCACCGAGGCCGTCATTCGTTCACATTGGGTCGCTCGACACGGTGGGTGGAAAGCGGAACGGCCGCTTTCGGGCGCTCAGGGAGCGATTTCGGTCCTTCATTCAGCTTAGCCCGGGTGGCAGCTTCGCGCCAAATTGCGGCGGTTTAAGCCGGCAACCGCTGCTCCCAGAAGCTGCCGGTGGTCGAGCGTCCGTTATTCGATGGGAAGCGTACCTATTCCCTCCACAGCATTGCTTTTGTGATCCGCCTCACACGGTCGTTGAACAGCGCAATCGTTGGCAGTTCGTCGTAGGTCCCATAGTGGTCGCTGATATGCCATCCCAACGCGTAACAGGCTTGCTCAAGATCTAACGTAGATGGGTCATTATCCAGCGAGGCGATAAACTGGCGGAAGTTTTGGAAGCCGTACCAAGCGGCGGAGCCTTCTTCCGGGTCGGGTTGCGCCGCAAGCCAGCCTTTGGCGTCCCCCATGACTGCGTCCAAGTTATCCATCGTCAGAGCGATGTCATCTACGCTCAGTGTCCGCAACTGGGTCGTCGTTGCCGCAAAGCTGCCGGGCGGGAGCCGCCCCAATAGCGAGCGGTGGGTTTCAGTGTAAAAATGTGGGGTGTTCCCGCCGGCAATCTCTTGAAGCGCACTTTTCCGCCCCTAGGCTCGCTCGACATCAAGCTGACCCACATCGAGCACGATTGCCCATGTTCGTCAGCTTCTAGTGACGGGTGCATTTGCTCCGACAGTGCCCCTCAGCAACGCAAGATCAGCGTCTCCATCGGCGCAGCCGCCTCACGCGCGGCCGATGCCGAGGGGAGGAGGAAATCGTAGCTAGCCGTCCAGGAACCCCCTGCAGTGTACAATGCTATCCGATCGCGTTCGACGTCCATTTTCGTGACCTTGCTCCAATCCAGCTCGATATCTCGCAATATTGGTTGAGTCTGATCGCGAGCCCCAGTCGAAAGGGTGGTATCGGAGGTCGCAATCCGGGTCCTGCAAACAGTCATCGGCATCGTGCTGACGATCCGACGGCGAAGGCTCCAGCGTGATCCATCGCCGTTACGTCCCGCAATCGCAATCTGGCCACCCGCTCCAGCAGTTTTGGTACTCAACGAAGACTGAGCGGTCTTGGCGTCGCGCGGACGGCTCGACCGTTCGGCCATAGCCAAATAACGGACCTCGGATATGCAAACAACGTGATCGGTGCGCGGCGAAGCGGCCTCCCTTGCAGAAACAGGCGGCTTAAACGATTCGCCGCCTTCGATCCGTGCCCGCTCGACCGAACCGAGGGGCTCGCATGTTCTCGCATCGTAAGATTTCTCCCCGTAACTCAGCGAAATTACGACCGGAAAGCTACAACGATTGAAAAGCCCAAAAGGGCTGTAACCCATCTGTGCTTGAACACACTTTTCAAGCGCACGGTTCGCGGTCGGAACTCCAGCTGCCCAAGCTCTCGCATATAAATTTTGATCGGCTGCTGCAGCCACGGCGGCATCATCCGCGTCCGGCGCCAAGTCTTGCGCTCGCGCGCGTGGGATAGCTGGTGGCGCCTCGGTCAAAGACCGTGCGGGCGCTAGACTTTCCGATGGCAGTACCCAACGCGCCGTGGTGGCGTAGACCCCAGCAAATTGCGCGCCTCCGGCGACCTTTCGGGGGACGAAGCGAGCGCGGCGCGTAATCAGCGCACAGGTTGCTGAGTCCAGCTCTCCCGACCTACTCGTCGATGTAATCGAGCAAGCTGCAACTCTTCCCGACTCGTCGATGAAGAGCTTCACGCCAACAACGCCCTGCTGCCCCGCGCGGATAGCAGCGGCGGGATAGTCGTCAGCCCCGACCCAACCGGCTGGGGCGTTCGTGGGCGTCGCATTCGAAGGCTCGACTGCTTGAGGTAGGCCTGCGATCGCTGCGCCAGCTGAGAGAGTCGATATGCCGACCCAAATGAGTGATACCAATCCCATCCGTGCAGTAAGCACCCGCTTCCCCTCGCTCGCTTGAGAGCCCGAGCGGAAAGTGGTTGAGCGATATCAGTAGGTTGTGATTCACCGTCGTTGTCGAGACGATAGGAGAAGCAGATGGCCTGGACTGATACCGCCCGCCGGCAACATAGGC
>NZ_JAXOJP010000074.1:0-7540 GCF_036663795.1 Parasphingomonas halimpatiens
ATTGCGCTCGGACCACCGTTGGCGTTGATTGATGCGCCCAGATGCTGGAGCGTTTGATTTTGCCGCGCTGTTCAGATCGAACGGTGTTTGTGCGTGGTCTGTCACGCCGTCGGGGAGCGAAATGGAACGGCCAATCAGCACGTCGGTTTATGTGACTGCGCCGGAGCGAGCCGCTTTCGAGGCGTATGCCCAACAATTCCTGCTCGACCCAGCGGGCCTGCTGGCTCTACTCTTCGCACGCGAGATGCGAGTCGGGCGACTCCGCGAGCTCATTGAAAAGGACGTGGTGCCAAGTGGCAGCAGAAAACCAAAGATCACTGCACGCCTTCAAGCTTCGGATCACATCCAAGTCAGGGCTCTCGCACAAGAGCATAATAAGAGCCTGTCCGAAGCAGGGGCCGTGCTTGTTCGCGCGGAGTTGAACGAAAAATGGCTTCATCAGGCACTGACGACTCGATTCGAGTCGCGCAGTGACGAGTAATATGTTAACCTCGACGGCGCATGGGATGGAGATGACGATGCACACCCAAGGGATGGCGGTACGTCTGTCGAAGTTCAAAGTCGGCGACTTGGCGTTGAAATCGGCATTGCAGCTCGAGCGGGCGCGCACCGGCGCGACTTACGACAAATCACCGCTCACCGATCTGGCAGAGGCATTGCGCGTTTCTGCCGGCGAGCCTGACGATGCAGGCAAGATTTCCTATATGCGCCCGGGCTATTTCGAACCATTCGAACGTGTGTATCGCTCGAGTGTCGAACACGAGCCGAAGTCGATCGACGAGATCCGCAAATTTTTCGCAGGGGCGATTATCGATATCGATGCGGCTGCTACAGACCATATTAGCGACGCTGATATGGCGAAGCTCGTTGACTTCTGCTTAGAACTCAACAGGGAATTCGTTCGTCGGCCGACGGCGGAGAACAAAGTTGGAAGAAGGCAGCGCAGCATCCCGATTGAGGCTTTCGTCCGCTAAACGGCGGATCGCCGCCTTCATCGAACAGATCGATATTCTGGCTGCGTCGAGCTTCCCGCACGACGACGGGAAGAAGGCGCTCGCCGCCATCCGGGTTCATTGCAAGGGCCTTCAAGCGGATCTCGATCTGCCTCCGGGGATTCGTGCAGACGTCATCGATCAGTTGTGCCTGACTCTGCTCGACAAGGTCGACAATTTTACCGCGATCCTTGGTTTTATCCTGCGCTCGACCAATGTCCGCAATCCCTTCGAGCTTCACTATGCCGTGAAGGAGCTGATCATCCGGACGCTCGGCGAGCTGCCGCTCGGCGAAGAGGTGAGTCTACTGATCTCGTCGGAATGGTCCTACGTGCCATTCACCTACCCGATGAATGCCGATCAGTTGCCAGGCTCAATCCTGATCGGCACGCCAGCGCCCGAATCCGGCAATCCGCTGCTGATCCCGCTCGCCGGTCATGAGGTCGGCCACTCCGCATGGCGCGTCTACGCATTCGGACCCCGTTATTCTCTGATGGTAAGTGACGCCGTCGAGCACGCGCTGAAGCAAAACGTCAAAGCTATGCAAGAACTGCAGACGGCGCAGCCGCTGGGTGCATTGGACAAGGAGCGCATCATCGACCAGTGTGCCGACCATGTCATGCAGCAGCTGGAAGAGGTCTTCTGCGACCTTTTCGGACTGTTCCTGTTCGGCCCCGCCTTCGTCGCGGCGTTCGATTACCTGCTTGGTCCAGGAGGGCATGATCGCACCTTAGATTATCCCAGCGATCGGCAGCGCATGGCTTTCCTTGTCGCTGCTGCCAATGACAGAGGCATCGAGCTTGATCAGGAAATGGTTGCCGTCTGGACTGAAGCGCTTCCCCTAAAGGCGGACCGCGCCGAGGCTGAAATTATCGATGCCGTGATGAGTGAGCTAGTCCCGCGGATGCAGAAGGACCTTTTCGACAAAATCAACAGATCGGGATTCAAACCGCCGCGCTCTGATGTCATCGATAAGGTTCTCGACGCCTACTGCCGCGGCGAGCCCTATCCCAATCGGGTCGAACTCGGCGAAAGCGTTTCCGCTGGGTGGAAGCGTCTCCGGCAACTCGATGTGGCGGAATTTAAAGGTAGGGACGACGAGGAGAAGGAGCGTAATCGTGCCAAGAGCTATAAGGTGTTGGCCGACCTCGTTCTGAAGACGGTCGAAGTCGCCGAATATCATGACCGGGTCGACGGTCATGCTTAACGCCGATGAAATCCGCGTAGCGCTCGGTCACCCCGAAGAGCACGACGATCGCCTCGCCATTGTGCCGACGCCCAGGATCGACGGGCTGGTCTCGCGCGGCGGCACCTCGGTTGATCTGCGGCTGGGGCGATGGTTTCGATCGTTCAAGCCGTCTAAAAGCAGCGAGGCCAAGCTCTGGCTCGAACCCGAGGTCCAGCCAGTACATGCCGACAAGAACGGACTGCCAAGCGAGCGGCAATGGGCCCTACCTGCGCGCGACGCGGTGCGGACGAACGAGCATTTCGTGCCATTCGGCCAGAACTTCGTTCTGCACCCCGGCCGCTTCGTTCTCGGAGTAACGATGGAATGGCTCTCGCTGCCGCGCACGCTGTCGGGATACGTATCCGGTAAATCCTCCCTCGGGCGGCATGGCCTCGTTATCGAAACGGCGGCCGGCCTGCATCCGGGCTTCTCGGGCTGCCTTACGCTGGAACTGGCGAATGTCGGCGAAGTGCCCGTCGCGATTTCGCCGGGCATGGAGATCTGCCAGATATTCCTGCATCGCGTTGCAAAGAGCAAGAGTGACGACCGCGGGACATTTTCTGGTCAGCGAAAACCCGCGATATCGCTGCCCAAACACGATTCGGTGTTCGACCGCCTTCGCGGAGTTGCGCCCCCGGCTGGACCGTCCGGTTAGCGCGGCCGCGATGGGCGATCGGACCGAAATGGTCCTATGAACGCTGGCGTTCCTCTCCATCACTTGCGATCCTTCCAAGGTGCGCTGCGAGTCGGGGGAATTCAGTGACGGCCCAATCAATTGGACGAACGTGCTCCAGACGACGTGCACATGGGTTCGGCAATGTCTGAACAGCCGGAACCGGGAGTAAGCGATCCGATCTTCGACTCCGACACGCCGGTCGGCGGGGTGGGGCTATGCCTTTCGGGCGGTGGCTACCGCGCGATGTTGTTTCATGTCGGCGCCGTGTGGCGGCTGGTGGATGCGGAAAAACTGCGCATGCTCGAAGTGGTCGGATCCTTGGCGAAGCACGAGCGTGAGAGCGCGTTCTGGAGTGCGCGCACCGATATTGCCGATTATAAGCTGACCGACACGTTGCCGTGCCCGCACGACCAGACGAACAAGCTCGCGGCGACCTCGACCCGGCTACGGCAGATGGATGAAACGCGGCAGGAACGCTTGGTCAACTGGGGATACGCCGTCGCCGACGCCGGCATCCGCCGGTACTGGACCAAGAGCGTCAAGGCGCCCACTGCATTCTCCTATCCCGCCTCGGGGGTCGGCTGATGGCGGAGGCGAACTCAGCAGGGCCGGATCCGGCGCTGATTTTCCTCGATCGGACCGACCGGCCGGGCACGCACGTGCTGCTGGTCGGTATCGGGGACTATCCGTGGCTCGAAGAAGGCAGCAAGTATGTGGCGGAAGAGCACGAAGAGGGTGCCCTGGGAATGGGTCAGCTAGCCGCCCCGCCGATATCTATGCGGAATTTGGCCGATTGGTTTCTCGACTCGTTTCAAAACCCCGAGCGGCCGCTTGCGAGCGTCTCCCTGATCCTATCGGAAAAAAGCCCGGCGAAGTACGAGCATGCACGCCGCCTGCCGAATACGGGAGCCGTCCCGCGCGGGACCTTGGACGAAGTCCGGAAAGCAGTTATTGCCTGGAGCAAGCGCGCTTCCGGGCGTCGCGAAAACTCGCTGGTATTTGGTTTTTGCGGCCACGGTCTCCAGGCAGGCAACCCTGTCCTGCTGTGCCGCGATTACAACGAGGATGCTGAAAGCCGGTTTCAGGGAGCGATCGATTTCGAGCAGTTTCGTATTGCATTGTCGACACGGCAGCCCGACACCCAGCTCATCCTCGTCGATGCGTGCCGCATTCCTGACCTTGACGATGCGCAGCTGGGCCAGGCTACGCCCGGCAATCCGTTGATCGATCTGCAAAGCCTAACGAAGCGTGACAATGCGCCGGCATTACAGAGCGTTCAGTTTGCCACCTCCCTCTATACCGAAGCTTGGGGCCGCGACGAAGGTCCAAGCCTCTTTACTGAGGCGCTGCTCAAGGGTCTCGACGGCGGGGCTGCCGAGATGACGGCCGACTGGTGGGTCACTTCCAGCCGCCTGCACACCGTGTTGACCACTTACCTGGCCCGCGCCAGCTCTGCTGAAGGCGTGGTCCAGCGTCCGGCGGCGGCCCAGTCGCAAGATTTCCGCATCTGCAAGCCCGGGCCGATCGCGGTCGATGTATATGTAAGCAGCGTCAACGAACCGGCAGTCTGGCAGGAGCGTTGGCGGCTCAAGGCAATGCGGCCGGGCTTCGAGAAAGAATTTATACATGTCCCCGCGGCCCAGCCGGATCCCGACTTCAAGGAATGGAAGCTGCGCCTGATCAATCCGACGCAACAGCCCGCCGACGTAATCTATAATGTTCATGCAAACTTTGACCAGGGATCGGCTTTTAAGGATTGCGTTGAACCCGTCATCGCCTATCCGCCCGAGGTAACCTGCTTCTTGCCAGTGAGTAAGCGGCCATGATGATCAGCCCCACCGGACTGACGATCAGCTTTGGCGGGACGCGCGGGCGAAGTGACGACAGTCGCCCCGTCATCGCGCGGATCGCGGGGTTCGCCGACGGCTCGGATCAGCTTCTCAATCATGAGCTGGTCGTCCCGGCCGGGCAGAGCAAGGAACAGCGGCTGCCGCAGGGCCTTTATAACGTGCAGCTCACGTTGCCCTCGGGACGTATCATTCAGCGCAACGTCAAGATCGACGTGGACTCGAACGAGACGTATCGTTTCTTCGAGGATTTCGGATCAGGATCGGGTTTCAGCCTGCAGGAATCGGTCGGGCGTGACGACAATGCCATCCTCGCGGATGCTGCGGAGTCCTCAGGCAACACGAGCGAGGCTGACTATCGCGAAGCTCAGGCGAAAGCAGCCTCTATACCAACCGACCGGCAGTTGAGGAGGAGCCGCGACACAGGGCCACGTTCCTTCAGCTCGCAGCGATCCATACAGCCAAACCCGCCGCGCGTGGCCCAGTTGAGCCAGGGGGCTGGCGCGCTGGACCTGGCATCGCAGGAAGCGGGCGCGGCGATTCGATGGTCGGATGTTGATCCTGCCGATCATCAGGGCAACAGCGCGATCTGGCGCCTGCGCGGCGATACGAACGGTGTCCCGACCAGATTGACGCGGCGTTGGGCACGCGTTCAACTCGCCACCGGCGGAGTTGAGATAGTTAGTCTGCCGCTGCCCTGGTTCTGTGTGAGCAGAGATGAATATCTGCCGGCCGACATTCTGGTCGATCCGTCGAGAACGGGCGGCGCCGCAACAACAGTGGCAATACGCGACGAACAGCTGGCGGGGCTCCTGGCCTTTCTTGACCGAGGACAGGCCAGCGCCGCCGGACCGCTCCTGGCCGAGCTGGAACAGGCCAATATCATCGAGCAGACGATCTCGGATAAAATGAGCAATCCCCTTGCGGCCTGTGCGGCTGCCTATGTCGGACTCGCGGTATATCCGCCCAGCGAACGCGAACAGTGGGACCACTGGCTGGGTAACTGCATGAGGCGTTTTCCGGACGTCCCCGACGCGGCGATCGTCCACGCGCGCCGTCTGATCCTCCGCCCGACGGGCTCCGAGGATAATGGAGTCGCGGCGTCCGCGCTTCGTGCCGCTTGTGCGGCGGGCGTGCCGTTTTTCAGCGCCGGTGTGTTTCTCCTTCGGGAAATGCTGACTTTGCTGTCGGCGGATTACGCGGATCTCAGGCCGCTGGTGGAGCGCGCCAATATCCTGGCCAGCCGGGTTGACGCGAGCCAAGCGTTCACCGTCGCCCGCTACGCATCCTCGGGAAAGGAAGCCCAATGAGCGTCTTCCGGTTGTCGATGCTCCCTGCGAGCGAAGGCGATTGCCTTATCCTGTCCTATGGACAGACCGAGGCGTCGCTTCGTCACATCGTCGTCGATGGCGGGCGAAAGGCGACTTGGCCCCACCTGAAAAAGGCGCTCGCTGCGATTGCCCAGCGCGGCGAAGCCGTTGAGTTGCTTCTCCTCAGCCATATCGACGCCGACCATATCGACGGCCTGGTCGAGCTGGTGAGCGATCCGGATTTGCCGCTCGTGCCAAAGGCTTTGTGGTATAACGGCATCGACCAGCTCAAGGCTCTCGCAAAGACGGGCAGGATCAAGGCTTTCGGCATCAAGGCGGCCGACATCTACAGCAAGACGATCGTGAAGAAGGGCTGGCCCCTCAACGGCGTCGCGGGAGGCAAGGCAATTCTGGTGGAGGACCTGTCTGCGCCATTCGAGTTTGCTGGCCTCACGCTCACCCTCATATCGCCGGATGCCGACAAACTGGAGAAGCTTTTCAAAGACTGGCGAAGGGCGCTGATGCCCGTCGTCCGCCGCGCGGTCACTGCCGCGACGGGTGCGCTCCAGCCCTTCGGAAAGCGGCCGATGCCATCGACGCTCGATCCGGAAATCCTCAGCTCGCCGAGCAACATCGACACGACACCGCCGAATGGCTCCAGCATCGCAATGATAGCCGAATATGACGGGCGTCGGGTGCTGTTGGGTGCAGACGCCCATCCCGATATTGTCCTGCAGAGTATCGAGCGCATTGCCGGTCCTGGGGCGACCCTGAAGGTGGATCTCGTCAAGCTGCCGCACCACGGCAGTCGTGCAAACATCACGCGCGCAATCATCGAGAAGCTCGACTGCGACCGTTTTGCGATCTCGACCAACGGAACCGTGTTTGGTCACCCCGACCCGGAGGCGATCAGCCGCCTCCTCAAGTTCGCACCGCCGCGGGCCAAGACATTGTATTTCAATTATCGAAGCGATCGTACTGAGCCTTGGGACGTAGCCGCACTTAAGGCCAAATATGGCTATGCGTGCGTGTTCCCGGAAGCAACCGACGTGCCGCTAACGATCGATATTTAGGCGATCCGCCGGCGGACTTCCCGAGGTGCCGCAGTGACGGTAGAGCGCATTGTCGGCGCTCGCGACGCCAGCGGCCCATGGCTCAGGCCTCCCGATCGGCGGTCGCCCTCACTTGAGCGCCTGCCGCCTCGATCTGTTCAGCAATTCCGCGCGGCGTCAGTTTGACGCCTTGTCGATCGGCAAGCGTGAGGATTGCCTCCTTCGCGTCATCACGCGCTTGTCGAACTTCGCCAGAAGAGAACTGACACTTTTGGAGCAATGTTTTGATATTAAATTCAATATCTTGATGCGCAATTTCCGTGGCCTGCTTTATGGCCCACTGCCGCGACCGTAGCAGCGGTTCGAGTGCCGCTGGGGCTGCATCATCGTCGTCTCAAATCATACCAAATCGTCGCGAAAGGCTCAATATGTCTG
>NZ_JAXOJP010000075.1:0-7086 GCF_036663795.1 Parasphingomonas halimpatiens
CAAAACTCTTCCCGTTGTGACAAGATCGAAGACTCCTTGAATGGCATCGGGCACCTCCGCACCCAATGTGTTCACCATGTCTCCGAACACCTGTTCGCTATCTCTCCGGTCTATACAAAGGGGAGGGCTAAAGGTACCGATCAATGAGATGCGGTATCAGGCGACCGCGAGCGCCGCGTCGCGGACCGCCGCGCCGAGCGCCGTGCCCGACAGCCAGGCGCTCTCGACACGCGGGCCGAGCAGCCAGTCGCCGCACGCACCCACGCCGAGCCGCGCATTCCACAAGGCGCCCTCGCCGATCCCGGCCGACATCGCATAGCGCCAGCGGTGCGCGGTCGCCTCGATCGACGGCGGGAGATCGTAGCCCAGCGCCTCGGCGAGCGCGTCGAGCAGCAGGCGCTGTACCACCACGGCTTCGTCCTCGAGATGCTGCGCGGACCAGGCGCCGTTGCCCTGCACGACCCACGCCTCGACGCCGCCGCGGCCGGGCTTGGCGCTGTCGCGTGCCGCCCAGCCTATGGGCCCGCAGTCGCGCAGGATCGTCAGCGTGGTGGTGAGCGGCGCGGCGAAGGCGTACATCGCGGTCCAGCAGGGTTGCGAGCGCGCCATCAGTGCGCAGCGCGCCATGGCGAGGTCGACCGGGCCGAGCAACGCCGCCGCCTGCTCGGCCGGCACCGCGACGATCACCGCGTCGAAGGTCTCGGGCGGAAGATCCTGCCCGATCAGCCGCCAGCCGCGCCCGGCGCGCGCGATGCCCTGCACCATCACACCGAAATGCGCCTCGTGCCGCTCTGCCATGGCGCGGACCACGGCGTTCATTGCCGGCACGCCGACCCAGGCATCATGGCCGGCGACCGGCCAGGGCTGCGCGAGGCCGCGGGCCGCCCACTCGGCCACCGCGGCCTGAAAGGCGGGGTCGCGCACGGTGAAATATTGCGCGCCGTGATCGAAGCTCGCCTCGCCGATCGGCGTGGCGAGGCGCCGCGTCGACATGCGCCCGCCGGCGCCGCGCGCCTTGTCGAACAGCGTCACGGCGTGCCCCTGCGCGACCAGCGCGTCGGCGCAGGCGAGCCCGGCCATGCCGGCCCCGACGATCGCGAAACGTAAGGGGGCGGGTGGCTGCATCGCCGCTGCGACGTTCATCGGCCCATCAACGCCAGGACTTCCCTGCGGCTGGCGGGATCGTCGCGGAAGCAGCCGAGCATGCGGCTGGTGACCATGCCGACCCCGGCGGTGCGCACGCCGCGCCCGGTCATGCAGCCATGCTGCGCGTCGATCACCACCGCGACGCCGCGCGGCGCGAGCTCTGACCAGATGCAGTCGGCGACCTGCGCGGTCAGCCGCTCCTGCACCTGTAGCCGGCGGGCGAAGCCGTGCAGCACGCGCGCGAGCTTGGAAATGCCGACGACGCGGTCGCGCGGCAGATAGGCGATCGACGCGGTGCCGGTGATCGGTGCGAGATGATGCTCGCAATGCGACTGGAACGGGATGTCGCGCAGCACGACGATCTCGTCATAACCGCCCACTTCCTCGAAGGTGCGTGCCAGGTGCGCGCCGGGATCCTCCTGATAGCCGCTGCAATATTCCAGCCATGCCCGCGCCGCGCGCGCCGGGGTTTCGGCGAGCCCCTCGCGGTCCGGATCCTCGCCGACAAAGCCGAGCAACGCGCGGAACGCCGCCTCGATCTCGGGCGGCACGGGCGGCCTTGTGCTCGCTGCGACTTGCAGTGCGGGGGACATATAGTTCACGATGATGCCGTCTTTCCCAGGTGCCGTGCGCAATGAGCGCTCGCGAACGCGCGATGCCGATCCTATGTTCGAAATCTGGGGGGGCGGGGGCCAACCGCCAAGCAGCACGAAAGGGCACTCAAGGTGGCGCCCCGACTGGCCTATTGAGGATGTCGTCAATGTCACTGTCCAGCATGATCCAGTCGAGCGCGGTCGCCGCCGTCATCAGCAATCCGCGATTGGCCGATAACCCGATCATCGACTGCAACGAGGCGTTCGTGCAGCTGACCGGCTATGATCGCGACGAGATCATCGGGCGCAATTGCCGCTTTCTGCGCGGCGCCGATACCGAGGATGCGCTGTCCCAGGAACTGCGCGAGGGGATTGCCGCGCACCGCCCGACGATGGTCGAGATCCTCAATTACAAGAAGGACGGCTCGCCGTTCCGCAACGCCGTGCTGGTCGCGCCGATCTTCGGGGCGACGGGCGAGCTGGAATATTTCCTCGGCTCGCAGGTCGAGGTCGCCGGCGACGAGGCCGCCGCAGGCGACAATCGGCGCAAGGCCGCCGCCGAGCGGATCGCCTCACTGACGCCGCGCCAGCGCGAGATCGTGGTGCATATCGCGGCGGGCAAGCTCAACAAGCAGATCGCCTATGAGCTGGGCCTCAACGAACGCACGGTGAAGATGCACCGCTCGACCGTGATCCGCGTGCTGGGGCTGCGCACCACCGCCGATATCATCCGGCTGGCGATCGAGGCGGGGTATTGAGCGGGGCGTTGCGTGTGGTGTCGATGCCGGGCGCTTGAGGGCGGCGGCGGACGGCGCGTGATGTGCTGCGCCGGGGTGGGGGCACCCTCTGTTCCGCTCTGTTTTTCGACGTAAATCTTTTGCGCCGGGTTTGTGCGGCGTTTTCTCGAAAATAGCCTATAATTATCAGATAGATAATTGGCGTTTCCCTGTTCCTGGAGAACAAGAGGAAACAAGAGAATATCAAGAAGCGTAACAGAGGCGGAACAGAGGGCGTAACAGGAGCCCGCGCCGGCGGATTTTCCGCCAGGGTGGTGGTGCGTTTCGATGCCGATCAACGATGCGAAAGAGCTGGCGCGTGCTGCGGGGCGGAGCGCGCCGGGGTTGCGGTATGGTCGGGTTGTGGGGGAAGTTGAATCGGGGTGATGGGGGCTTTGCCGTCGTTCGCTCCGGCCATTACCGGGCGTTCGAGAAGTGGACACAATGCATCTGCGTGCACGACGGCTGCGCAGGCGAAGTCCGACCGGATGCGGACTGACGTGTTTGCGAGGCAAGCCAACGAAAGCAGCCATCCGTTGAGTTTGCTCGAATGTTCGAATGACCCATATCAGCCATTGAGGACCGCTTACCGGGGTACCGACACCCGACATTCGTTCATGCCGCTCTTAGGGTCAGCCTGCGCCAGTGAAAAACTTTGGTCCGAATGGCTTGAGGTGGTGGAAAGGGGTCTGGCGGCTTTGCATCCGATCATGCGACAAGCCGTCACAAAGGACGGGCATCAGATGGGCGACGGACAGATGTGGCGGCGGTATTTATTAGGCTTCTTCGTGATCGGCGGAGCAATCGTATGGACGGCTCCCGCTTCCGCGGCATCCAATGGCAAGTGTCCGGCACCCTCGCTTTCCTCGCGAGATGCCATCAAGCGTTACATCGAACTCAGTGAAGAGGAGTGGGCGAAATCTGTCGCAACCAACGATGCGTCGGTAGTCAAGCGCATCCTAGCTGACGACTTCGTGTGGGTTCTCGACGGCCGCTTGCTCGACAAAGAGACCGCTGTTGCGGAGGCAGCAGAGGGCCCCGGCCCCTTTCTCACCAACGTACCGGATTATGTCCACGTCCGCTTCTTCGGAAATACTGTTGTCGCCCAAGGTAGCGAGACCTGGACGAAGACGGGCGGCCGACGCGGCAAATTCGTCTGGACCGACACATGGGTCAATCGCGCGGGCTGCTGGCAGATCGTGAATGCGCAGGATACTGTCGTTGTGATCACAGATAAATAGTCCGCTCTTAAGCAAGTCTGCGCCGCCCGGGAACGGCCGAGCGTGGGGCGACAGGCGACCGGCGGTTATCAGGAAGAGAGATGGCGATAGCTCCCCCGCCCTGACTCCGTGCATCGACGACCCAGAACCGGCCACTCTCGCGTTCCCTCTGCCGAACCGAAACCAGGCGCTCATCCAGGTGGCGCTCTGCGGCTACATTTGCCGTTGGACGACTGGCGGCTCGAAAGCATATGGGCGAAGCGGACCTTAGCCGGACGGATTGGTTCCAGCATTGGGCTATCCGCGCTTAGGAACTTCGCTCCTGCCTTCACCAGCGGCCGGCTCTACCAGTTGATTGATGCCGGCCGCGAGCGTCGCAAGCTTGTATGGCTTTCGCAGTATCGGAAACTCCCGCTCGTCCCTGGGAATGAACTGCTTGCTGCTATAGCCACTCGCGAGCAATACCGGGATGTCGGCGTGGGCATCCCTTATCTGGATTGCCAGCTCCAGACCGCTCATTCCCGGCACGACGATATCCGAAAAGACGAGGTCGACGTCATGCTCCTTCAGCAGCTCCAGCGCTTCGCCGCCATTCGATGCTTCGATCACCCTGCAGCCGAGATCGTCGAGCAGTTGGCGCGCGAAGTAACGAACATGTTCGCTGTCCTCCACGACGAGGACCCTGAGCCCCGCCGGGATCATGGCCTGGACCTGTGAAACAGCTTCCCTGAACGGCTGTTTGTCGGTGCGCGGAAGCCAGAGTTCCACCGCGGTGCCTTTACCCACCTCGGATTCGATCCTGGCCGAACCGCCCGATTGCAACGCGTAGCCATGGATCTGCGAGAGGCCGAGCCCCGTGCCCTTGCCGATCGGTTTGGTCGTGAAAAACGGCTCGAACACGCGCTCGAGCGTCTCGGGCGGGATCCCCTCGCCGGTATCCCGGATCGACAGCAGGACCCCATCGCCTTCGGGCCGTTTGTCATTCGTGGTCGACAGGGTGATCTTTCCGCCATTTGGCATCGCATCCCGGGCGTTGACGACCGCATTGAGCAGCGCCGCCTCGAGCCCATTCGGGTCGATCTCGACCGGCCATAGCGCCGGCGCGAGATCGAGCTCGAGTTCATAGAGGCTTCCCAGGGTGCGCTCCAGCATCTCGCCCATGGCATCGAGTCGTAAGCTGAGGTCGACGACCTCGGGTTCGAGCGGCTGGCGACGCGCGAAGGCGAGCAGTTGCGAGGTGAGCCCGGTCGCCCGCTCCGCCGTCTCCAGCATGACATTGAGATAACGGTTGCGCTTCTCGACTTCCATGTCCGGCTGACGCAGCAGGAAGTCAGCCGAGCCGCGCATGACGGTCATCAGGTTGTTGAAGTCGTGCGCGATACCGCCGGCAAGTTCGCCCAGCGCCTGAAGCTTTTGCGACTGCAGCAAGGCCTCCTGGGTTTGACGAAGTTCCTGCTCGGCCTGCTTCTTCTCGCTGACGTCGCGGGTAATCTTGGCAAACCCGACATGCTCGCCGACTTCGTTGTAGATGGGGTCGATCACGACATGCGCCCAGAAGAGGGAGCCGTCCTTGCGCACCCGCTGCGCCTCCGCTTCGAACTTGCCCTCCTGTAGGGCGGTTTTCAGCGCCCTTTCCGGTGTGCTGCGCGCGCGATCTTCCGCAGTATAGAAGAGCGAGAAGTGCTTCCCGAGCACCTCTTCCTCGGCATAGCCCTTGATGGCTTGCGCGCCGGCGTTCCAGCTCGTGATCCTGCCATCCCGGTCGAGCATGTAGATGGCGTAGTCGCGCACGCCTTTGACGAGCATCCTCAGTTGCAGCGCGCTCTCATAGGTCGCCTGTTCGAGGCGTCGCTTTTCCGTGATGTCGCGGGTGATCTTGGCGAAACCCACGACCGAGCCGTCTTCGCCGCGGATGGCATCGAGGATAGCGTGCGCCCAGAAGCGGCTGCCGTCCTTCCGGATTCGCCAGCCCTCTGCTTCGAAGCGCCCCTCACGTGCGGCCGTCTCCAGGGCGAACGCCGGCACGCCGGCCTCGCGATCCTCCGGCAGGAAAAAGCGGGAGAAATGCTCGCCGATGATCTCTTCGGCGGAATAGCCTTTGAAGCGCTCCGCACCACTGTTCCAGGTAACGATGCGACCGCCGGGATCGAGCATGTAGAGCGCGTAATCGCTGACTGCGTCAACGAGTAGTTGGAACGTCTCCGCAGGGGGCTGCTTCCTTGAGTCCGACAAATGCAATGCCTGATCCTGTGCTGAGCCCCCGGCCCGACGATATAGACTAAAGTCCATATCGAACACGAACTTATGCGCAACAGGATTCGCCGCGGCGGGCGAGCGGCGCGGACTAGAAACCGGCCTCTACCGCCAGGCGCATCGCCTCGCCGCTGGTGGCCACACCGAGGCGCTTCACAAGCGCGCTGCGATAGATTTTGATGGTCTTTTCGGTCAGCCCCAGTTGCTCCGCAATCTGCCGGTTACGCCAGCCTCGCGCCACCAGGCGGAGAACCGCTAGCTGCTGCGGTGTAAGCACGCTCAACCGCGCTGCGGCCGTCGGCACAGCCGGCCGGACCGCCGCGCGATCGATGGCCATCTGGCTTCCCACGAAGCAGGCCAGCTTTCCGTTGTCGTCCAGAAGAGGCGCGATCATCAGCGCGTTGAGGAATTTGCTGCCGTCCTTCCGGTAGTTCGCGAGCTCGATCATGGCTGGCGTCGCGCGCGCGATTGCCTGGCGCAGCGCTTCTCTCTTCGCGGGATCGGTATCCGGGCCGGCGAGAATGCGGCAATTGCGGCCGATTAGCTCATGTTCGCAATATCCCGTAAGCTGCTCAAACGCATGGTTTGCAGCAATGATCGGGTTGTCGTCGGCGTTGGGATCGGTGACGACGGAAGCAATGGGCGAGAGCCGGATTGAGCCGACGATCTCCTGCACAGGACTGGTACGCCTTGCCAAACCCATCCTTTTACTCCGTGACGCAAGGCTGCTGTACTATCGCAAACCGTGTCGCGAAGGCTAGCGACGCGATGGGTGCACTCCGGCCGCCGCTCGGATGACCGCTTCCAGCCGAGATGATTGTAAACCTGAATGGCCCAAAAAGGTTGCGTAGCGGTCCCATGAGTTCCATGAACGAGCGTGCGCTTACGCTACCTGGCCGCCCGAAAGCGGCCGGTCCGTTCTCCACCCTCGCCGAATGCTGCGACGTAAACGATCGCCGGCTTTCGGGTCGGCTGGACGGCCTAGAGCGCGATGCGTTTAATCTGACGCATATCCTGCATGTTTGAGGAAGTTCCAGCATTCCTCGGGTGTGTAGAGATCGCAGATGTTGCCGACGGCGCGCCATAGATCGTCGATCG
>NZ_JAXOJP010000076.1:0-6724 GCF_036663795.1 Parasphingomonas halimpatiens
ATCGGCAACATCCCACCTGCCGAAGCCGAAGATCAATATTATGCTGCCGCGGACAACATCGATATGGCAGCGTGACTCACAACCCAACGCCTCCGGCAGACCCGGCGCGGTTCAAGGCGCCAGGGACGAAGGTGCACGAGAGCGGCATCCCCTTTTCCGACGCTTCGGGAGATCGCTTGCGCGAATGGATGGACGTGCCGGACGAGACCTTCTACGATGAAACCAAGGTCGCGATACTGCCGATGGGCCTGTGCTACCCCGGACGCCTGCCAAGCGGTGGCGACGCGCCTCCCCGCCCCGAATGCGCGCCGCTGTGGCGTGACCGGCTGCTGACGCACATGCCTGATCTGCGATTAACCTTGCTGGTTGGCACCCATGCCCAGGCCCACGCGCTCGGACGCGGCAAGATGACGGAACGGGTGATCGGCTTTCGCCATCATCTACCAACGTTTTTCCCGCTGCCGCATCCCTCGTGGCGCTCGCGACATTGGGCGGCAAAGAATCCGTGGTTCGACGCGGGCGTGCTTCCCGCGCTGCGCGACGCGGTTCGAAGGGCACTGGCATGAAACCACTCGAATGGGCCCCAGTCTACACGATCGGCCACTCGACGCGGAGCATCGCCGAGTTCGTCGAGCTGCTGCAGCAGGGACAAGTCGATCTGGTCGTCGATATCCGCAGCACGCCGCGATCGCGGACCAATTCCCAGTTCAACCTCAACGCGCTGCCCGAAGCGCTATCCGTCTGGCAGATCGGCCATACACGGATTGAGGAACTGGGCGGCCGGCGGAAGAAGTCGGCTATCGTCCCACCCGAGGTCAACGGCTTTTGGATTAACCAGAGCTTCCACAATTACGCGGACTACGCGCTGTCCGACGAGTTTCGCGTCGGCTTTGCGCGGCTAACGGAATTGAGCAGTGAGCGGCGGTGCGCGATCATGTGTTCGGAAGCGGTCTGGTGGCGCTGCCATCGGCGGTTCGTCGCCGACTACCTCCTGCAGGATGGGCGGGATGTCTTCCATTTGATGGGGGTAGCGCGGGTCGATCCCGCCAGAATGAACATAGCGGCGTGCGCGACGGGTGTTTCGCTCGTCTATCCGGAACGAAAACATCCCAGCGTCGGCTAGCTGATTCGAGCAAGGAGACGTGGGGTCAAGAACATGGTCGGAGCAACCTCAATGGCGGCTTTGTTATTGATCGTGTCGGCCTGCTCGCAGCAGGTAGCGTCGTCGGGCTCGGACGCATTCAGCGCTCAGGACCGGTAGTTCCTGGACGTGATCGGGCAAAGCACCTTGGCCGAGGTCGCTCGGCAAACTCGCGGCGCAAGAGGGCACGACGCCCGCGGTGCGGCTGTTCGGCCGATTGATGGCCTCGACCGATTCCCTGGCCAACCGCCAACTTGCGACCATGATGACAGAGATGCACGGTCCGGCGCTGCCGACGAGTCCGACCACCGAGCAGCAGGCCGAGTTCCAGCATATGGAAGCCTTGAGCGGTGCGAAATTCGATCAGGAATACATTCAGATGATGGTGCTTGGCCATAACGCGGAGATCGCGCTCTTCGAGGAGGAGACCCAGCGAGGCCAGAGTCCGTCTGTAAATGTTTGCCCGAACCCTGCTGTCGACGGCAGAGGAGCATCTAGCAGTTGTGCAGGATCTGGTTGCGACAACGGCGGTTAAGCAGCATCGCTTCAATTAGCCGTGGGAGGCATCTCGCGGTTGTGGCTGACGTGGTGCGGCGCACACCATCAAAAGTAATGCTGGATACCGTGTCGGCACGTTTTATGTTCGGCCACAACGTCTTAGCGGGCATTTGGCTGCCGGACGTTCAAACCGCGCTCGCTCCTCCGGCGATGATATGACGCGAACGACGATTTGACTCGATCAGGCCACGACGACGCTTGGCGCATCTCCCACCCACGCATCATTGCCGCCGCAAGCACTTTTGGGTCCTGATATTCAAGTAACCGGCGAATAATTTTGCGCAAGCGACCGCGGGATGTAGCCATTTTTGTTCTGCAGGCGTTTAGACGTAATGAAAGCGTATGCGATCGTCGTCGGCTGGCTCTTGGCGGTGCTGGGCGGTTTTTTCGCCGTCGCGGGCGGCAAGCTCGCGCTGCTGGGCGGATCGCCTTATTACGTCCTGATCGGGATCGCGATGGTGATGAGCGGCGCGTTGATGGGCCGCCGCAGCCGGTGGGGATCGCTGCTCTTCCTGGGCATCTGGGTGGTCACGCTGGTCTGGGCTTTATGGGAGGCCGGATTCGACGGCTGGCGGCTGATGCCCCGGTTGTTCGCGCCGACGCTGCTTCTGGTGCCCGTTTTCCTGCCCGTTATCGTCGGCGTGTTCCGTTGTCGCCCAGGTCAAGGCCGCGGTCACCGGGGCCGCAAGGCTGTGGCGGTCGCCGCCGCCGTCACGGTCGTGCTGCTCGTCGCCATACCGTTTGTACGCCCGCCCCGGCTCGGTGCGGAGGACCGCGACGTCAGCCCGGCGCCTGCTCGCTCGGGCGGTGGTAACCAGGACTGGAACTTCTACGGCGGCACGATCGAAGGGCAGCGCTATTCCGGCCTGGACCAGATTACTCCGGCCAACGTCAAGAATCTCCAAGTCGCTTGGACGCAGCGCACCGGCGACCTGCCGATGTACGACGAGAAGGTGACACACAAACGCGAATATCATTCCGAGGCGACGCCGATCCACGTCGGCGACACGCTCTACACCTGCACGCCGCACAGCTTCGTCCAGGCGATCGACGCGACGTCCGGCCGCACCAAATGGAGCTGGCATGTTCGCGCGAACATCCAGGGCAACAGCTATCTCGTCTGCCGCGGCGTCTCCTATTTCGAAGCCCCCGCCGGAACGCCGTGCCCGCACCGCATCTTCGCTCCGACCTACGATGCGCGGATGGTGGCGCTCGACGCCGACACGGGGCGCGAATGCACCACGTTCGGTCAAGCGGGCTATATCGATCTGCGCGACAATATGGGCGCATCGCCGGCGGCCTGGCAGATCAGCACCTCGCCGCCAGTGGTATCGAACGACCGGCTGATCATCGGCGAGCGGATCATCGACAATAAGGCAGTGAACGAGCCGGCCGGCGTGGTTCGCGCCTATGATCCTGTCTCGGGCCGCGCGATCTGGGCCTGGGACGTGGGCCGTAGCCCGGACGCGATCAAGCCGCTTAGCGGCAATCAGGTCTACACTCGTGGCACGCCCAATGTGTGGGGCGTGATGACTGCTGATCCGGCGAACGGGATCGTCTATCTCGGGACAGGCAACGCGACGCCGGACTATTGGATAGGCCATCGCCGTCCGTTCGACGACCGGTTCGGCACCTCAATCGTGGCACTCGACATCGCCACCGGCCGACTGCGTTGGAGCCGCCAACTCGTCCACCGCGACATGTGGGACATGGACCTGGCGGTTGCACCATCGCTGGTTGATTTGCCTCAACTCGGCGGCGGCACCGTGCCTGCTCTCGTTCAGACCACCAAGATGGGGCAGCTATATTTGCTCAACCGCCTTACCGGCGCGCCGCTCGCACAGATCGAGGAGCAGCCGGTGAACACCAAGGGCGGCGTGACGGATGAGCGCTACTCGCCGACGCAGCCCTTCTCGGTCGGCATGCCGTCGTTGACCCCGGCGACACCCACCGAGCGTGACACCTGGGGCGCGACGCCGATCGACCAGCTCGTCTGCCGTATCCAGTTCCGCGAAGCGCACGCCGCCGGTATCTATGCGCCGATCGGGACCACGCCGATCATCGGCCACCCGGCCTTTGACGGTGTCACCGACTGGGGTGGTGGAGCCGTCGATCCCGAGCACGGGATCTTTACCGTCAACACGATGGAGATGCCGTTCCGGATCTGGCTCGAACGCCGCGATTCGCCCAGCGTTAAGGCGATGATGGCGAAGCAGGTCCAGGGCGGCGAGAACGCGCGTTCGCCGAACCTATACGAGCAATATGGCACACCGTGGGTGGCTGTGGTGCAGGCGTGGCTCGGGCCGTTCGGCGCGCCGTGCATCGCGCCGCCCTGGGGCAAGCTGACTGCGGTCGATTTGAAGACGCATAAGGTGATCTGGGACAAGGTTCTCGGAACCGCGCGCGACACCGGACTGTTCGGAACGAGGCTGGGCGTACCGTTCCGGATCGGCGTGCCCAACCTCGGCGGTTCGATTATCACGCGCGGAGGCATCGTGTTTATCGGCGCCACCACCGACCAGTATCTGCGAGCCTTTGATTTGAGGAACGGCAAGCTGTTGTGGCAGGCGCGGTTGCCGGCAGGTGCACAGGCTACGCCGATGACCTATCGCGGGGATGACGGGCGGCAATATGTGGTGATCACGGCGGGCGGCCATGGTGCGCTCGGCACCCGCTACGGCGACTACACGATCGCCTATGCACTGCCTCGTGACGCGGCCGGTGCGGAGCCGAGTCACCCTTGACGGTAGCGTCGGAGGGCCGGTAGCGGGTGTCGCCTCACCGAAGCGAAGCCGTTGTTCTTTGCCGCGCGAAGCGATCGGCGTAGGCGCAGCGTTATGACGAACCTATTCTCCCGCCGTGGGCAGCTTCAGCGGAGTTGGTAACCCGATACCAGCATAGCACCTAAAGGGCCGGCGATTCGTGAAGAATTCGACCTGCATTCGGATCGATCCGGGCGGATCGACGAGGTGCGGCTGATCGAGCAAGATTGGTCTCTGACGGTCAGACTCCAGGATCACCTCGCAATTCTGACCAAACACTTGGTAACACAGTCGACCGCCCAGCACCCGGATGACGCCCCACACACCGGACCTGGTTGGGTGCTCCGACGTAGTTCTCCGGGCAAGGTGACCTCATCGACACCTGCGTGCATTTATAGAGCACCGTCGATGAGGACTCGATGGGCGCGCTCATGACGGCGTCACTCCTCGGTAATGAAAGGCTCGGTCGACCAGATCATCCATATGAGCTGCTGCTTGGAGAGTCAGCGGATGGTGCGTGAAACCGGCTCGTGGCGCGATGTAACTCGCCATTTCCCGAGCAACCGCCAGTTGCTGGTCCGAGCCCTCAGCCAGCAACATGATCATCAGGTTCTCCAACGCGATCACGCGGACGCGAAGCTGGATCAGCTCGGCGTCGGTCAGGTTAGGGATGTCGGGATCGGGGAGAACGTGGGCGTGACTTTCTTTCGGGCCATCACGTCCCGCCCCTCCCTCATTATCCCACCTGGACAGCGCTCGCTGACGCAGTTCTGAGGTGCTCAACCGTTTTTCCTCTTCATCGGGCATAACAAGACGCTCTGAACCGAGACATGGGGCTAGACCCTTCTCGACTACGCTTGGTGGGTTCCACTGATCCGCTCACGCCGGCGTTCCGGCGGTGACGGGCACGGAAGCCTCCGGCTGCTTATGAAGCGAGGCCATGATCGTAGGAATAAAGCGACCTTTCGCCACCTCCTGGATCATGTGCTGCACGCCATGCACCAGATCCGTTCCCGTCGTCTTGACGAATGAGCCGGACTGCCCCGACTTCAGCGCCAGTGCATCGCTTCGATAAACGCCGTGGGCTGGCTCAACGCCGACCCCGACGTCGTAAACGAACTTCCCGCCAAGGTAAGCGGTGTAGGCCAGAACGCCGACGCCCACCGCGCCAACGCCAAGATAGGCCGCATTCGGCTTTCGGTGGTTACATCGCCAGAGCGCGATGCCGCCGGCGACGAGGGTGGCGATAAAGTTCAGATTGCGATGGGTGATCAGCATATCCTCAGAGGCGCCCTCGACATTGACCTCCTCTCCGGCGATCAACCCAGTGACAGCGGAACCCACCGCGCCGACCGCTGCAACGCCGATCGCCTTCTGTCCGAAAGACAGAAGGGCGTCGTTCTTGGTCATGCTCCCGATGACGTCGGCGCCAACCGCCAGCGGCAGGAGCGCGATCGGCAGATGCACCAGAGCGGGATGCATTTCCTGCAGGCGAATGGCCATATATTCACTCCTCAAAGTCTTCTGCGATCGGTCGAGCGGTTCTTCGAAAGACACCCACACCTAAGGCCTGGCTGCGGCGTCAGCTGGTTATTTCGTCACCTTTCTGCCCAGGAGAACGTCCCGGAGCACGACGGCGTCGTTGTGGATCTCATCGTGGGCCGAATATACGAGCGTGAGCGGACCTTGCCGGGCAAGGGAGCGCAAGTGGCGCACAAGCTCGGCATTGTGACGCAGTTCCATGCCGTAGCGGCTGCGGAAATCCTGCCAACGAGCCGGATCATGCCCGAACCATTTTCGCAACTCGGTCGAGGGCGCGATCTCTTTCATCCATTTATCCAGAGCGGCATCTTCCTTTGAAACACCGCGCGGCCACAATCGGTCAACGAGGACGCGCGCACCATCCCCGGAATCTACCGGCGCGTAGGCCCGTTTCAGTCTGACGTTGGCGGCCGGGGTCCTTGCGGTCATCCGCCGGACCCCGTTGAGTAGGGACGCGTGCCCGGCAACACGCCTTCTTCGGCGGCGATCCTATGCTCGAATTCCAGCTCGGTGCGCAGCCCGTCGAGGTCGCGATGGACAAAGGCCTTGGCAAGCTCGCGGCCGTCGCGGCGATAGATGATCGTGCAATCCCTTGCTTCGAGCGAACCGACGATCTCGGCGTCATCCCATTTCTCGGCGTGGCCGACATAAGCGAGGCTGAAGTCGTATTGCTCGGTCCAGAAGAAGGGGATGTAGTCGAAGCGCTCGCGGCGTCCGAGGA
>NZ_JAXOJP010000077.1:0-5282 GCF_036663795.1 Parasphingomonas halimpatiens
GGTATCGAAGACATAGTGAATCGCGGTGGTCAGCTCGACCACGCCCAACCCCGATCCGAGGTGACCCCCGGTCGTCCCCACCGCCGAAATCGTCTCCGCGCGCAACTCGTCCGCCAGTTGGCGCAGCTGGTCGGCATTGAGCTTGCGAAGGTCGGCGGGCGAAAGAACCGTGTCGAGCAACGGTGTGTGTGGTGCATCAGCCATCGGGTCAGTCTAGCGAAGCCATTGAAGGGTGTCGATTCACCCCGCGCGCGGTGCGTCCCTTCTTGACGCGGCATGCACCGGATGGGGACAAGGGGCGATGGAAACGCTCACCCACCGCATCGCCACGCACGACGACATCCCCGCGATCCGCGCGCTGATGGACCGCGCGATCGGCGAACTGCAGCGCGATTTCCTGACCCCGGCGGAGATCGCCGCGAGCCGCGCGGTGATGGGGCTCGACACGCAGCTGATCGACGATGGCAGCTATTTCCTCGTCGAACAGACCGGCCGGCTCGCCGGCTGCGGCGGGTGGAGCCGCCGCGCGACGCTTTATGGCGGCGACCACAGCGCCGCGCTGCGCGACGCGCGCCTGCTCGATCCGGCGACCGACCCGGCGCGGATCCGCGCGATGTTCACCGACCCCGACTTCGCCCGCCGCGGCGTCGGCCGCCAGATCCTCGCGCTATGCGAGGCCGCGGCCTGCGCCGCCGGCTTCACCCGCGCCGAGATGATGGCAACGCTGGCCGGCCAGCCGCTCTACGCGGCGTGCGGTTATGTGCCGCTCGAGGCCGTCAGCGCGGCGCCGGTCGATGGCGTTGCCGTGCCGCTGGTGCGGATGGGGAAGGATCTCACCTGACAACCACGCCAATCAAAATGCAAAGCACCCTTGACTGACAAGCAAGCTTGTCTGTAAAGCTTCCTGGACATTATATACATGACAAAGCGTGGTCCAGACGCTACACCGGCCAGCGACAGGCCGGCGTTCGAGATTACGGGCGAGATGATCGAGGCGGGCGTGCGCGCGCTTAACGAGCGGCTTTACGACGCCGGGGTGCAAGCGTCAGTTTCCGCAATCGACGTTTCTTTCGCGCTCCAAGAAATTCTGAAAGCTCGTCCACGACGCCCCTGAGAGCAAAAACCAGCAGCGTGATTTGATGGTTCGTCTCACTCAGTTGTTCCGCTGAGATTTCGAGCCCAGGCTTTAGCGCGCCGCCCTTGTACCGGATTGTCTGGTGCCACAGCGGCATTCCGACGTTCGCGAGTTTCCCATCTCTAATGACAGGGAAAATGCTTTGGTGGATCGACCGGTTGCGCAGCGTCTGGCACGCCTTGAATTCCGCCAAAACGGCGGTGATTTTGGCTTTCAGCGCGGACGGTCGCGGCATGCACTCCTCTAAGGCGATCCCAGTCATGGTTAGCCGGAGATTTGAGGAAACGATTTGCCCGAATATCTGAAAAGGCGCGTCGTTTTCCGACTCGCACAGCAGCAGGAACAGTTCGGACAAGGAGAACTCACATTGTTCGAAATGATGTGTTATCATCCCGATCTCTGCGAAATCCTTTAGTGGGTCGTAATCCATGGCAAGCCCCGGCGAAATACACGAAGATGACGTGCTCCGCACGATGCTGCGCACGCCACCTAAACCGCATCCCAAGCCGCAAGAGTCAACCGAGCCTCGGCGGCGGGGCAGGCCGATCGCGTCGGGCGGGAAAGAACACTGGACCGACTGAATAGCAAAAAGGCCCGGGCAGTTCGTCGCCGAGCCTTTCGCCAGATTGTCTCACGTCCAGTTGATAGCCGCGCGGGTTGTGGCGGCCAAGGGGACAAGGCTCGCTTCGAAGGTGATCAGCCTGACTCGACTCCTCAACGCTAGCCGCTAGCCTCGCCCGAGCGAATCAGGGGAATGTAATGCTAGCGAACGTTGCGGCGGGGCTGATAGTTGCCGGCGTGGTTGGGTTGACCGCCATGGCATTCAGATTTCCTAATCGCTACCCATCTATCGCAGTCGTTGTCTTTTGCGCCTTGATCATTGCAGCGCTACTTTGCGCGGGCGCAGCGATCGGCGGACAAATTGTCGGGGATAAAATGTATTTTCTCGCCGCAGGCAAGAAAGACATATCTTCAATTGTCCCTAATTTCCTTTATCGATGCGGATTCGTGACCTTTTTGATCAGTGTAGCCATGGGCTACTTGTGGCTGCTGCTCCACGTGCACCGACTCTTCGGCGATAGGCAGGAAGGCCGCGATCTCGGCAGCGACAAGGGCGATCCAGAACGATAGGCCAAGTCCGCGACCGCTTGCCCGCCTGATAAAATTGGCCATCTCATCAATCCCGGCGCGCATCGCGGTATCCAGATACCACGGGTATCGGGATACCGTCAATCTTTCAAGTCTGGTCATCTTTTTTCACCCAGCGCCAGCCGTAAGCGCCGCCATTGAACACGCGCTTCCTGCCGAGCGCAGGATATTTAGGCTGTGACTGCACCAATCCGCCGATAGGTCAGGCGCTTCCCGGCGATGCCACGCAGGGCGATTTCTGCGCGCTCGTCGTCACCGATGCCGAGGCCAGAGCGGTTCGAGTAGCGGAAATCAAACTCGGTGATGTAGCGCTGCAAGTGCTGTGCGCCGCAATGCTGATAGATGCCCTTCATGCCACGCTTGAAGATGCCGAAAAAGCCCTCAACCGTGTTGGTGTGGATCGTGGCGTCGCCCTTGCGGACATACTCGCCGCGCGCATGGTCAACAACGGTGTGGCTGGCGTAGCGCGGGCCGAGCGTCTTGTAGAAGTGGGCGCCGTCCGTCATCAGCTTGGCGTCGCTGGCCATGTACTGCGACAGGATCGGACCAATCGACTTGCTGCCGAGGTTGTCGAACACGACGACCGAAGCGGCGCGGCCAGTCGTGCGATCCACCAGCGAGACGATCTTGTTCATGTTGCGGATGGCCATGCGGCTCTGCGTCTGGGTACGACCGATGAAAGTCTCGTCAACCTCGACCATGCCGCCGCCGGAACCCATGTCGCCGGTCGGGGTGGTGGTCATGGCTTCGCGGATGCGGTGCGCCATGAACCAAGCCGACTTGTAGGTGATGCCGAGCATACGGTGCAGCTGGTGGGCGCTGATACCCTTCTTGCTTGATACCATTAGGTGCGTGGCGAGAAGCCACTTGTTGAGCGGGATCTTGCTGTCCGAAAACACGGTGCCAACGGTGACGGTGTACTGCTGGCGGCAGTCGTTGCACTGGATCAGGCCCTTGCGAACCGAGCCTTCCGGGTGGCGCTTGGAAGGCTTGCCGCGCTGGTCGGGCAGACGACGCGCGTTGACTGAACCGCAATGCGGGCAAACCGGGCCTTCCGGCCAGTGCAGGGCTTCAAGATACTCGCGGGCTGCGTCGGCATCGGTGAAGCGGGGGGCGGTGAGGTTCGTCATGCATCCCGTATCGTCTCACCGGGTTGCTTTGTCAAGTATATAATGTCCAGCTTCCTTCACTGATTCGAAAGGAAGCTTTCCATGCGCAAAAACCCCGCGATCCGGCGCTACAGCCGCCGCGTCATCGTGCTCAGCCTGATCTACGCGATCACGCTGATGGGCGCCGTGTACCTGTTCAACCGTCATCTGATCGGCGGCCCGATCGCCTATGCCGTGGCGATCCTGCCGGCGCTGCCGATCATCGGCATTTTCGCCGCGATCGGCCTCTATCTCGTCGAGGAGAGCGACGAATATGTCCGCATGACGATGGTCCGCCAGACCTTGTGGGCGAGCGGGTTCGCGCTGAGCATCGCGACGATCTGGGGCTTTCTCGAAAGCTTCGAGCTCGTTGCCCATGTCGAATCCTATTATGTCGCGGTGCTGTGGTTCGGCGGGCTCGGACTCGGCGCCTGCGCCAACAAGCTGACAATCGGGCGCGACGCATGAAGAACCGCCTCAAGGTGCTGCGCGCCGAACGCGACTGGAGCCAGGGCGACCTTGCCGACGCGCTGCAGGTCTCGCGCCAGAGCGTCAACGCGATCGAGACCGGCCGCTACGACCCCTCGCTCCCGCTCGCCTTCAGGATCGCCGAACTGTTCGGCCTGACGATCGAGCAGATCTTCACCAGCCCTTCAAGGGAAGCCGACCAATGACCAGCCACAAGCTCAACCTGCTGTTCGCCTTCGCCTCTTTGCCCTTCGTGCTGCAACCGGGCGCCGGCCACTGCGCCGCGCCGGCTCCGCGCGCCGCCCCCGTCGCCGCGATCCCCGCGCCCGAACAACGCATGGACCATATTTCGATCGTCGCGCTCGGCAGCGGATCGCCGGTGATCCTGATCCCCGGCCTCGCCTCGCCGCGTGCGGTGTGGGACGGCGTGGCGAGCGACCTCGCCAGGACGCACCGCGTGATCCTCGTCCAAGTCAACGGCTTTGGCGGCGACGAGCCCGGCGCCAACCTCAAGCCGGGCGTGCTCGACGGCATCGTCGCGGACATTCACGCCTATCAGGCGAAGAACGCGCTGACCGGTGCCGCGCTGGTCGGCCATTCGATGGGCGGACTGGTCGGCATGATGCTGGCCAAGGCGCATCCCGGCGATGTCGCCAGGCTGATGATCGTCGACTCGTTGCCCTATTTCGCGGTGCTGATGGCGCCGCCGGGGATCGACCCGACACCGGCGATGGTAGCGCCGCAGGCTGCAATGATGCGCGACCGCGTCGCCGCCAATTACGGCAAGCCGCTGTCCGACGAGGCGGCGGCGGCGCAGACGCGCGGGCTCGCGCTCAAGCCCGAAAGCGTCGCGAAGATGCTCGGCTGGGCACGCGCCGCCGATGCCCGCGTCACCGGCCAGGCGATGTACGAGGATCTGACGACCGACCTGCGCCCCGATCTCGCCGCGCTCACGCTGCCGATCACCTTGGTCTATCCGTGGAACGCGGCGATGCCGACCAAGCCGATGGTCGACGCCTTTTACCACCGGCAATATGCCGCCGCGCCGCATGTCAGCTATGTCGATATCGCCGACAGCGCGCACTTCGTGATGCTCGACCAGCCGGCCGCGTTCCAGGCGGTGCTGGCGGGGTTTGTGACAGGGAAGTGACGCTTGGCTTCCTTGCTCATGTTGGCGAGGGAAAGGAGCCGTCACCCGGTGGACTCAAGCCCCTCTCCTTCAGGGGAGGGGTTGGGGTGGGGCCCATCCGCAGGCGCGCGTTTGCGGCACTGCCCCACCCCAACCCCTCCCCTGAAGGCTACAGCATTCACACATCGTGGTTGCCATGTGGTTTTTGGTCTGATTCGATGTCCTTGAGAGCGGGAGGACATGATGGAGCAGA
>NZ_JAXOJP010000078.1:0-5230 GCF_036663795.1 Parasphingomonas halimpatiens
GGGCTGTGGTTCCGGCGTGTTCGCTTCGTCATACGATCTCCTGTTCGGCAGCCAAGCTGGCCGCGTTCAGGCAGAAACTCCACTTTGCAGCCTGTCCAGATTTACCGAGCCACCTCTGGCGATGCGTTTCCAACTTAACAGGTCCGGAGCAGGTCGGCGGAACAGGTCCGAACAGGTCCTGTTCCGGGCGATAACAGGTGCGTCGTCGCCAACCTGTGCGGGCGACGATTTTCGCATGACAGACGATGAGAAGGAGCGACGCGCTGAGGCGCGAGCTTCGGCGGGTAGCAGGGTGTGGCGCGGGGGTGAATCACGACGCGGCGGACGCGGGCGCGTGATTTTGGGGTTGGGCGCAAATGCGCGGGCGCTCAGCTTAGAGATAAATGCAGTGCCGCCGGAATGCCGTAAGATCGCAACAATCAAATACGGAACATAAATAATTATATCATTTTATAAGCCCGTCAAATCGACCAAAATAATTCCTCTGCCCTAAAAGATTTACAGCATATTTTTTGCCGTTTTCACCAATGCCAATTTTACCTTTTTTTACGCTATTGATGAAAATGCGATCAAAAAAACTCCTTGCACGATCACTCAATTCATTTTTTAGCCTTGCAAAAGTAAACCCGTCTCTTGGTGAGTAAAAACCAACAACTAAATCAACATTTATGGAAAAATATACTGCCATTCCAACATATTCATCTTTAATTATATTAAAAATATTATGAATTTCCGACTCGATTAAAATTACTTCTTTAATTGTCGGGAAATACAAAAACACAATATAGCTCTTATTAAAATTAAGCAATCTGGCAAGCGCGAATTTCATATAAAACACGTCAGGCATAAATACATCACATCCTTGATATGAAGTATCGCAGAAATTTACAGAAACCATCGGATCTACGAGGTTTTGTATATCAATATTTATCAAAACGTGTCCTCTCTAACCTTTATTCCTTGCCGGCCTTTTGGGCTCGATATTACAATAGACGGGGCACCCGTGGTAGAAGATTCAGGATATCCCGTGGCGCGACTACCATCAGGGAATACAACAGTTGGATTGCCGTCTTTAGTCTTACCGGGCCTAACTCCTGCGGCTCCCGCCGCGCTGCCGATCACGTCCGAGACGCTCCTACCATCCCCCCTGTGATCTATCACTCCGTTTTCATTCGGCGTCCCGCCACCAATAATCACATCCTTTCCATCTTTAGCCCGCTCACCCGGCGTTCTATTATCAGGCTGATCCGAGGGCGAATCAGAAGGCTCGGCCCGAAGTATACCCCGCAAGCGGTCTGCCAGCGTGTGCCCGATTTCGCCGGCCGCGTGGCGGCAGGCCTCCCAAATTGCACACCCTCCAGCGACAATGATACCACCGCAAACGAACGGTCCTCCAGCACAAGCTGAAATAATAATCGGGACGGGCGGAACTAATTGAGTTCCAGTTGGGTCTTTTCCATTAAAAGGGTCGTTGCCAACATACGCGTAGAGATTATTCTGATCCTTATACCCAATCGGATCGGTCTGCATAAACCGACCAAGCCGCGACGAGTACATCCGCGCCTTGTAATAATAGAAGCCCAGCGCCGGCAGATACGCCTGGCCGGTATATTGAAACCGCCCGTCATTGCCGGACGCCGGCACACCATATTCGTCATAGCTGTCGATCGTGCGCAGCGTGCCGTCGGCGTTGGCGATCGATATGATCGAGCCCTGCGTGTCGGTCTGAAGGCTGCGCCGATCGGTCAGGCCCGAGCCTTCATACCATAGAAACGGATCATCATCGCCATTGCCGTGGACATAGCGCCGCAAGATGTTGCCCTGGCCATCATATTCCAGCGTCAGCTGATCGCCGTCATAGACGAACTTCACCACCGTGTTGTCGGGCGAGGTCATGCGCCACAGCTTGCCGGCGGGATCATAATCGAGCGTCACGCCGGTGCTCGCGGCGATCAGGCGGTTTTCGGCGTCATAGCTGTAGGTGGTGCCGCCATTGGAGGTGAGGTTGCCATTGGCATCATAGGCGAGCGTCGCCCCCTCCGCAGCGGTATATTGATTCAGCCCGTTGACCGCGTAGTTCTTGGTGGCGGCGGCGTAGCCGGCAAAGGCGTAGAGATTATTGTCGCGGTCGGCCTGGATGATCTGGCTGGCGGGGTTATAGCCAAACTCCCGATTCACATCATATGTGGTGCCGGACAGATTATCGCTCAGCTTCCAAAGCCGCGATACGCCGTCATAGGTATATGTCGTCGCCACGGCACCGCGCGTGATACCGGTGGAGCGACCGATCGGATCGTAACCGACCGCCACGACCTGCGTCGTGCCGTTCTCCTGAATCGCGGTCACCCGATCGAGATTATCGTAGATGTAGCGGATGATCACACCGTCTGGGTGGCCGATATTCTTGCGCGCGCCATCCTGGTTATAGTTGTAAATGAAGGTCCGCGCCGTGCCGTCCATGTTGCTCGACGCGGTCATCACGCGGCCGAAACCGTCATAGGTGCTGGTCAGCCCGGGGCCGGTGGCGGTGCCGAACTTCGCGGTCAGTTGCAGCCCGCGCAGATCATAGCTGTAACACACGTCGTTGCTGTCGCTGGCGAGATTGTAGCAGTTGGCAGTAGCGGTCGCGTTCGGGCCGTTGGCCGGGTCGGGATCGCGCTTCTGCAAGACCCTGTTCAACGCGTCATAGGTGTAGCCAATGACGCTGCCGTCGCGCTTGCGCAGCGTCAGGCGGTTTCCGTTGTCGTCGTAGGAATATTCTTCGTAATCTGTCCCACTCACCGCCCCGACACTGACCTTGTCGGGAAAGTTCCAGCGGACCTGCCGATCGTAGGCGTCATAGGTCATGGTCGCCTTGTTGCCATTGGCATCGACCATCGACTTCTGCTTGCCGTTGGCGGTGTATTCGTAGGTGGCGTAATCCTGCTGCAAGGTCTGCGGGAAGCCGTTTGCGACCGTTACGCCAAAAGCCTTTTGCACCTTCAGGAGCTGGCCCGCGATGTCGTAGACATTGTGGGTAATCCGGTCCGGGCCGTTGTTTCCTTGCGTCGTGAAATAGCAGGCGGACGGCGGCAAGGCGTGGAAATAGGTCGGATTCATGCGAACGGCCGTACAGTCCAGTCGATGTAGCGCGTCGTAGCTATACTGGGTCAGCGCGGCCTTGGTGCCGTCAGTCGCGATCAAGGTCTCGGTAAGTTTCTGATCGAACTGATCATAGGTCATCACCTTTGATTGGTAGACGGTAAAGCCGGTCCAGTTGGCCGGAGCAACGAGCTCAGACTGCCAGTTGGAAAGCGCCCCTTGCTCGACCAAGATTAGCCGGCCACCCGCATCATAACTGTTGCGCGTCGCCGCATAGCTCGGCGTGCCCGTACCCGGATCGGGTGCGATCGTGCCGGTGACCCGACCCATCAAATCGTAGCGCGTCGCGGAAGTGAACGGCGTGGCGGCACTTTGCGCCGTCGCGGGCGTCGCCAGACCAAGGCCGATCGCGCAAACTGCGGCGAAGACGAAAGCTATAGCACGCATCGTGCGATTTCCCCTGTCCATCACGGACATACCGCGAGATTGGCCCGCGGGCTGGTCTCTGAAATGCGACGACCATTGGCATCATTACCGTAGCAGGTGCGCAAGGTGACGCCGTCCGCCGTCACGGCCTTGCCGCGCAAAAAGAGATTGTTCGGGCCGCCGTCGGGTCCGTATTCATAGGTCGTGCGGACTTCGTCGTTGCCGGCGCATGGTGCCGACGCATTGCCGGTCGCGGCGCTGGCGCGACAGAAGCTCTCGCTGTCGGGCAACCAGATCGGCGAAGCAGCGTGGACATAGCCACCGCTGCTGTTCAGGATCCATGCGTAGCGCTGGACGTAGCCATAACGCGTCTGTGGTCGTACACCGTTCGCATCGGCAGGACCCGTCTGGGTCAGCACACCGCCGTGATCGGGACTGTAGGTGTAATCGGTCTGGTTGTTCTTCGCGTCGCGGGTCCAGGTCGGCTTGTTGCAGGTCAACAAGTTGGCGCACGTCGTGGTGTAGTTCGCGGTCGTTACAATGTCTGGAACGCCGGAACCCGGCTTCGCAAAAACGCGCATTTCCGCGCGATTGCCACGAGGACCGCCTACATAACTGACGCCGTTTCCTTCCGGCGTGGTGTATCCCGTCGGCGCGAGATTGCCATCAAAATGCCATTCGCGAAGCAGTTCATCGCGATAAAGCTGGATGATACCTGTCCCGGAATCTCCGAAGCCTGATCGCCCGTGCCCGGCGGGATCAAATACATTCGTAAAGACTCCTGAAGACCCCTGATGTTCGTAATCATCCGCAGTATGCTCGTATGTCCAAGTACTTATTCCATCATTTACACTCGAAACAAAATTATTTGGGGCATTTCCTTCACTACCAGCAAAATTGAAATACGTGTAATTTCTAATAGAGTTAGCGACATTCAGCCGCCTATAATTTTTAACCTGAGTTCCACTGTAATAATCTTCTAAGTTTATCTCTACACCACTCCCGTCTGCGCGAGTAATGGTTGTAATTGCAGAAAATGGTGACGTAGATACAACGCCTCCCGATATTGTAGACATCGCCTGAAGAGACAACACATTTGCACAGTCAATCCCTGCAGTCTCGTCACAAAAAATATATGCCTTATTATAATATGTAAATTTCTGCGGATATAATGAACTAATCTGTATACCGTATCCACGATACGAAACAATAAATTTCAATACGCCACCATATATGTAGTATGTCCACATCTCACCATTTGCAAATATCTCGGCAATTGGCTCGCGCGACGATGGATCCATCAATAGCTTGTTGCCGTTTTTATCACTATAGGAGTAATTTCCAGGAGAGCATGTCAGAGATCCCACATCACCCTCGAGCGACCAAACTGTTTCACTGCAATATCCATGGTACAAATAAAATCTCGACGACCCTGTAGGCGACTTAATCCATGAGTAATAATCATCGCCAATAGTTTCACCTGTCTTATAAGTGCTTAATTGGCAACATCCTTCGGGCGGACCCGGCGATGTAATTTCATAAGATAACGTTAGCGGATTCCCTGGATCGCCTCCAGAAACTAGCGGTTCTGACTTTCTCAGGACCCCTCTTAGAGCCTGATTCAAAAGTTTCTCAACTGATTGAGACTCTTGCGATTCTGCGGGTGATCATGCGGATGCTGGCGATGGTTGCCCATGCGGTCGAGCTTTCGATGGATCGTTCC
>NZ_JAXOJP010000079.1:0-3880 GCF_036663795.1 Parasphingomonas halimpatiens
CCGGATTGCCGATAGTGCCGCCGCTGACGATCGATGTGCCCGACATCTGCCACGATGCCAGCGTGCCGTCGCGGCCTCGAAACAGCAGGTCGCTCGCCCCGTCGCCGTTGAAATCACCCGAGACAACATAGCGGTACGAACCACCCGGGTTGCCGATATTACCGCCGCCGCCAATCGACGACGCACCGGACAACTGCCATGATGCAAACGCTCCTGCGCCCGACCGGAACAAGACATCGCCCAGCGCATCACTGTTCAGATCCACGCCTGTGGGCATCCGCACCGTTACGTCCGCGAACTGGAAACGTTCGACGCCGGACACCGTGTCCGAACCATCCGGTCCGACAACCTGCACGCTGCCGTCGCCATTGGCGTGGAAAACATATTGCGCACGATTGCCGCTGAACACGGCCACGTCCAGACCAGCGCCGCCCGTCAAAGTGTCGTTGCCGCTACCGCCGGTCAGGATGTCGTTACCGCCGCCGCCGGTGATCGTATCTGCGCCCGCTCCGCCCTGGATCGTATCCGCGCCGCCACCGCCGATGAGTCTATCGGCGTTCGCCCCGCCCTGAATGAGCAATGCGCCGCTGGTCTTCGCGCTGGCATCGACC
Source organism: Parasphingomonas halimpatiens (assembly GCF_036663795.1). Classification (NCBI taxonomy): domain Bacteria; kingdom Pseudomonadati; phylum Pseudomonadota; class Alphaproteobacteria; order Sphingomonadales; family Sphingomonadaceae; genus Parasphingomonas; species Parasphingomonas halimpatiens. The sequence continues at coordinate 612 of NZ_JAXOJP010000079.1, forward strand.
TGCATGATTTCGAGGAAACCGGAAAGGCCCGTACCGAGGCTGCTGCCGTTCACCGACATGGCGAAGCCGGGCGATAGACTGCCGTCGTCGAGGAGAAGCGAATAGCTGAAACGGCTCGAGGTGGAATGCGTGAGATTGATCGTCTCGATTCCGCTCAAAACCTGTTTGAGGTCGAGACCGGCACTGAAATCGCCGCTCAGCGTCAGCGTGTCCGATCCGCCGCCGAGGTCGATGACGGCGGGGCGGTCGCCGATCCTGCGCAGCGTGATCTGATCCGAGCCGGCACCCCCTTTGATCGTGAGCGTGGGGAATGCGTCCTGGATGTCGAGCGTCAGGCCGTTAGACGATCCCAGTGCCGAAGCGTCGATCAGGGTGAAGCTGTTGGTGAAGCTGGTGACGAAGGAATAATTGTGTCCTGCGGCGAGCACGACCTTCTCGAAGTTCGAGAAGTTGGGGTAGCCCAACTTCAGCTGCGTCGGATAATCGCCGTTGAGGATGACCGTGTCGATCCCCGAACCGCCGTCGATCGGTTTGAACCCGGTTTCTGACAGCGTGCCGTTGATCGTGATCTGGTCGTTGCCGCCACCCAGATCTATTCCGTTGTTCAGAACATAATAGGAGCCCGCCGACCCCTCGATCGTACTGGCGCTGGTGACGACGGTGTCGGCGCCGCTGCCGAGTTCCAGCCGGTCGAGATGCTCGATGCCGTTGACACGCGTGCCGTGAATCATCGCCGCGACGTTGGGGTTGGCATCGCCGAAGTTATAGGCACCGCCGCTGACGACCAAATCGAGGTTGAGCGTGTACGCCAGGCTGGAGGTGCCCAGCAAAATGACCGCGCGATCGTCCCCCGACCCGCCGTCGATCAAATCGCCTGCCCGGCCAATGAACCGGTCGTTGTCGGCGCCGCCGTAAAGCAGGTCTTCTGCGCCATCGTTGAAGCCCGGCGACGTTACGCCCCCGTCCAACAGATCGTTTCCGGCATCACCATACAGGACATCGCTGCCGCCGCCGCCGTCGAGCGTGTCATTGCCCCCGCCGCCGTGCAGCTCGTCGCTACCAAAAGGGAAGTTATAGGTGTCGCCCGTCAACTTGTCGTCGAAATCGCCGCCATAGACCGTGTCGTTGCCGCTACCAAAGGTGATGTCGAAGCGCTCGATCCCGGTGAGCGTGATGTCGAGGCCCGCATAATTGACGCCAACGGGGAGGACGAGCGTGCCGGTTGTCGCGTCGGCAAGATGCACGTTCACACCGCGTTTGTTCTCGATCGAGAGGATCGTGTGCGCAACCCAGGGCTGCCAGTCCACGGTCAACGACAGATGGACATAGTCGGTGCCGGTGCCGCCGTCCAAAATGCTGCCATAGCCGCCCGAGATATCGTCATTACCGGCGTCGCCGTACAGAAAGTCGCCGCCGACGATCGCAAAACCGTCCCCGTTGTTTGCATCGGTGTCGACGACCTGAGCGCCCTGCTGAGGTAGGGTGCCCTGCACGATCTGGTCGTCGCCATCGCCGCCATGGACCGTGTCTGACCCGGATCCGGTTCGGATCACGTCGTTTCCGGCGCCCCCATTCAACACGTCGTCGCCACCGCCGCCGTCGATCTGATCGTCGCCGCCCAGCCCGTCGATATGGTTGGGTCCGGAGCCGCCAGTTAAAATGTCTGCACCGTTCGAGGCCGGGTATGCGACGGGCGCGAATACGTCGTAGTTGGCGCTCGGCACGTTCAGATAGGTTCCGCGCGCCCACCCTTCCGCTGCCGTAATGTTGGCACCCACGCTGTTGTCGAGGATGAGGAGCGGTTCGTTCGGCATCCGCTGGTGGGCTAGATCGAGCTCCGCGACCGACTGGTTCTCGATCAGATGGAAATCCACGGCGTCGGTGAACTGGTGCGACAAGGCACTGCTTGCCGATCCACTGCTGTTCTCGACCAGGATCCAGGAATTGGTGTTGGTCACCACCACCGCGTTCTGATTGATGGCCACGATCGCAGCCTTCACCTTTGCGACGAGCGCAATCATCTGGTCCGCCGCAGTGGCGAGACTGCCGCTGTGCGAGCCGTAATAGGCGTAGATGCCGACATCGTCGAGGAATACGCCCGAATAGCCGCGATCGCGCACGAGCGACACGGCCTGGGCAACGACCATGTCCTGCCATGCTGCATCGGTGTAATTTACCGCGATCGCGTCCTGCTTGCCGTCTTGGTTGAAATCGAGCGCGAAGCCGGTCTTGAGCCAGTTCGGCGCACTCGCCGTCGGGGTTCCGGTGTCATGGCCGTTGCTCGTCCACGCCGGGTTCCAATAATAGCGGCTGTCATCCGTTACCCCGGCGTCGATGTAGCCGAGGACAATTCGCCCTTGCGCGGTGAGCTGATCTACTTGCTGCCTGGTCAGCTGTGCAACGATAGAGTTATTTGTCTGGAGGGGCGCCGCTTCCGTAACAAAAAGGTCATAGGAAGACGAATTGATCTGACTAAAATTCACATTTGTCAGTTGATATCCGAAGCTGCTGACAGATGGCATCGCGAGTCTCCCCATTCATCTAGCCGATATTGGCATATTATGATCGGCCTACCTAGATGAGAAAACGGATCGCCTGTCGAATAGGGGTATATTTAGAGCGTCGTGCGTTTAATCTGGTGCATAGCCTGCGTGTTTGAGGAAGTTCCAGCATTCCTCGGGTGTGTAGAGGTCACAGATATTGCCAACGGCGCGCCATAGGTCGTCGATGGTCCTGGCCTTGATGCGGCGGAGGTGCGCCTTGAGTTTGGCAAAGGCCATTTCGATTGGATTGAGGTCTGGGCTGTAGGGCGGCAGGAAGACGAACCATGCGCCACGTTCCCTGATGATCGCCTTGGCCACCTCGCTTTTGTGGCTCGACAGATTGTCGAGGATGACCACATTGCCGGGCCTCAGTGTCGGCGCGAGCTGGGTCTCGACATAGGCCTCGAAGATCTTCCGGTTCATCGGTGCGTCGATGATCCAGGGCGCCGTCAGCCCGTCATGGCGAAGTGCTGCGATGAAGGTTTGCGTACCCCAATGGCCGAAGGGCGCACGTGCCCTGAGCCGCTCGCCCTTGCGCGCCCGGCCCCGTAGCCGGGTCATCTTGGTGGTCGTTGCTGTCTCATCGATGAAGACCAGCTGACGTGACCTCCTGATTTTCTACCAGCAGCGATTAGAGTCCGGCCTGAAGAAGGGACGGACGGATGAAGCGATCACGGTTCACAGAAGAGCAGATTATCGGGGTGCTGAAGGAGGCGGAGGCGGGCG
>NZ_JAXOJP010000080.1:0-3562 GCF_036663795.1 Parasphingomonas halimpatiens
CCCATCGGCAACATCCCACCTGCCGAAGCCGAAGATCAATATTATGCTGCCGCGGACAACATCGATATGGCAGCGTGACTCACAACCCAACGCCTCCGGCAGACCCGGCGCGGTTCACATCCCGATGCTACCGCCAAGTTGCAATGGCATCAAGATGCGAAGTCAGTTCGCATCGAGGAACCAATGGCGCGACTGCTTGCTGGTGACGGTGAGTTTGAAGGATCAATTGCTCGCTTCGGTCATGGCATGCAACGATCATATATTATTGCGTTGCTGCAAGGTTTGGTCGGGGCCGACGACGAAAACAGCCCGCGGCTGATATTGGGCTGCGAGGAGCCCGAGCTTTATCAGCATCCGCCTCAAGCAAGGCATTTGGCCACGGTACTTCAGTCGCTGAGTACCAAGAACTCTCAGGTGATCGTATCGACACATAGCCCATATTTCGTCGATGGCGCGGGTTTCGACCGTGTTCTACTAGTCCGAAAACTACGCCGTGAAGGGAAGGCCGTCGTTCGCTTTTGTACAATTGACCAGCTCGGGGCCGAGTATGCTAGAGTGACAGGTGAGGCGCACGCTCCGCACGACGCAATCGTCGCAAAGCTTCACCAAGTGATGCAGCCAAATTTGAGTGAGATGTTCTTCACTCCTAAGCTGGTGTTGGTCGAGGGGTTAGAAGATGCGGCCTACATCAATGCTTGGTTAATTCTTTCTGGTCGGTGGGACGCGTTTCGTTCGGGTGGGGCGCATATCGTGCCGGTAAGTGCGAAAAGCGAACTGATCCGTCCATTGATTATTGCTCAGAAGATGGAAATCCCGGCATTTGTAATATTTGATTGTGATGGCGATAAGCTCGAGCACAATGACGCTGCCCGCGCCGCCAGCATCAGGGCGGCACACGAGCGCGACAACCGCGCGATCTTCACGCTCGTTGGTGGACCGCTTGATGACATATTTCCCCGCGCACCAGTTTGGGGTGAGTGGTATGCGGCATGGCCGGACGATCTGGGTAAATGCGTGAAGGACGATTCGGGCGCGCAGTGGGAGGCAGCAGGAAACGTCGCATCAGCCACATGTGGGGGAGCCGGAGGTATGCAGAAGAATGCACTCCATATCGGCGCTCGCCTAAAAGAATTTCGGCGTATGGGCGCCAGAGCCGGCACCCTCGATCAATTATGCGAGGCACTAGTTAGGTTTGCTCTGACTTAATATAGCGGTTTTATTGCCACGCGAGATAAGTATGAAATAATAGGTTTATGATTACGAACAAGAAACGTGGGAATGGGAGCCGCGTAACCGTATCGTCCGCCACGCGAAGATAATATTACGCTCACGATAATGCCGTTCCGAACTGACTAATGAGGTAACCTTGTACGATTTCCATGACCTTTCGCCGCTCGATTTTGAGGAGCTAGTTCGAGACCTCCTTCAAGCTGAGTTGGGTATCCACTTAGAGTCATTCGGGCCGGGACGTGACAGTGGTATCGATTGCCGGCACGCCAGCGATGGAAATAAGCTGATCGTCCAAGCGAAGCATTACCTTCGAAGCGGCTCTTCAAAACTGCTGAGTGCGCTTAAGGCCGAGGATCTAAAGGTCGCGAAACTCGCACCAACGCGATACATTGTTGCCACATCGGTGTCGATGACGCCCGCATTCAAAGACGCGATTATCGCCGCAATGCCGTCGACTCCGCTCGCGTCTTCCGATATTTTCGGCCAGGAAGATTTAAACAACTTACTTAGCAAGCACTCTGACATCGAAAAGAAGCATTTTAAGCTATGGTTAGGTAGCACCTCTATTCTTGAGCGCATTATCCACAGTGGGATTTACAATCGTACAGAAACGGAGCTTGCACTAATCAAGGCGATGATTCCTCGCTTTGTTCAGAATGATAGCGTCAAAGCAGCCGAAGATGTTCTAGCTGCAGCCGGCACGCTCATCGTCGCAGGGCACCCGGGTGTGGGTAAAACGACGCTAGCGCGAATGCTGGTATGGCTCCATGCAGCCCAAGACTGGAAAATATTTGTCGTCGATGACATTGAAGAGGCGTTCGAAATTTCAAATCCGGGTGAGAAGCGGCTGATATTTTTTGACGATTTTCTCGGTCAAGTTCGTCTATCTGCAGATCATGTGCGCGGCCTTGACAGTCGTCTACCACCATTTCTTGAGCGAGTTAAGGCAAATAAAGACTTAAGATTTATTTTGACTACGAGGGAATATATCCTTAGTCAAGCAGAGTTATTATCAAGGCGATTAGCTTCTCGCCAAATGTCGGCGAACCGATATGTGCTTAATGTTGGTATTTACACTCGGGCAGTGCGTGCACAAATTCTATACAATCATCTTTATTTTTCGGGCCTGCGTGACGACCAAATCTACGAAATCTTATTAGATGATTTTTATATGACGATAATTGATCATCCCAATTTTAATCCGCGGCTCATTGAGCTGCTGACAAGTGAAGAGTATTCCTCACTTACTGGACAAAGCTTGCGGACGGCTATCGAGCGCGTCCTAGACAATCCGGAAGAACTGTGGGAGCGCCCTTACCGGGATCACATCAGCGCGGACGGTCGCGCGCTCATGTTGGCGATGCTCTTACATCCAAGCACTGCGAGCCTTGAAACGCTACGTACTACCTTTGTAGGAACAGCAGCGGCGATCGGATACGCGCTCCCAGCAGCTCAGCTCCAGCCGCGCTTCGCTGCGGCGCTCAAGGAACTCGAGGGGTCAGTCCTCGCGATCGTTAATCAAACGGTGCGCTTCTCGAACCCCGGCGTACGCGACTTTTTGCAGGTTGTAGCGATCTCCGATAATTTGCTTCCCAGTCTCGTAGACAAGGTAGTCACGCTCACGGAAGTCAAACAGTGCTGGACGATCTTCTTTGATCGTGAGCCAAGGCCAACGCCAAGGCCCAGCGACGCCCGTGTTTGGGTCGATGCTCTGGCGCGGGTAGAGCCGGATGGCGTACGTAATGATCTCGATCAGTTTGAACTGGCGCTGGCAATGTACGACCATTTTAGCGATCCGGGATTTCTTGCGATCGCTCGCGATGCGAGTGCACGCATTGCCGTGACTGGCTTCGACGCTTCTAATGTTCGCGCGGCGATCTCCGCGCTAGAAATGATTTTATTGCACTCACTGCCTATTGCAGAACGAGATCATTTCCATGAACTGCTAACCAAGCTCATAGCCGATATTCTTAAAAACTACGTGGATGAGTTGCCGTTCGAAGATATCGAAGCACTCGATGATGTACTCTTCACCTTTGGGAGTGACACTGCGGTGGCAGGAGAGGCGATACGAACCGCGTTAAATTCTTTCATTCCCGATATCGATAATGAGATGATGAATTATGGAAGCCTTGATGAACTTGATGATTTTGAACGTCGGTTAAAAGGCCTGATCGAAAGGCGCGGTTACTCGGGGCACTCACCTGAGCGAGATATAAGAGCCCGAGCGGAAAGTGGTTGAGCGATATCAGTAGGTTGTGATTCACCGTCGTTGTCGAGACGATAGGAGAAGCAGATGGCCTGGACTGATACCGCCCGCCGGCAACATAGG
>NZ_JAXOJP010000081.1:0-2930 GCF_036663795.1 Parasphingomonas halimpatiens
CTTTCGCCTGGCTCGGGCGATGCCGACGCCTTGCCAAGGACTGGGAACGATCCATCGAAAGCTCGACCGCATGGGCAACCATCGCCAGCATCCGCATGATCACCCGCAGAATCGCAAAAGTCTCAATCAGTTGAGAAACTTTTGAATCAGGCTCTTAGGTCGGCTTTTCACTCTTGGCACCGCAAAGCCGCCCGTCGCCTAACCACCAAGTTAAGCCGTCCGTCGCCCTCAATCGCTACCGTCTGCCCCAATTGAGAAAGGGCTGGCTCAATCATCCGGAGCATCACCCAATCCCCGCCACCACCGCGCGCAGCCACGCCGTCACCGCCTCGATCCGCGGCGTGGCGTGCGTGTCCTCATGCGTCACCAGCCAGAAGGTCCGCCCGAGCGAGACCCGGTCCGACAGCACGCCCACCAGCCGCGTATCGTCGCGCGCGATGAAGTCGGGCAAAATGCCGATCCCCGCCCCGGTGCGGATCATCGCATGCTGCACGTTGATGCTCGTGCTGCGCGCCCGTGCCACCAGCCCGGCATGGATCTCGCTCAGATAATCCAGCTCCACCGCATGGATATGTTCGGGCACGTAACCGATCAGCGCATGGTCGCGCAGAGCCGCCGCGTCGGCCGGCATGCCGTGCGCGTCGAGATAGTCGCGCGTCGCGTAGAGCTGCAGCCGGTAATCGGCCAGCCGGCTCGCCTGCAATTGCCGGTTGCGCGGCCGCGCCAGCATCACCGCGATATCGGCCTCGCGCTTCGACGGGTTGAGAAAGCCCGAGGCGGTGATCAGGTCGAGCCGCAATTGCGGGTGATCGCGGCGGAACCGCGCCAGCCCCGGTGCCACGACATGCGTCGCCAGCCCCTCGGCGAGGCTCAGCCGGACATGCCCCGACAATGCCGATCCCTGCCGGTCGCCCTCGCTCGCCGCCAGTACCGCCGCCTCGATCGTCTCGGCATGCAGCAGCAGCGCCTGGCCCGCCTCGCTCAGTCGCCGCTCGCCGCCGATCGTCGCGAACAGCGGCGCGCCGATCGCCGCGTCGAGCCGCGCCAGCCGCCGCCCGACCGTCGTCACGTCGATGCCGAGCAACCGCGCCGCCGCCGCCAGTCGCTGCGCCCGCGCCACCGCGAGGAAAATCCGCAGATCGTCCCAGTTGCGCATCCATCCCCCGCAAAAATGCACATGCTACCCGCAAAGATGGAGCCTTGCATGCATAAATGCGCGGTGGGATAGAGCCCGCAACCACTGCCCCCGGGGCACGGAATCTCAGGAGAACGTCATGCGCGTCATCGATCATCTGATTGTCGGTCACTCGGGCGGTGGCGCCGGGCGCACGGGTGACGTGTTCGATCCCAATACCGGCCAGGTCCAGGCGACCGTCAATCTCGGCACCCAGGCCGAACTCGACGCCGCCGTCGCCGCTGCGCAGAAGGCGCAGCCCGGCTGGGCCGCGACCAACCCGCAACGCCGCGCCCGCGTGATGTTCAACTTCAAGGCGCTGGTCGAGAAGAACATGGACGAGCTGGCCAGCCTGCTCTCGTCCGAGCATGGCAAGGTCATCGCTGACTCCAAGGGCGACATCCAGCGCGGGCTTGAGGTGATCGAGTTCTGCTGCGGCATTCCGCACGTGCTCAAGGGCGAATATACCCAGGGCGCCGGCCCCGGCATCGACGTCTATTCGATGCGCCAGCCGCTCGGCATCGGCGCCGGCATCACCCCGTTCAACTTCCCGGCGATGATCCCCTTGTGGATGTCGGGCGTCGCCATCGCCACTGGCAACGCCTTCATCCTCAAGCCGTCCGAGCGCGACCCGTCGGTGCCGGTGCGCCTCGCCGAACTGTTCCGCGAGGCCGGCCTGCCCGAGGGCATCCTCCAGGTCGTCCACGGCGACAAGGAGATGGTCGACGCGATCCTCGATCACCCGGCGATCAGCGCGGTCAGCTTCGTCGGCTCGTCCGACATCGCGCATTATGTCTATCGCCGCGGCGTCGCCGCCGGCAAGCGCGTCCAGGCGATGGGCGGCGCCAAGAACCACGGCATCGTCATGCCCGATGCCGATCTCGACCAGGTCGTCGCCGATCTGTCGGGTGCGGCGTTCGGCTCGGCCGGTGAACGCTGCATGGCGCTCCCCGTCGTCGTCCCCGTCGGCGAGAAGACCGCCATTGCGCTGCGCGAGAAACTGCTGCCTGCCATCGCCGCGCTGCGCGTCGGCATCTCGACCGACAATGACGCGCATTACGGCCCGGTGATCAACGCCGCGCACAAGCAGCGCGTCGAGAACTGGATCCAGACCGGCGTCGATGAAGGCGCCGAGCTCGTCGTCGATGGCCGCAACTTCACGCTGCAGGGCCATGAGCAGGGCTTCTTCATCGGCCCGAGCCTGTTCGATCACGTCACCACCGACATGCAATCGTACAAGGAAGAGATTTTCGGCCCCGTCCTCCAGATCGTCCGTGCCAAAGATTTCGAGGATGCGGTCCGCCTGCCGAGCGAGCATCAATATGGCAACGGCGTCGCGATCTTCACCCGCAACGGCCATGCCGCGCGCGAATTCGCCGCGCGCGTCAATGTCGGCATGGTCGGCATCAACGTGCCGATCCCGGTGCCCGTCGCCTATCACAGCTTCGGCGGCTGGAAGCGCTCGGCCTTTGGCGATACCAACCAGCACGGCATGGAAGGCGTGAAGTTCTGGACCAAGGTCAAGACCATCACCCAGCGCTGGCCTGACGGCGGCGCCAATGAGCTTGGGGGCGACGCCGCCAACGCCTTCGTCATCCCGACAATGGGGTGACTTTCTTCCAAGTTCCTCCCCAGCTCCGTGTATAGACCGGAGAGATAGCGAACAGGTGTTCGGAGACATGGTGAACACATTGGGTGCGGAGGTGCCCGATGCCATTCAAGGAGTCTTCGATCTTGTCACAACGGGAAGAGTTTT
>NZ_JAXOJP010000082.1:0-2836 GCF_036663795.1 Parasphingomonas halimpatiens
CTCTCCAACACCGTCTTCGATGACTACGATCATGTCGTCTCAAAATGTTGCGATGCCTGGAATTTCTTCGCCAACGACCTCGCCCGCGTTGCTTCTGTCACAACGCGAAGCTGGGCATAGGTCAATCTTTAAGGCCGTTGGTATGACATCTATCGCGTAGTGCGGTTTTCGTGGCCGAGGTTGAAAGTGGTTCGCGCAGAGGCGCAGAGGCGCAGAGATTTCGCGCCAGCGGTGAAGAACCCGCGGCAGCGGGCCGGTTTTCCGAAGCTGCCGGGAACGAAAGGGTATCGCTGACGCCAGGGAGAAACCGCAGACGCAACATCTCCGCGCCTCTGCGCCTCTGCGCGAACAAATGCCTTCTTCTACATTTGGCCCCGGATGCAATTTGCGGTTAGGGCGCGGGGCATGAAAACGCCTGACAACCGCCGCATCCTGCTCGCCAGCCTTACCGGCACGGCGGTCGAGTTCTATGATTTCTACATCTATGCGACCGCGGCGGCATTGGTGTTCGGGCCGCTGTTTTTCCCGACCTCGTCGGTGTCGGCGCAGCTCATGCTGTCCTATGCCAGTTTCGGGCTGGCCTTCGTCGCGCGGCCGGTCGGCGCGGTGCTCTTCGGGCATTTCGGCGACCGGATCGGGCGCAAGTCGACGCTGGTCGCCTCGTTGCTGCTGATGGGCGGGTCGACCGTCGCGATCGCCTTTCTGCCGACCTATAAGCAGGTCGGCTGGGTCGCGCCGCTGCTGCTGTGCGTGCTGCGCTTCGGGCAGGGGCTGGGGCTGGGCGGTGAATGGGGCGGCGCGAGCCTGCTCGCCGCGGAGAATGCGCCGCCGCACCGGCGGATGACCTGGGGCATGTTCCCGCCGCTTGGCGCGCCGGTCGGTTTCATCGCCGCCAACGGCTCGTTCCTGCTGCTCGGGCTGTTCCTGACTGACGCGCAGTTCCGCGACTGGGGCTGGCGACTGCCCTTCCTGGCGAGCGCGGTGCTGGTCCTGCTCGGGCTATGGGTGCGGCTCAAGCTGACCGAGACGCCGGCCTTTCTCGAAGCCGCCAAGGCCGAGTCGATCCCGCGCGTGCCGATCGCGTTGCTGTTCAAACGCCATCTGCGCGCGACGCTCGCCGGCACCTTCGCGGTCGTCGCATGCTTCGCGCTGTTCTACCTCGCGACCGCTTTCGCGCTGGGTTACGGCACGACCAAGCTGGGGTATCCGCGCGAGACCTTCCTGGCGATCGAGCTGGTGGCGATCCTGTTCCTCGCGCTCGGCATCGTCGTCGCCAGCATGGCAGCCGACCGCAGCAGCGCAACGAAGATGCTGGCGCTGGGCTGCGCGGGCTGCCTCGTCGCCGGTGTGCTGATGGGGCCAATGCTCGGTGCGGGATCGCTCTTCGTGATCCTGGCCTGGCTGGCCTTCGCGCTGTTCGTGATGGGGTTCGCCTATGGCCCGCTCGGCGGCTGGCTGCCAGACCTGTTCCCGGCCGAGGTGCGCTACACTGGCGTGTCGCTGACCTTCAATCTCGGCGGGATCATCGGCGGCGCGATGGCGCCGATCGCCGCGCAGGCGCTGGCCGGTCGCGGTATCGCTTATGTCGGGCTGTATCTCGTCGCGGCCGGGGTGCTCAGCCTCGGCGGGATCGCGGTGCTCAGGAAGCCGCAGATACCTGTGGTCGCAGCAACGTAATCCGCGCCTTGCCGTGGGTGCGTTCGGCATCGACGGTCAGGCCGGCGATGACGACCGGTTCCTTGGCGCCGGTCTCGAGGCTGATCCATGTCGCCGGGCCGATCCAGCCGAGCCGCGACAGCCGTTCGAGTGCGACGACGCCCGCGCCGGTGCCATAAGGCGGATCGAGCAGGATCAGGTCGTAGGGCTTGGCCGCCGGGCCGAGCGTCAGCACCGATTGCGCGCGGACATCGGCCTTGGCGCCGAGCTTGGCGATGTTGCCGCGCAGCGCGTCGAGGGCGGGCTTGTCATGCTCGACGAACAGGCAGGATTCGGCGCCGCGCGACAGCGCCTCGAGCCCGAGCGCGCCCGAGCCGGCGAACAGGTCGACGACCGACAGCCCCTCGAAATCGCCGAGCCGGCTGGTCAGCATTGAGAACAATGCCTCGCGCGTACGGTCGGCGGTGGGGCGGGTGGCGTCACCCTTGGGCGCGACGATGGTGCGGCCGCGCCACTGCCCGGCAATGATTCGCATGACTATTTCCGCGTTCTGGGGCTGCGACCGGCGCCGGTCGGCTTCTTGCCCGACGGTTTGGCGCTGGCCCAGCCGGCTGGTTTCTTGCCCGGCTTGCTGCCGGGCGGGCGGGGCGCGGTCGCTGGCCGATCGACCAACGTCTCGCGCGATTCGCGGTGTGCCTTGGCGCGGGCGACGCGCGCCGGGCTGCCGATCGCGCGCGCGGCGTCGTCGCGTGAGGGCGCGGTGTTGCTGCGCGGCGCGCGTGGCCGGTCTTCGGCGCCGCTCCGCGGCGCGCGTGGGCGATCGTCCGCGCGGGTCGGTCGTGCGTCGCGCGCCGGGCGCGCCGCGGCGGCGCCACGTGCCGGCGCGGTTGCTTCACGCGAACCCGGCGGCGCGTCGAACCAGCGGCGCACGCGCGGTGCGGCGCCTGCTGAGGTTGCGGTGTCATCGCGGCGTGGCGGCCGGGCGTCGCGCGCTGGGCGGGGCGTATCGGACGCGCGCGGCGCGTCGTTGCGGCGGGCGGTGCGTGGGGTTTCGTCGCGAAGCGGTGCGGCGTCGCGGCGTGGCGGGCGTACGCGATCGTCGCGCGGCGGCGCGCCGGTGGTCCGGCGCGGTTCGGCGCTGCGTGGTGGGCGCGACGGGTCGCCGAGGCGGACCGGCTCG
>NZ_JAXOJP010000083.1:0-2494 GCF_036663795.1 Parasphingomonas halimpatiens
AAAACCATCCGCACCGCTCGCTCGCGGACCTCGGGCGCAAACTTGTTCGTTGTCTTGCTCGTCATGGCTCCACCTTCTCAGGAGTTGGAGCCTCCGACAAACCCGGCGCGGTTCAGTTGCCGAAGCCGATCCGGGTGTAGATTTGTTTCTTTCGGGCGGGATCGGAGCGCATCCACCGTCCGAAGCCGCGGTGATGGCTGCTATCCTGTCGTGCACGGTCTCGGCGAACCGACTAATCCTGGACGAAGTCAGCAACGACACACTTCAGACGGTTCGGGCTGCGGCGGCCCATGCGCGCGCGCAGGACTATTCTTCAATCCTGACCTGTACTGATGCCTATCATCAGCCCCGCGTTCGGATGCTGTTTCGATTGATGGGTCTGGCAAGCTGCCCAATCCCGCTCGCTGCTCGCGGTCCAAAGCAACAGCGCGTCAAGATGTGGCTGCGCGAATGCGTGGCAATCCCTTACGACCTCGTGGCGGGTCTTGCCGCCGCGTGGCGCGACCGTCGTTGACCGAGGCCTACGGCACGATAATTGCGGGGGCGTTTTTTGAGGGATCGCCGCCGTCCTCCGCAGTTCCGACAGTCACGGGAGGATCGCGCAGCGCTTCGGCAGCGACTATGCTATGATCGCGTTGCCGGCACTCAGCAGGCTGGCAAGAGCAGCCCCGAGATCGGCATCGCTATAGGGCTTCTGCAGCACGGGCTGATCGCCGAAGCGAGGCTCAAGGCCATGTTCGCCATAGCCGGTCGAAAAGACAAACGGGATGGAGCGCCGTGCGAGGGCATCGGCGACACGATAACTGGTCTGTCCGCCCAGATTCACGTCGAGCATCGCGACGTCGAAATGTTCAGCCTTCAGCAGGGCCAAGGCGTCATCGACCGTCGCTGCTGAGGATATGGCCGCGCACCCCAAATCGGCGAGCGCGCCCTCAATGTTCATGAGGACCATCATCTCGTCCTCTACGACGAGCACCCGTCGTCCGGTCAGGAGACTATGCATCTACGACCTTTCGCGGAATGGGAAGGTCGATTGTACACACCAAACCCTCGGGCAGATACTCAAGACACACTTTGCCGTGGAGTTCGTGGGCCAAGCCACGCTCTATGACCTGCGACCCGAATCCCTTGTGCGTCGGCGGCACGACCTCGGGCCCGTCCTTTTCACGCCAGGTGATCACCAACCGCTCGCCGTCCGGCCGCACCTCGTTGTCCCACGCGATCCCGATCGTTCCGACATCGTTCGAAAAGGCGCCGTACTTCACCGCGTTGGTCGCCAGTTCGTGGAAGGCGATACCGAGCGCCAGCGTCGTCTTGGGCGAGAGGCGGACATTGGCGCCCTCGACGTTGAAGCGTTCGGCGTGACCGTTCGCAACCCCGAACGGCTTCAGCGCCGCGTCGATCAGATCGTGGAGCCCTGCGCCTTTCCATTTGTGACGTGTCAGCAGATCGTGCGACCGCGACAGTGCAAAGATTCGCGATTCGATCGCTTCCCGGATGACGGTCGGGTCGTCGCTCGCGCGCAATGCCTGGCGCGTGATCGACTGCACCGTCGAGAGCGTATTCTTCACGCGGTGATTGAGCTCGTCGATCAGCATCTCGCTTTGCGTTTGCCGCTCGCGCTGATCGGTTTCGTCGACGAACGATATGAAATGCTGGATGATTTCGCCCGCTTCATCGCACACCGGGCTGATGTAGAGCGATGCCCAGAAACTGGTGTCGTCCTTGCGCCGGTAACAAATCTCCGGCTCGCGGTCGGCGCGGCCGGCAAAGGCGGCTTCGATTTCCGCGAGCGCCTGCGACCCCGCGCCGCGCGCCATCAACGACTTGAAGCTCGCGCCGAGCACCTCCTCGCGGTCGAACCCGGTCAGTTCGAGGAAAGCATCATTGGCGAAAACGATCGGGTTGTCGGCCTTCCTGGCATTGGTGAAGACTATCGCCATGCGCGTCTTGTCGGCAGCGACCACGAACGGCCCAAGCTGACCTCGAAAGCATTCGACGTCGGCCTCGGCGGCTTTCTGATCCGCGGGAGTGTTCGTTTCGTCGCCCATGGTAGTCGCGTCTACACCTCGTAATGGCCGTTCCAAATTATAATCCGAGTTCACGGCACCCGTCATGCCGACGAAACCCGGATATTCTTTCGGCGATTGAGGCCTCGGGCACTGCTCGTGCCCGAGGGAGCAGTGCCGCGACAAAGCTGCCGCACTATGTGCTAGTGGATTGATTTTGACATTCGCACCCCTCTAATCGGATAGGTCGTGAGCGAATGTCAAAATCTTAAAATCCACTAGTATCATAAAGTTGCTAGTGGTCCGGAAGATTCTGACATTTGCCCGCGACCTCGCCGAAAGCGGTAGCAAATGTCAGAATCGGACCACTAGGCCGTGTTGACAAAGGGGATTCCCAATAGCGGCAGTATCTGATTCAGGGTGGCTTTTGGGAGGCTGCCTTGATCCGTGGTTTGATGAGCGACGAAGAATGGAGCTGCCTTAAG
>NZ_JAXOJP010000084.1:0-2278 GCF_036663795.1 Parasphingomonas halimpatiens
CTATGTTGCCGGCGGGCGGTATCAGTCCAGGCCATCTGCTTCTCCTATCGTCTCGACAACGACGGTGAATCACAACCTACTGATATCGCTCAACCACTTTCCGCTCGGGCTCTAAGGTTTTTGTAGTCGCAAGCACGTTAGCCTTGAGCGGTGTCGGCAACGAATTGCGGATATCTCCTCTTAGCGAGCAAGCGGAAAAGTCGGATGAAGTTCTGGTGGGCGTGGCAGGCAGCCCCTCCAAATGTACAAATTATAATATAAACTGCATCGCATTCTCGGTTGAGGTGTCTTTTAAATCGCTAAGGCATTCTGCTAAAACAGAAAAAATATTAGTAATTGATAGTAATATCAACGAAGAATCGATTGAAAATTGCTGTGAAAAAGGAAAGAGGTATTTAATTTTCCTTTCCAAAAGAGCAGACGGCTACTATCAAGCAAATAACGGCTTAAACTCTATAATAGAATTGCGCTAATGTAGTATAATTACGCGAATTACATGGGGTAATCGCGTAATTAGAATTACCGAATTGAATTACGGTGAATTACGGAATTAGAATTACGGTGACACGTGGAATTACGGTGACACGTGCAATAACCACTAAATAGCCTCACCACGGCGACCACCAACCTCGACGGCACTGCGCGCACGCTGGCCTATCAACACGACCCCGACGGCAACCGTACGCGCGTCACCCACCCCGACGGCACGTACTTCGTCTATGGCTATGACGCGGTCTCGCGGCTGGACGGTCTGACGCACGACCTGACCGGCACCTCGGGCGATGTCAGCTGGGGGCTGGGCTACAACCCGGTTAGCCAGATCCTCGCGCAGACGCGCGGCAACGACGCCTATGCCTTCGCCGGCTATGTCACCGCGAGCAAGAGCTATGCCGTCAACGTAATCAAATTACGGTGGCACGTGAAATTACGGTGAAAATTACGGTGACACGTGCAATAACCCCCAATCTCTTGCACTCGACATCCAACCACGCTAACCTCCAACCATGGCCCGCCTCCCGCGCATCGTCCTGCCCGGCATCCCGCACCATGTGACGCAGCGCGGCAATCGCCGCGAGAAGACCTTCTTCGAAGATGGCGACTATGCGCTGTATCTCGATCTGCTCGCCGACGCGGCGGGCCGGGCAGGGGTCGAAATCTGGTCCTATTGCCTGATGCCCAACCACGTCCACATCGTCGCGACGCCGGGCGACGAGGACGGGTTGAGCCGCACCTTCCGCTACGTCCATCGCCATTACACCGGCTATATCAACGCCCGGCTGCGCGTGACCGGCCATCTCTGGCAGGGCCGCTTCAGCTCGGTGGCGATGGACGAGCCGCACCTCGTCGCCGCGCTGCGCTATGTCGCGCTCAACCCACTGCGCGCGCGGCTGGTCGATCGACCTGAGGACTGGCGCTGGTCGAGCACCCGCGCGCTGATCGCGGGCCGGGACGATCATGTTGTCACCGTCGCCCCAGCGCTGGCGCGCGTCGGAGACTTCGCCGCCTTTCTGGGCGAGCCGTTCGACGATGCGTTGACCTATGCCGGCTTGCGCAAGGCCGCGAGCGTCGGGCGGGGTCGAAGGAATGGCTCGCGGATATGGAAGCGAAGACGGGGCTCAAGCTTGCGCCGGCAAAGCGTGGGCCGAAGTCGAAGGGCGGCGTCGGTGATTAAAGGCTATTGCTCGTGTCATCGCAATGTCATTGTTATAAATATCCAGGTCTTTAGAAATTTGCCTAGCTTTACCGAAGTAAAAAGCCGACGTTGATTTGTATGCCTTTAAGAATTCTGACGGCCCCATTACTGCCGAAACAGATTAATTGTCAGTCGGCGTGTCTGAAATATCGCAATCGCCTGTTGCTGCCGATGGCGGCCCCGGATCATAGACAACGATCGGGCGACCCGGGTGCAGTGCGCCAACGACATCGCGAGAAGTCTCGTCACCGATCTGCCAGGCGAATTTGGCCCATTCGAGTAGAACATATCGCCTGGGCGATGGAGGACGTGGTTGTGAGCGGCGAAACCGCGCCATCAGCCAGCGCTCCACCGCCGCCTGCTCGGGGGCAAATTGATATTGGTCGGAAGGGCCGCACATGACCTCATATTCCGTGCAACCACGCTTGATCTGTAACGCCACGTCCGGCCCCACGCCCGGTGATGCATCCAGAGGTGGCTCGGTAAATCTGGACAGGCTGCAAAGTGGAGTTTCTGCCTGAACGCGGCCAGCTTGGCTGCCGAACAGGAGATCGTATGACGAAGCGAACACGCCGGAACCACAGC
>NZ_JAXOJP010000085.1:0-1826 GCF_036663795.1 Parasphingomonas halimpatiens
CGCCCGCCTCCGCCTCCTTCAGCACCCCGATAATCTGCTCTTCTGTGAACCGTGATCGCTTCATCCGTCCGTCCCTTCTTCAGGCCGGACTCTAATCGCTGCTGGTAGAAAATCAGGGGGTCACGTCAGTCCGAATCGGTGCTGACAAAGGCGATATTCAGGTCTGAGTTCTTCGAACTAAAGAGGTTATAAAACGTCGGCACTGCCGCAGTTACGACGGACACCAGCGCCACCAGCAACGCTAGGATGGTGTTCCCAAGACCTAAATGCTCCCGCCAGCTTAGCGACGAGCCGCAATAGCGGCACCGCCGCGCACCAGCCTTGATTCGCTCAGCGCAAACCGGGCAATCTTTTCCGGGCTGGCGCTGCTGCTTGCCAGTCGTTTCTGCCATCTCCTCGCCCCTTCGTCATATGAATCTAGTCTTCGTACCGGTGTGCAGCGCCGAGCGACTTGCCCGCCGTTGTCCCAGTCCGGCTTGTATATCGCCAGAGCGTTCATCGCCTACCGTTTGAACGTCCTCAACAGTGGCGACTGCTGACGGGCCGCTTTGGCTCGCTTCAACCCCGGCCGCACTCGGGTACTAAGCGTATGATTTTCACCACTAGCGTTCGACGATGCCCCTTGGCTGGCCCGGGAGAACCTCATCGCCAGTCGTGGCCTACGCTAGGCAAACAACGATGTGGGCGTGATTCCATTAGGGAGGAACGTTGGCGACGGAGATCCTGCTTGCATTTCCCTAGGGAGTGCCGACGACAGGGAAAATTCTTATCAGCTGATGCACGTTGATGGCCTGCAAATTATGCCGAAATACTAGATTTTCGAATTAGATTGTGCTCTGATATTGCACTGGGGGTAAGTATGTTTATCAAATCGATACGAATAAAAAACCTTCGTGCGTATGACGACGAGTTAGTTGAATTCGAACCATATACTTGTTTGATTGGAGCTAATGGGGCTGGAAAATCGACGATCCTATGTGCATTGAATATTTTCTTTCGAGAGACCGAAAATGCCTCAACGAATCTTAGCAATCTAGAGCGAGAGGATTTTCACAACGGCAATACTGCTGAGCCCATTGAGGTCACCCTCACTTTCGACGATTTATCGGAAGACGCGCAATCTGATTTTGCTGGCTACTGCCGCCGGGGCGAACTGGTCGTAACCGCAAAGGCGGTGTTCGATATACAGAGTGGGGTCGCTGCTTTGAAGCAGTTCGGCAATCGCCTCGGCATGATCGCCTTCGCACCCTATTTTGCAGCCTTGGGTGACGGAGTGAGAGGCGCCGATCTGCAAGCAATATATGGGGCAATTTGCGAGCAGTTTCCCGCATTACCGATTGCAAAGACAAAGGACGCCATGACTTCCGCGCTGCACGAATACGAGGCAGCGCGACCCGGGGAGTGCGTATTAATCCCAAGTGAAGATCAGTTTTATGGAGTTAGCCAAGGGCAGGGATTGCTGCGAAAACATCTGCAATGGGTGTACATCCCTGCGGTCAAGGATGCCTCGGGCGAGCAAGCAGAGGGAAAGAACACCGCCTTGGGTCGGCTTCTCGCGCGCACCGTTCGAGCTCAGGTGAACTTCGCTGAGAAATTGAGCGAGCTTCGAGGCCAAGCTGAGCTAAAATACAACGAGATGCTCTCCGCCGAGCAGAGCATTCTTGATCAAATCTCGCAAGGACTGCAGGAGCGTTTAGCGGAATGGTCTCATTGAACCGCGCCGGGTTTGTCGGAGGCTCCAACTCCTGAGAAGGTGGAGCCATGACGAGCAAGACAACGAACAAGTTTGCGCCCGAGGTCCGCGAGCGAGCGGTGCGGATGGTTTT
>NZ_JAXOJP010000086.1:0-1802 GCF_036663795.1 Parasphingomonas halimpatiens
TGGCGCAGCGCCTTGAGCACGGTCTCGACGATGGCATCGGCATCGAGCCCGGCTTCGGCATATTGCAGCTCGGGCTTGTCCTGGTCCTGGAAGGTGTCGGGCAGGCGCATGGTGCGCAGCTTGAGCCCGCCATCGATCAGCCCGGTGTCGCTGGCCAGCGTCAGCACATGCGCGCCGAGCCCGCCGACCGACCCTTCCTCGATCGTTACCGCGACCTCGTGGCTTGTCAGCAGCTTGCGGATCAGCGCCTCGTCGAGCGGCTTGGCGAACCTCAAGTCGGCGACCGTCGTCGACAGCCCCTTGGCCTCGAGGATCTCGGCCGCCTTGAGCGCCTCGCCCAGCCGCGTGCCGAGCGACATGATCGCGACCTTGTGGCCTTCCTTGACGATGCGACCCTTGCCGATCTCGAGCTGTTGCGCGGTGGCGGGGAGTTCGACCCCGGTGCCGTTGCCGCGCGGGTAGCGCACCGCGATCGGCCCGCTGTCGTGCAGCGCGGCGGTATGCGTCATGTGCACCAGCTCGGCCTCGTCGGCCGCCGCCATCACCACGAAGTTGGGCAAGGTCGCGAGATAGGTCACGTCGAAGCTGCCGGCATGCGTCGCGCCATCGGCGCCGACCAGCCCGGCACGGTCGATCGCGAACCTGACGGGCAGGTTCTGGATCGCCACGTCATGCACCACCTGATCATAGGCGCGCTGCAGGAAGGTCGAGTAGATCGCGCAGAACGGCCGCATGCCCTGCGCCGCAAGGCCCGCGGCGAAGGTCACGCCATGCTGTTCGGCGATGCCGACGTCGAAGAAGCGCTCCGGATAGGCCTTGCTGAACGCGTCGAGCCCGGTGCCCGACGGCATCGCTGCGGTGATCGCGCAGATCCGCGGGTCGCTGGCAGCTTCTTTCACCAGCTGCGCGCCGAACACATTCTGATATTGCGGCGGGCCCGGCGGTGCCTTGGCCTGCGCGCCGGTGATCACGTCGAACTTCTGCACGCCGTGATATTTGTCGGCCGCGGCCTCGGCCGGGCCATAGCCCTTGCCCTTCTTGGTCACGACATGGACGAGGATCGGCCCCTCCTCGGCATCGCGGACATTTTCCAGCACCGGGATGAGATGATCGAGATTATGGCCGTCGATCGGCCCGACATAATAGAAGCCGAGCTCCTCGAAGAAGGTGCCCCCGGTCGCCATGCCGCGGGCATATTCTTCCGCCCGCGACGCCGCCTTGTGCATCCGGCTCGAGATGCGCCGCGTGATCTTGCTCGCGAGACTCCGCAGCCCGAGATATTCCGAGGAGGAGATCAGCCGCGCCAGGTACGCCGACAGCCCGCCGACCGGCGGCGCGATCGACATGTCATTGTCGTTGAGGATCACGATCAGCCGGTTGCCGGCCTGCTCGGCATTGTTCATCGCCTCGTACGCCATGCCGGCCGACATCGCGCCGTCGCCGATCACCGCAATGCCCTTGCCCGGCGTGCCCGCCAGCTTGTTGGCCACCGCAAAACCCAGCGCCGCCGAGATCGAGGTCGAGCTATGCGCCGCGCCGAACGGGTCGTACTCGCTCTCGCTGCGCTTGGTGAAGCCCGACAGCCCGCCGCCCATGCGCAAGGTGCGAATGCGGTCGCGCCGGCCGGTCAGGATCTTGTGCGGATAGCATTGGTGCCCGACGTCCCACACCAGCCGGTCATTGGGGGTATCGAAGACATAGTGAATCGCGGTGGTCAGCTCGACCACGCCCAACCCCGATCCGAGGTGACCCCCGGTCGTCCCCACCGCCGAAATCGTCTCCGCGCGCAACTCGTCCGCCAG
>NZ_JAXOJP010000087.1:0-1560 GCF_036663795.1 Parasphingomonas halimpatiens
TGGTGGAGGCTGTGTGAAAACGCCCTGATATGCTATGATTCTGGCGTTGCAGGAGGCGCCGAAGTGGGACGTTTCATTGAGGGCTGTGATCGCCGGCAGAAGCTGCTTTTGCCCAATTGCGTTGATGATTACGTGTCCGAGGACAACGCGGTACGCGTGGTCGATGTCTTCATCGACGAACTGGATCTGGCGGGGCTCGGCTTCGAGGATGCAGCGTCTACGGGACGCCCGGGATATCATCCGGCGATGCTTCTCAAGCTATATCTCTACGGGTATCTCAACCAGGTGCAGTCGAGCCGGCGGCTTGAGCGCGAGGCAGGTCGCAACGTCGAGCTGATGTGGCTGACGGGCAAGTTGGCGCCAGACTTCAAGACCATTGCTGATTTCCGGCGCGACAACGGTCAGGCGATCCAGGCGACGTGCCGGCAGTTCGTGACGCTTTGCCGTGATCTTGGCCTCATCGCCGGCGGGACAGTGGCGGTGGACGGCAGCCGGTTCAGGGCGCTGAACACGCGCGACAAGAACTTCACGCCGGGCGCGATCCGCCGTCGGATGGAGCAGGTGGATGCGAGCATCGAGCGATATCTGGCCATGCTCGATACCGCCGACCGGCAGGAGAGCGAGGTCGCGGAAGTTCGCACGACCCGGCTTACCGAGCGACTTGAGGCGCTTCGCCGACAGATGCGCGACCTCAAGGCGATGGAGCAGGCGGTCGAGGCCGCGCCCGATCGGCAGATCTCGCTGACCGACCCGGATGCGCGCGCCATGGCGAGCGCCGGCAAGGGGACGGGACAGGTCGGTTACAACCTTCAGGCAGCCGTCGACGCCGACCACCATATTATCGTGGCGCACGAGGTTACGAACGTCGGTCACGACCGAAGTGCGCTTGCTGCCATGGGCAAGCTGGCACGCGAAGCGACCGGCGTTGAAGATCTGACAATACTGGCCGACCGGGGTTACTTCTCAGGCGAGGAGGTCCTTGCGTGCGAGGCGACTGGCCTGATCCCGATCTGCCCCAAACCTCTGACCTCAAGCGGCGTGAAGCGCGGCTACTTTGCCAAGCAGGACTTCCGGTTCGATGCGCAGCGTAACCTGTATGTCTGTCCGGCAAAGCACGAACTGACGCCGGGCCAGACCTACGCGAACCGGGAAGGCGACATCTTCTTCTACCGTCACCTGACGGCCTGCCAGACTTGCGAGCTCAAGCCGCGCTGCACGCCCGAACCGCACCGACGAATCCGGCGCTGGAAGCACGAGCATGTGCTGGATGCGATGCAGGCCAGGCTCGATCATATGCCCGATGCCATGCGCATCCGACGACGAACGGTGGAACACGTCTTCGGGACCATCAAGGACTGGATGGGCCGAAGTCACTTCAAGACGCGCACGTTGCGAAACGTCCCTACCGAGATGAGCCTCCACGTCCTCGCCTATAACATCAAACGCGCAATCGCCCTGATGGGAGCAACCGGTCTGATCGCGGCGATGCAGCGGTAAGAATGCCCGTGCCGCAGCTCAATGCGCCGCGGCTCAAATGGCGTTTTCACACAGCCTCGGTGG
>NZ_JAXOJP010000088.1:0-1255 GCF_036663795.1 Parasphingomonas halimpatiens
TGTTTAGACCGGAGACAAGGTGGACAGGTGTTCGGGGACATGGTGAACAGGTTGAACGATGTTCTGGCGCAGGTCGACCTGCGCCAGAACGTGGCGGCGATAGCATAGGGTGAAGATGCCATCGGTATCGGTGGCGTGGAGCGCGAGGCGTTTTCCGGCGAACGCCTTGGAGGATCGGATCTTGCGGCGTTTGAACATGATGCGGCCCTGTTCGTCGGCCACGCGGACCTGGGCGGTGGCGTCGTATTCCGGCGGGTCGATCGTGTCGGGCATCTTGCGTGCGCTGACGCGGTAGCGGCTTGCCGGCGTCTCCATGCCGATCCCTTCGTGCGGGCGCCTGCTATTGTAGATTTCGCGCCAGCCATCGAAGGCTTGCTGCGCGGACGCGAGATCGGCGAAGCGGCGACGATCGATGAGCTCCTCCTTCAGCGTCCTGTGGAACCGCTCTTCCTTGCCCTGGGTCTGAGGATGATAAGGGCGGCCATGGCTGATCGTGACGCCCAGATCGAGCAGCCAGACGGTCAGGCGCGTGTACCGCTCCGGCCCGGTTGTGCCCCAGGGCGGCCCGTTGTCCGCCAACATCCGTCGTGGCAGGCCATAGCGCCTGAACAGCCCTTCGAGCCGCTCCTGCACGGTCGCCGTGCGTTCGTCGGCACAGGCACCGATCTCGAGCGCGTAGCGCGAGTGATCGTCGGTCAGCGTCAACGGATGACAGCGTCCGCGATCCAGCGCGAAGTGACCCTTGAAGTCCATTTGCCACAGGTCGTTCGGCTCGGGGTGCTCGAACCGGCAATAGCCTCGCGCCTCACCAGCCCGCGGGCCATCCAGCTTGCCAGCGCGGCGCAGTACCTCGGTGATCGTCGAGGCGCTGGGCGGCCGCTCCACCCCGTCCCACTCCAGCAGCCGGCGGAGCTTGCGACCTCCCCAGCAAGGATGCTCCGCCCGCAACGCCAGCACCTGCGCTTCCACCGCGTCGGGCGTCCGCGACGGGCTCGTCAGCGGCCGACGAGGACGGTCGCAAAGACCCGCCGTGCCCGCGCGCCGGTAACGCTCGATCCACTTGTACCCCGCCGTCCGACCAATCCCGAAACGGCGACAAAGCTCGCTCACGTTCGAACCCGGTAATAACGCCAAACGGCAAAACTCTTCCCGTTGTGACAAGATCGAAGACTCCTTGAATGGCATCGGGCACCTCCGCACCCAATGTGTTCACCATGTCTCCGAACACCTGTTCGCTATCTCTCCGGTCTATACA
>NZ_JAXOJP010000089.1:0-1153 GCF_036663795.1 Parasphingomonas halimpatiens
CCTGATTTTCTACCAGCAGCGATTAGAGTCCGGCCTGAAGAAGGGACGGACGGATGAAGCGATCACGGTTCACAGAAGAGCAGATTATCGGGGTGCTGAAGGAGGCGGAGGCGGGCGCGAAGACGGCCGACCTGGCGCGCAAGCACGGTGTGTCGGAGGCGACGCTGTACAACTGGAAGGCCAAGTATGGCGGCCTCGAGGTGTCGGAAGCGAAGCGACTGCGGGCGCTGGAAGACGAGAACGGCAGGCTGAAGCGGCTGCTGGCGGACGCGATGCTGGACAATGCGGGTCTGAAGGATCTGCTGACAAAAAAATGGTAACGCCTGCCGCTAAGCGGGAAGCGGTCGCACATCTCCGGGCGGTGTTCGGGATGGGCGAGCGGCAGGCGTGCCGGGTGATCGGGGCCGACCGGACGAGCATGCGCTATCGGTCACGGCGCGACGACGACGGCCCCGTGCGGGAGAAGCTGCGCGAGCTTGCGCATCAGCGCCGGCGGTTCGGTTATCGGCGGCTGCATGTCCTACTGCGGCGCGACGGTATCACGATCAACCGCAAGAAGACGCAGCGGCTCTACCGCGAGGAGGGGCTGACGGTACGTCGCCGGCGGGGCCGCAAGCGCGCGGTTGGCGCACGGGCGCCTGCGCCGGTCCCGGCGCTGCCCAACGAGCGGTGGAGCCTGGACTTTGTCCACGATCAGATGGTGACGGGTCGCCGG
Source organism: Parasphingomonas halimpatiens (assembly GCF_036663795.1). Classification (NCBI taxonomy): domain Bacteria; kingdom Pseudomonadati; phylum Pseudomonadota; class Alphaproteobacteria; order Sphingomonadales; family Sphingomonadaceae; genus Parasphingomonas; species Parasphingomonas halimpatiens. The sequence continues at coordinate 716 of NZ_JAXOJP010000089.1, forward strand.
TTCCGGGTGCTCAACATCGTTGATGACGTGACGCGCGAATGCCTGGCGGCGATCCCCGACACGTCGATCTCGGGCACGAGGGTCGTGCGCGAACTGGTCGGCCTGATCGCGGTGCGCGGCAAGCCGGGGATGATCGTCAGCGACAATGGGACGGAGCTGACCTCGAACGCGGTGCTCGAATGGTGCGGCGAAGTCAGGATCGACTGGCATTATACCGCGCCCGGCAAGCCGACCCAGAACGCCTATGTGGAGAGCTTCAATGGTCGCATGCGCGACGAGCTGCTCAACGAGACGCTGTTCACGAGCATCGCGCATGCCCGGGAGAAGATCGCCGCCTGGGTCGATGATTACAATGTCGAGCGGCCGCACTCGTCGCTCGGTTACGCCACCCCGGCGGCGTTCGCCGCCGGCCTCGAAAAGCAATGGCCTGCACGCGTG
>NZ_JAXOJP010000090.1:0-1150 GCF_036663795.1 Parasphingomonas halimpatiens
GGTGGCCTTAGCTGCGGTAAAGGGCGAGAAGACGCTGGCCGAGCTAGCGCATCAGTTTGACGTGCACCCGAACCAGATCACGACGTGGCGCGGCCAGTTGCTGGAGGGTGCAGCGGGGGTTTTCGGGTCGGACAGCCATAGCGAGCCGGCCGAGCCGGCGATCGACGTAAAGACGTTACACGCCAAGATCGGCGAGTTGACGCTGGTGAACGATTTTTTATCCGGGGCGCTCGGCAAGGCGGGACTGTTGCCGAGCGCAAAACGATGATCGACCGTTCGCACGCGTTGCCGGTGACACGGCAAGCGCGGGAGCTGGGGATCAGCCGTGGCAGCGTCTATTATCTGCCCAGGCCGACCTCGGCTGCCGACCTCGCGATCATGCGGCGGATTGACGAGCTGCACATGGACTTCCCGTTCGCGGGCAGCCGGATGTTGCGCGATCTGCTTGCCGGCGAAGGGGTCAAGGTCGGCCGGCTGCACGTCTCAACGTTGATGAAGAAGATGGCGATCGAGGCGATCTACCGACGGCCCAACACGTCAAAGCCTGCGCCGGGGCATAAGATTTACCCCTATCTGCTGCGCAAGCTGGCGGTGACGAGGCCCAACCAGGTCTGGGCGACGGATATCACCTACATCCCGATGGCGCGCGGCTTTGTCTACCTCATCGCCATCGTCGACTGGTTTAGCCGGCGGGTTTTGGCTTGGCGGCTGTCGATCACGCTGGAGACGGATTTTTGCATCGAGGCTTTGGAGGAAGCGCTGGCGCGCTTCGGGGCGCCGGAAATCTTCAACACCGATCAGGGCAGCCAATTTACCAGCATGGCGTTCACCGCCGTCCTGCACCGCGAGAAGATCGCGATCAGCATGGATGGCCGCGGCGCCTGGCGCGACAATGTGTTCGTCGAACGCCTGTGGCGATCAGTGAAATACGAGGAGGTCTACCTGCAGGCCTATGGCTCGGTCAGCGAGGCCCGCGCGTCGATCAGCCGGTACCTGACTTTCTACAATGGACGACGCCCGCACTCATCGCTTGACCGCAGGACACCCGATCACGTCTACTTCAACCGGCCGCTTCTCGCAGCGGCATGAAACCGGCAGACGCTCCACTTAGCAATTGCGCCGAGCTGTTCAAATGAACCGAGCCACCTCT
>NZ_JAXOJP010000091.1:0-1096 GCF_036663795.1 Parasphingomonas halimpatiens
GTTGCCGTCACCGACTAGACATTGCTGAGCCGCAGCACGGAGGACGAGATGAGCGACGAGAAGCCAAAGCTGAGCGGACCAGACCTCACGCAGGCGATCGAGCTCTCGACAATTCCTGACGGCGGTATGCTGCTCGGGCATGCCCTAGGCGAGCCCGTGCTCCTCGCCCGACGTGGCAATGAGGTGTTCGCGGTCGGTGCGATCTGCACGCATTATGGCGCGCCGCTCGAGCAAGGACTTCTGGTCGGCGATGCGGTCCGCTGCCCCTGGCACCACGCCTGTTTCGACCTTCGCACCGGTGAGGCGCTCCGGGCGCCCGCGCTCGACCCGGTTTCGCGTTGGCGTGTCGAAGCGGTGTGCGACGTGACGCGTCAGTTCACGCCATTCGATGCGCCGGTTGGGGCCGTGTTCGTTCGGGAAAAGCTGGAGCGGTGGGAGGCGCAACCGCAGCCCCCATCCGCTGTTCTGCCGAAGTCCGTCCTCATCGTTGGTGGCGGCGCGGCCGGAAACGCCGCTGCGGAGGCGCTTCGGCACGAGGGTTATACTGGCAGCCTGATGATGCTGAGCGCCGACAACACGTTACCCTGCGACCGGCCAAACCTCTCGAAGGGGTATCTCGCTGGTACGGCGTCCGATGCGTCCAATATTCTTCGGTCGGCGGAATTCTACAAAGAGCACGACATCGACCTAAGGCTAGGCGCGCGCGTCACGGCGATCGATACGGCGACCCGCCGCGTCGAACTCGCCGACGGCAGGCATTACGAGTACGACGCGCTACTGCTCGCGACCGGCGCCGAGCCGATCCATTTGAGCATTCCCGGCGCCGACCTTCCGCATGTCCACTACCTGCGGACGTTGACGGACAGCCGTGCGCTCGTCGAGAAGGCGCTGGTCGCGAAACGCGCGGTCGTGATCGGCGCAAGCTTTATCGGGCTGGAGGTCGCGGCATCACTCCGGGCTCGGAACATCGACGTGCAAATGGTCGGGACCGAGACGACGCTCATGGCGAAGGTTCTGGGACCACAGGTCGGGGATTATCTCCGCAAGGTCCACGAAGACCATGGGGTGACGTTCCACCTCGGCACGACCGCGACGG
>NZ_JAXOJP010000092.1:0-1053 GCF_036663795.1 Parasphingomonas halimpatiens
GGAGATGTCTGGGATCACGATTACGCGACTGGATATGACGGCGGCTGACCTTCGCCAGGCATCGGGTCGAGCGAAGAGCGCCCGGGCGGCGCGGCGGATATTGGCGCTGGCGTTGGTGTTGGAAGGGGTTGATCGTGCGACGGCAGCGCGAAGCTGCGGGATGGATCGTCAGACGCTCCGGGATTGGGTTCACCGGTATAATGCCGACGGTCTTGCGGGGCTTGAGAACCGCAAGCCCTCGGGGCGTCCTGCAAAGCTCAAGGCCGAGCAAGAGCAAGCGCTGATCGCACTGGTCGAGGCTGGCCCTGAGACCGGGGTGGACAAGGTTGTCCGCTGGCGGCGGATCGATCTGCGCGACAAGCTCAAGGAACAGTTCGACGTGACCGTGCATGAGCGGACGGTCGGCAAACACCTTGCCAAGCTCGGTTATCGTCGACTGTCGGTGCGCCCGCACAATCCCAAGGCCGACCTCGAAGCTCAGGCCGTTTTTAAAAAGACTTCGCCGACAAGGTAGCCGAGGTTCTGCCCGAGCAGGCGCGCGGCAAGCCGATCGAGATCTGGTTCCAGGACGAGGCGCGGGTCGGCCAACAGGGCACGCTGACCCGGATGTGGGCGAAGCGGGGAACCCGACCGCGCGCGCCGCGCGATCAGCGGCGCAGTTGGGCCTATATTCTGGGCGCCGTATGCCCGGCCCGCTGCGCTACTTCCGCGCTTGTCCTACCCCGCCTCGATGCCGGGACGGTCTCGCTGCACCTCGCTGACATCGGTCGCGAAGTGGCGCCGGGCGCCCATGCCGTTCTCGTCCTGGATGGCGCCGGCTTCCACATCGCCGCAAGCCTCAAAATCCCCGAAAACATCTCTTTGCTGAAGCTCCCGCCCTATTCTCCCGAGCTCAATCCGGTCGAGAACATTTGGGAATATCTACGCGGTAACATGCTCTCCAACACCGTCTTCGATGACTACGATCATGTCGTCTCAAAATGTTGCGATGCCTGGAATTTCTTCGCCAACGACCTCGCCCGCGTTGCTTCTGTCACAACGCGAAGCTGGGCA
>NZ_JAXOJP010000093.1:0-1025 GCF_036663795.1 Parasphingomonas halimpatiens
CTAGAGCGCGATGCGTTTAATCTGACGCATATCCTGCATGTTTGAGGAAGTTCCAGCATTCCTCGGGTGTGTAGAGATCGCAGATGTTGCCGACGGCGCGCCATAGATCGTCGATCGTCCTGGCCTTGATGCGCCGCAGATGCGCTTTGAGCTTGGCGAAGGCCATTTCGATCGGATTGAGATCGGGGCTGTAGGGGGGCAGGAAGACGAACCAGGCGCCGCGCTCCTTGAGGATCGCCTTGGCCAGCTCGCTTTTGTGGCTCGACAGATTATCGAGGATGACGACATCGCCGGGGGCCAGGGTCGGCGCGAGCTGCGTCTCGACATAGGTTTCGAAGATCTTGCGGTTCATCGGCGCGTCGATGATCCAGGGTGCGGTCAACCCGTCATGACGAAGCGCGGCGATGAACGTCTGCGTGCCCCAATGGCCGAACGGCGCACGCGCCTTGAGCCGCTCGCCCTTGCGTGCCCGGCCGCGTAGTCGGGTCATCTTGGTGGTCGTTGCCGTCTCGTCGATGAACACCAGCCGGTGCGGCTCACGGGCCATCCGCGGCTGGCGCCCGCGTCGCCATGTTCGCCTTCGCTCGGCAACGTCAGCGCGCGCGGCTTCGTCGGCCAGCAGCGTTTTTTTTGACGGTATAACCCGCCGCCAGAAGCAATCGCGAGAGCGAGGTGGTATGTGCCACGACACCGCATTCGGCTTCCAGCAACGCTGCCAACTCCGACATGCTCATGTCCGGTTCGGCTTCAACCCAGCCGATCAGCCGCTCCCGATAGGCCGCCAGCTTCCCGCTGCCGCGCGGGCGACCCTGACGCGCCGGCGCAAGCGACCCGGTCTGCGCCATGCGCTGCGCCAACCGCACACCCGTGCTCGCGCTGACACCAAAACGACGGGCCGCAGCGCGACGCGACTTGCCCAGCGCAACATCCCCGTAAACTCGCTCCCGAAGATCAATCGAATGCGCTTTACCCATGATCCACCTCCGATCACGGTGAATCACATCTCAAAGAAAAAGGGAATCCAT